>NZ_BAGK01000213.1 GCF_000308795.1 Nocardia thailandica NBRC 100428 | reverse complement strand
GAGGGTCCGCGCGGTGTCGGCGCCGCCGACGGCGGGCGGCAGCCAGATCTCCGCCGCCAGGTGCGCGCGGTCCAGCGGATAGCCGAGCGCGGCCTCGGCCGCGGCCACGTCGACGTCGCCGCCGGCCAGCAGCCGGGCCACCCACTGCTGGCGCGCGGCCTGCCTGCTGGTGAGCCAGCGGTCGCGTTCGGCGTCGTAGATGCGGCCGATGAGGTAGGTGATCCGGTCGAGGTAGACGCGCGCGAAGTCAAGCAGCTCGGCGATGCGGGCGGGCTGGTCGGGCCCCGGCACGGCCAGCACCTGCGCGATGCCGGTGCCGAGCAGCCGGTTCTGCCCGAGCCCGTAGGCGCGCAGCAGCACCGACATGGGCACGCCGCGCCGCGCCAGCGCCTGGGCGTAGGCCACCGCGCCCGCGGGCGGGCCGACCGTGGCCGGGTCGACGCCGGTGGCCAGCACGTGCTGCAGCAGCACGACGTTCTCGGCGATGCTGGCCGCCCGCAGACCGGCCAGGTCGGGATCGATGTCGATGACCGGCACGACCTGCTCGATCGTGCGGACCAGGTCGGCGGTCATCGACTCGCGCAGCGGCGCGAGCGCGCGCCCCACCCAGGCCAGGGATCCGTACGCCACCGCGACTCCCTCCGTTGACCAAGAACCGGTTCCCGGATTGTGCCACGCGCACAAATTCCGGACCGAGTTCGGTCCCGGCCGCGTGGAACGCCCCGTTTGTCTGGTCCGGAGGCCCCGTGCTGTGTTCTCATGTTCGCCGAACGCCCCTGTATCGACTCCTTCTTCGCTTGTTCGACACCGGTCGGCCACCCGGCGGACCCCGAATCTGGCCGGGTTCGCGGGTCAGGACGCACCAGCGGGCCGCACGTGAGAAGGATGTAGTAGCTCGAGATGGGTGATGTTCGCCGCGCACCGCGCAGCCGCAACCGCCGGACCGGCACCACGCTGTTCACCCAGCTGCTGACGGCCGCGGTCGACACCGACGGCGCGCGCCTCGCGGTGACCGATCCCGCGGGCGGTCGCGCGCTCACCTACACCGAGCTCGACGCGGCCTCCTCGCGGCTGGCCAGGGAGCTGCTGGCGCGCGGCGTCGGCCCCGGCGACGTCGTCGCGCTCGGCCTCACCCGGTCGATCGAGTCGGTCCTCGCCGTGTGGGCGGTCGCCAAGACCGGCGCCGCGTACGTGCCGGTGGATCCGCAGCTGCCCGCCGACCGCGTCGGCTACCTGCTCGCCGACTCCGGCGCGGTGCTCGGCCTGACCGTCGCCGAGCACCGGCCCCGGTTCGGCGCGGGCCCGGACTGGCTCGAACTCGACGACCCGGCCGTCCGCGAGCGCGTCGACGCCCTGCCCGGACACCCGGTCACCTACCTCGACCGCCCGCGGTCGCTGACCGGCGCGCACGTCGCCTACGTCGTCTACACCTCCGGTTCGACGGGCAGGCCCAAGGGCGTCGAGGTGACCCACGCCGGGCTGGCCGCCCTGGTGACCGCGACCCGCGCGCGCTACGCGGTCGGCCCGGGCGATCGCGTCCTGCACGTGTGCTCCCCGAGCTTCGACGTCTCGGTGCTCGAACTGCTCCTCGCCGCGGGCGCGGGCGCGACCCTGGTCGTGTCGCCGCCGTCGGTGTTCGGCGGCGCGGACCTGGCCGGGCTGCTGCGCCGGGAGCGGGTCACCCACCTGCTCATCACCCCGGCCGCGCTCGAGTCGGTCGACCCGGGCGACCCGGACGACCTGGACGACCTGCGCGTGGTCGTGGTGGCCGGTGACGCCTTCGGGCCCGCGCTGGTCGCTCGGTGGGCCACCGGCGACCGGGCCTTCTTCAACGGCTACGGGCCGACCGAGGCGACGATCCTGGCGACCGGCAGCGCGGCCCTGCGCCCGGGCGAGCCGGTGACCATCGGCACCGCGTTCCCCGGTGTCGGCGCGGTGGTGCTGGACGCGCGGCTGCGCCCCGTGCCCGCCGGGGTGACCGGCGAGCTGTATCTGTCGGGTCCGGCGCTGGCCCGCGGCTACCTGGGCAGGCCGGACCTGACCGCGGAGCGGTTCGTCGCGGCCACCTTCCCCGGCGCGGACGCGGCCGGCGCGCGCATGTACCGCACCGGGGACCTGGTGCGCCGCGCGGCGGACGGCGCGCTCGAGTACGTGGGCCGCCGCGACTTCCAGGTCAAGGTGCGCGGATTCCGGATCGAGCTCGGCGAGATCGACGCGGTGCTCACGGCCCATCCCTCGGTCGACTACGCGGTCACCCTGGGCCGGACGGCCGCCTCCGGCGCGACGCAGCTCGTGTCCTACGTCCTTGCCCGCCCTGGTGCCCGGCTCGACCCCGCCGAACTGACCCGCTACGCCGGCGACACGCTGCCCGGGCACATGGTGCCGTCGGTCGTCGTCGAGCTGGACGAGATCCCGCTGACCCCGAACGGCAAGCTGGACCGCGCGGCCCTGCCGGTCCCGGCGGCCGGTGCGGCCTCGCGCGCCCCCGAGGGCCCGGTCGAGACGGCCCTGGCCGAGCTGTTCGCGCAGGTGCTCGGTCTGGCGGAGATCGGCGCCGACGACTCGTTCTTCGCCGCGGGCGGCGACAGCATCCTGTCCATCCAGCTGGTGTCCCGGGCCAGGGCCGCGGGCCTGTCGTTCAGCCCGCAGGACGTGTTCGAGCAGCGCACGGTCGCCCGGCTGGCGCGGGTGGCAGTCACCGGTG
This sequence comes from Nocardia thailandica NBRC 100428, assembly GCF_000308795.1. Taxonomy (GTDB): domain Bacteria; phylum Actinomycetota; class Actinomycetes; order Mycobacteriales; family Mycobacteriaceae; genus Nocardia; species Nocardia thailandica. Next base: position 11,737 of record NZ_BAGK01000213.1, on the reverse strand, counting down.
CCTGCTCCGGTCCGGTGCTGGCGGAACTGCCGGGCGGCGGGGTCGGCGAAGCGCCGCTCACCCCGGTGCTCGCCGCGCATCTCGCGGACGGGCGGGTCCACGCGCGGTTCTCCCAGCAGATGATCCTGGCGCTGCCCGACGGCATCGACCGCGCGGGCGTGGTCGACACGCTCTCGGCGGTCCTCGACCACCACGACATGCTGCGCGCCTGCCTGCGCGTCGACGCCGACGGACCGCGCCTGCGCGTGCTTCCGGTGGGCGGGGTCGAGGTGGCCGACCTGCTCACCCGGGTCGAGGTGCCCGCGGGCCTCGACGCGGCGGGGCGCCTCGCGGCGGCGCAGTCGGCCGTGGACGCCGCCCTGGCGACGCTGGACCCGCAGGCCGCCCGCATGATCGCCTTCGTGTGGCTGGCCCGGGAGGACGGGCCGGACGCGCTGGTCGTGGCCGCGCATCACGCCGTCATCGACGGCGTCTCCTGGCGGATCCTGCTGACCGATCTCGTCACCGCCTGGTCGCGGTACGCGGCGGGGCTGCCGATTGCGTTGCCCGCGCCCGGCACGTCGTTCCGCCGCTGGGCGCACGCCCTGACCGAGGCCGCGCCCGCGCACCGCGACGAACTCGCGCACTGGCGGCGGGTGTCGGCGGTGCCCGACCCGCCGCTGGGCGACCGTGTCTTCGATCCCGCGCGCGACACGACCGGCACCGTCCGCACGTTCACCGTCACCGTGCCGCCCGAGGTGACCGGCGCCGTACTCACCGACCTGCCCGCGCGGTACCGGGCGGGCGCGGAGGACGCGCTGCTGGCCGCGCTGGCCCTGGCCGTCCGGACGTGGCGCGCGCGCCGCGGCGTGCGCACGCCCGCCACCCGGATCCGCCTGGAGGGGCACGGGCGCGAGCCGGTCGTGGCCGGCGCGGACCTCACCCGCACCGTCGGCTGGTTCACCAGCATGTACCCGATCGCCCTCGACCTGTCCGGGCTCGATCCCGCGGCCGTGTGGCGGGGCGGCGCGGCGACCGCGGCGCTGCTGAAGACGGTCAAGGAACAGCTGATCGCGGTGCCGCACAAGGGCATCGGGTACGGCATGCTCCGCTATCTGGATCCCGGGTCGGCGGGGCGGCTCGACGGGCCGCTCGCCCAGATCGGCTTCAACTACCTCGGCCGGGTCTCGGCCGCCGACGTGCCCGACGGCCCGGCCGGCGGGGGCTGGCTGCCCACCGACGACTGGGGCGAGCCGATCGCCCGCCAGGATCCCGCGCTGCCCGCCGCCGCCGTGGTCGACATCAACGCGCTCGCGGCGGTCGGCCACGACGGCACGCGGCTGCGGGTGTCGTTCTCCTACGCGAGCGGCGTCCTCGACGAGCCCGCGGTGCGCGAGCTGGCGGACTGCTGGACCGAGGCCCTCGGCCTGCTGGCCGGGCACGCCGCCGACCCGGCGGCCGGCGGGCTCACCCCCGCCGACGTGCCGTTGGTGCGGGCGACCCAGGACGAGCTCGACGCCTGGCACCGGGCACGGCCCGGGCTGGTCGACGTGCTGCCCCTGGCACCGCTGCAGGCGGGCCTGTTCTTCCTGTCGCAGGTCGCGCCGGAGGACCCGTACCTGGTGCAGCTGGCGGCGGAGCTGGCGGGCGCGGTCGATCTCGATCGCCTGCGGCGGGCCGCGGGCGTCGTGCTGGACCGGCATGCGATCCTGCGCGCCTCGTTCGGCACCACCGCCTCGGGCGTGCCGATCCAGTTCGTCACCGAGGGACTGCCGGTGCCGTGGCGGGTCGTGGCCGCGGAGGTCGCGCCCGCGGCGGAGTTCCTGGCCGCCGAACAGGGCATCGCCTTCGATCCGGCCGAGCCTCCGCTGCTGCGGTTCACCGTGTTCCGGCACTCCCCCGCGCACGCGCATCTCGTGCTGACCGCACACCATCTGCTGGTGGACGGCTGGTCCATGCCGCTGCTCATGCGGGACCTGCTCGTCGCCTACGCCGCCGACGGCGCCGTCGCCGCGCCGCCGGTCCGTCCGTACCGGGATCATCTGGCGTGGCTGGCGGGGCGGGACCGCGACGCGGCGGTCGCGGCGTGGCGGGCCGCGCTCGACGGCCACACCCCGACGCGGGTGGCCGAGCTGCTGCCGCCGCCGCGCGATCCGGAGCCCGGACACCGCACCAGCGTGGTCGACCTGACCGCCGGACAGGCCGAGGAGTTGGCGGCCGTCGCGGCGGCGCGCGAGGTGACCCTCAACACGCTGTTCCAGGCGGTGTGGGCGCTGGTGCTCGCCGACGCGACCGGCCGCGACGACGTCGTCTTCGGCGCGGTGGTCTCGGGCAGGCCCGCCGAGCTGGACGGGGTCGACCGGATGGTCGGGCTGTTCGCCAACACCGTGCCGGTGCGGGTCCGCTGCGCCGCCGACCTGCCGATCGCGGGCCTGCTCACGGCCGTCCAGGCCGAGCAGGTCGCCCTCCTCGACGGCCACCACCTCGGCCTGGCCGAGATCCAGCGGGCCGCAGGCGCCGACGAACTGTTCGACACGCTGCTGGCCTACGAGTCCTACCCGGTCGACACCGAGGGCCTGCGCCGCGGCCGGGACGCCCTCGACGGGCTGTCGATCGTGGACGTCCACGCGCACAACGCGACCCACTATCCGATCGCGGTCGGCGTCGAGGTCGGCGACGGCATCCGGCTCGGGGTGCAGTACCGGCCCGAGCTCGTCGACGCCGCCGTCGCGGCGGCCCTCGCCGACCGGCTCCGCGCGGCCCTGCACGCGATCGGCGGCGCGGGCCACACGGTCGGCGACGTGCTCGCCACGCTGTCGGCCCGCCGCGACGCGGTCACCGACATCGCCTACCGCCGGACCCTGCTCGCCGACCTCCCGGCCGACCCCGATCTGCCCGCCGACCGTCCCCGCCCCGCCGCGCCGGTCGCGGCCGACGAACGGATCGGTTCGGCCACGCCCGCCGCGCTCCGGGACCGGATCACCGCGTTCGCCCGGGCACACGACGCGCCGCCGATCGCGGTCGTCGCGGCCGTGTTCGCGCTGCTGCTGGCGCGCTCGTCGACCACCCGCGACATCGTGCTCGGCGTCCCCACGGTCCCCTCGGATTCCCCCCGGACGGTGGCACTGCGCGTGCGGATGTCCACGGCGGCCCCCTTCGACGTCCTGCTGCGCGAGGTCGCGACGGCGTACCGCGCGGCCGCGGGCCCCGCCGGGGTGCCGATCGCCGAGCTCACCGAGACAGCGGCGCGCGCGGCCTCGGTCCGCGTCGGGCCGCCCCTCGCCGACCCGACGCGGACGGCGGAGAATCCCGTGGGCGCCGTGCTCGCCCTCGACGCGCCCGACGCCGACCCGCCCGGCTGCGACCTGGCCCTGCTCTGCGACGCGGACGGCGCGCGCGTCACCGGGTTCCGCTACGCCTCGGCCCTGTTCGGCCGGGCCACCGTGGCCTGCCTCGCGGACCGGTTCCACCGCCTGCTCGCCGACGCCCTCGACCGGCCCGGCACGCCCGTCGGCGATCTCGAACCGCTGAGCGCCGCCGAACGCGCGGATTTGCTCACCGGGCTCGCGGACGGCCCGGACGCGGACGACGTCCCGGTCGCGCTGCTGCCCGACCTCCTCACGCGCGGAACGGCTTTCGGCGCCGGACGGATCGCCGTCCGTTACCGCGACCGGTCGATCACCTACGGCGACCTCGACGCGCGTAGCTCGCGGCTGGCGCGGGCGCTGATCGCGCGCGGGGTCGGGCCCGAGGTCCCGGTCGCCGTGGCGTTCCCGCGCTCCGCCGACACCGTCGTCGCCGCGCTGGCGGTGGCCAAGGCCGGCGGGGTGTACGTGCCGATGGACCCGGGTCACCCGGCCGAGCGGCTGCGCTACCTGGCGGCCGATTCCGGTGCGGCCCTCGGCATCACCGGCGACGCGCACCTGCCGCACCTGCCCGCCTGCGTCGCCTGGCTGTCCGTCGACGCGGACGCGGCGCTCCTCGCGGGGCTGCCGCCGGATCCGGTGACCGACGCCGACCGGCGGGCCGCGCTGCGCCCGGAGCACCCGGCGTACGTCATCTACACCTCCGGTTCCACCGGCCGCCCCAAGGGCGTCGCCGTCACCCACACCGGCCTGGCGCCGCTGCGCGACGAGGCGGTGCACCGCTACCGGCTGCGCGCGGAACACCGTGTCCTGCACGTCTGTTCGCCCTGCTTCGACCCGTCGGTGCTGGAATGGCTGTGCGCCCTGTCCACCGGCGCGACCCTGGTGATCGTCCCGCCGGAGATCACCGGCGGCGCCGACCTCGCCGCGCTGCTCGCGGCCGAGTCGGTGACGCACACGATCATCACCCCCGCCGTGCTCGGCACGCTCGACCCCGCCGCCGTGCCCGCGCTCGCGGTGCTGTCGGTCGGCGGGGACGTGACCACTCCCGAGCTGCCCGCGGCGTGGCAGCCGGGCCGCCGCTACCTCAACGGCTACGGCCCCACCGAGACCACGATCATCTCGACCTACGCCGAACTCGCCGCCGGGGAACGCATCACCATCGGCGCGCCCGTGCGCGGCACCGCCGCGTTCGTGCTCGACGAGCGGCTGCGGCCGGTCCCGCCGGGTGTCACCGGCGAGCTCTACCTGTCGGGTCCCGGACTCGCGCGCGGCTACCGCCACCGGCCGGGCACCACCGCCACCCGGTTCGTCGCCGCACCCTGGGGCGCGCCGGGCACCCGCCTGTACCGCACGGGCGACCTGGTCCGGCTGCTGCCGGGCGCCCGCGCGCTCGCCTACCTCGGCCGCGCGGACGACCAGCTGAAGGTGCGCGGCTTCCGGGTCGAGCCGGGCGAGGTCGACGCCGCGCTGGCCGCGCACGAGGGTCTCGCCGCCGCGGTCACCGTCGGCCGGACGACCCCGTCCGGGTCGACGGCCCTGGTCTCCTACGTGGTCGCGGCGCCGGGTCAGCCGGTGGACACCGGGGCGCTCGCGGACCACCTCGCCGCGCGCCTCCCCGGGCACCTGGTGCCGTCGGCGATCGTCGTGCTCGACGCGCTCCCGCTGACCTCCAACGGCAAGGTGGACCGCCGGGCCCTGCCCGCGCCGGTGGCCGGCGCCGTGCGCGCCCGTGCGCCGCGGGGGCATCGGGAGACGGTGCTGGCGGACCTGTTCGCGCGGGTGCTCGGCGTGCCCTCGGTCGGGGCCGACGACTCGTTCTTCGCCCTGGGCGGCGACAGCATCCTGTCCATCCAGCTGGTCTCGCTGGCCCGGGCGGCGGGCCTGATCTTCTCCACCCGTGCGGTCTTCGAGCACCGGACCGTGGCCGCGCTCGCCCGGGCGGCCGCGGCCGACACCGCCGCGCAGGCCGTGCTGTCCGAACTTCCCGGCGGCGGCGTGGGCGAACTCCCGCCGACGCCAGTGCTGGCGGGCTTCCTCGCGCACGGCTCCAGCGACCGGTTCGCCCAGACCATGGTCCTCGGCCTGCCCCCGGGGATCGACCGCGTCGCGCTGGTGGCGATCGTCGCGGCCGTGCTGGACCGGCACGACATGCTCCGCTCCCGGCTGAGCCCCGACGGCGGGCGGTTCGAGGTCCTGGCGCCCGGCGCGGTCGACGCGGCCGCCCTGGTGACCGAGATCGACGCGGGCGACGCCGAGGGCCCCGAGCTGACCCGGATCGGCAGCGCCGCGCTCGACGCGGCCCTCTCGGCCCTCGATCCGTCGCGGGGCGCGATGATCGCCTTCACCCACGTGCGCAGGCGCGGCGCCCGCGACGTGCTGACCGTCGCGGCCCACCACTATGCCATCGACGGCGTGTCCTGGCGCATCCTGATCCCCGACCTCGCGCTGGCCTGGGCGCACCACGACGCGGGCCGCGAGATCGTCCTGCCCGCCGTCGGCACGTCGTTCCGGCGCTGGGCGCACGGCCTGGCCGAGGCGGCCCGCGCGCCCGAACGCACGGCCGAGCTCGACCACTGGCGGCGCGTCCTCGACGCGCCCGATCCCCTGCTGGGCGACCGGGCGCTCGACCCGGGCCGCGACACCGAGGCCACCGTCCGGTCCCTGGACGTCGAACTGCCCGTCGACGTCACCGAGACCCTGCTGACGACGGTCCCCGCGCTCTACCGGACCGGCGCCGACCACGGCCTGCTCGCCGCCCTCGCCCGGGCGGTCCGGGCGTGGCGGGCGAGCCGCGGCGTCGCGTCCGACACCCTGCGGGTGCGCCTGGAAAGCCATGGGCGCGAAGAGGACACGGTCCCCGGCGCCGACCTGACCCGCACCGTCGGCTGGTTCACCAGCGTGCACCCGGTCCTGCTCGATCTCACCGGCATCCCGGCGCACGACGGCGGCGAGGCCCTGGCCGCGACCGTCCGGGCGATCAAGGAACAGCTCCTCGCGGTCCCCGGCCACGGCATCGGTTTCGGTCTGCTGCGGCACGCGAATCCCGCGACCGCCGACCGGCTCGCCGGCGATCAGGGCCAGATCGGCTTCAACTACCTGGGCCGCGCCGCCACCGGCACCGGCGGCGAGGGCGACTGGCTGCCCACCGGCGACCTGGGCGAGGTCGAGGTCTCCTACGACCCCGCCCTGCCCGCGCCCGCCGTCGTCGACATCAACGCCATCACCGTCGCCACCCCGGCGGGCCCGCGCCTGCGGGCGAGCTTCCGCTACGCCGCGGACATCCTCGGCGAGGCCGAGGTCCGGGAGCTGGCGGAGGAATGGACCGCCGCGCTGACCGCCCTGGCCGGGCACACCGGTCATCCGGCGGCCGGCGGGCCGACCCCGTCCGACGTCCCGCTGGTGCGGGTCACCCAGGACGAGCTCGACGCCTGGCGGGCCACCCGTCCCGGCCTGTCCGACGTGCTGCCGCTCTCCCCGCTGCAGCAGTCGCTGCTGGCGCTGGGCGAGCTGCTCGACGACGCGGTGCCCGCCTACGTCATCCAGCTGGTCGCCGAGCTCACCGGCGAACCCGACCTCGACCGCCTGCGCCGGGCCGCGCAGGCCGTGCTCGCCCGGCACGCCAACCTGCGCGCCGCCTTCGTCACCACCGCCGACGGCACCCCGGTGCAGGTGATCGCCGACGACGTGCGGGTGCCCTTCCGGGTCGTCGCCGGCGTCGCCGACGACGAGCTGCCCGCCCACCTGGCGGCCGACCAGCAGGCCGGTTTCGATCCCGCGACCGCCCCGCTGCTGCGCCTCACCGTGCACGGCGACGGGTCCGGGCGCGGCAGGCTCGTGCTCACCGGCCACCACATCCTCCTCGACGGCTGGTCCATGCCGCTGCTGATGAAGGAGCTGCTGGTCCTCTACGCCACCGGCGGCGACTACGCCACCGGCGGCGACTACGCCACCGACGGCGACGCGGCGCCGCTGCCGCCGGTGCGCCCCTACCGCGACTACCTGGCCTGGCTGTCGCGCCAGGACCGGGCCGCCGCCGAGCGGGCCTGGTCCGGGCTCCTGGCCGGCGTGACGCCGACGACGCTCGGCCCCGAGCTGACCTGGCCGCCCGCCACGGGCACCGGCTACGGCGTGTGCGAATTCCGGTTGCGCGCCGACCGCACGGCGGCGCTCACCGCCTTCGCCGCGTCCTCGGAGGTCACCGTCAACACGGTGCTCCAGGTCGCCTGGGGCCTGGTGCTGGCGGGCGCGACGGGCCGCGACGACGTGGTGTTCGGCGCCACCGTCTCGGGCAGGCCGCCGCAGCTCGACGGGGTCGGCGACATGATCGGCCTGTTCGTCGACGCGGTGCCCGTGCGGGTGCGCCCGGGCCGGGCGGACACCGTCGGCGCCCTGCTCGAGACCGTCCAGTCCGAGCAGGCGGCCCTGCTGGATCACCACCACCTCGGGCTGGGCGCCATCCAGCGCGGCGCCGGCCTCGGCGACCTGTTCGACACCATGCTGGTCTTCGAGTCCTACCCCGTCGACGCGGAGGGCCTGCGCGCCGCGGGCGGCGCCCTCGACGGGCTGCGCGTGGACGGGCTGAGCGGCACCGACCACACCCACTACCCGATCACGGTGCTGGTCTTCACCGGCGCCACCCTCACGGTCCAGGTGAAGTTCCGCCGCGACCTGGTCGCCCCGGTCACCGCCCAGGCGGTGACCGACCGGCTGCGCACCGTCCTCGACGACCTGGTCACCGAGGGCGCGACGACCCGGACCGCCGGGATCGCCCGCTCCTTCGACGCCGACACGGCCGACCCGATCACCGTCTCCCGCTACTGGCGGCGCGTCCTCGCCGACCCGCCGGGGCCGCTCGCCCTGCCCGCCGCGTCGGCGACCCGCGCGCCCCGGCGCGCCCGCCGCCGGTTCACCGTGCCGGAGGCGGTGGACCGCGACCTGGCGACCCTCGCCGCCGCGGCCGGGGTCACCCGGCGGGTGCTCCTGCGCACCGCCCTGGCCGTGCTCCTCGCCCGGCTGACCGGGACCGCCGACGTGCTGGTCACGACGGCGGGCGACGAGGACGACGCCACCGCACCGGCGCTCCCGCTGCGGACGCGGTTCGATCCCGCCACGCCGTTCCGGGACCTGCTCGAGCCCGCGCGGCGGGACGAGGCCGAGGCCGGGGCGCACGCCGTCCCGGCCGCCGCGATCGCGGACCTGCTCGGTGTGGAACGCGCCGCCCTGACCCAGGTCTCACTGGCCTTCGACGCGGCGGCCGACCCCGCCGCCGTCCTCGCGGTGGCCGTCCACGACACCCCCGCCGGCCCGGCCGTCGAGCTGTCCGGCCCCGGCGACCACGCGACCGCCGCCGTCGGACATCACCTGCGCGCCCTGCTCGGCGCGATCGCCCGCGCCCCGGGCACGCCCGCCGGTGACCTGCCGCTGTGCGCGGAGGACGAATACGCGGCCCTCGTCCGGCTCGGCGCGGCCGCACCGGCGCCCGCGACCCTCCCCGCGCTGCTGGCGCGCGGCACCGGCTTCGGCCAGCACCGGATCGCCGTGCGCGACGACGGCCGTGACCACACCTACGGCGAGCTGGACGCCGCCTCCTCGCGCCTGGCCCGGCTGCTCGTCGCCGAGGGCGTCGGCCCGGAGACCGTGGTCGCCTCGGCGCTGCCGCGCTCCTACGCCTCGGTGCTCGCCTTCTGGGCGATCGCCAAGGCGGGCGGCGTGTACCTGCCGGTCGACCCGACCTACCCCGCGGACCGGATCCGCCACCTGCTCGCCGACTCGGGCGCGGCCCTCGGCCTCACCCGCGCGGGCGTCGCCGGCCTGCCGGACGCGGTGCGCTGGATCCCGCTCGACGACCCGGCCGTGCGCGCCCGCGTCGCGCGCCTGTCGTCGGTGCGGGTGCGCGACCGGCACCGCCGCGCCCCGCTGCGCCCGGACAACACCGCCTACCTCGTCTACACCTCCGGGTCGACGGGCCTGCCCAAGGGCGTCGCGGTGACCCATGCCGGGCTGTCGGGACTGCTCACCCATTCGGCGGCCCTGCTCGGCCTGCGGCACGACCACCGCATGCTCCACGTCTGCTCGCCGAGCTTCGACCAGTCGATCGAGGAGATCGGCACCGCCTGCCATCGCGGCGCGACCCTGGTGATCGCCCCGCCCGGCACGGTCGGCGGCGCCGAACTGACCGACCTGCTGCGCGCGGAGAAGGTCACGCACACGATCATCACCCCGGCCCTGCTCGGCACCCTCGATCCGGCCGACCTGCCCGATCTGTGGTGCGTCTCCGCCGGCGGCGAGGCCACCTCGAGCGAGCTCCTGGCCGCGTGGCAGCCTGGCAGGCGCTTCCTCAACGGCTACGGCCCGACCGAGGTCACCATCGGCGCCACCTACGCCGAACTGACCGCCGGACAGGCGATCACGATCGGCGGCCCGGTGCCCGGCATCCGGGCGACGGTGCTCGACGCGCGCCTGCACCCGGTGCCGGACGGCGTCGCCGGCGAGCTGTACCTGTCCGGGCCAGCCGTGGCCCGCGGCTACCACGGACGCGCGGCCGCGACCGCCGACCGGTTCGTCGCGAGCCCCTGGGGCGACCCGGGCGGACGCATGTACCGCACCGGCGACCTGGTCCGGTGGGTGCGCACCTCGGGCGGCCGCGAGCTGGAGTACCTGGGGCGCGGGGACTTCCAGGTCAAGATCCGCGGTTTCCGCGTCGAGCCCGGCGAGGTCGACGCGGTGCTCGTCCGGCATCCGCGCGTGGACGCCGCCGTCACCGTCGGGACCGAGAACCCGGCGGGCGCGACCGTCCTGGTCTCCTACGTGACCGGCGACGCCCCCGACCCGGCGGCGCTGACCCGCTGGGTCGCCGCGGCGCTGCCCGCCCACCTCGTCCCCGCCGCGGTGACCGTCCTCGACCGGATGCCGTTGTCGGCCACCGGGAAACTCGATCGCCGCGCCCTGCCCGCCCCGGTCTTCGCCGCGCGCGACTACCGGGCGCCCTCGACCGAGACCGAGGAACTGGTCGCGCGGGTCTTCGCCGAGGTGCTCGGCGCCGACCGGGTCGGCGCCGACGACAGCTTCTTCGATCTGGGCGGCAACTCCCTGCTCGCGACCCGCGTCACCGCGCGGCTCGGCGCCGCCGCCCAGGTGCGGGTCCCGGTGCGGGTGCTCTTCGCGGCGCCGACGGTCGCCGGCTGCGCGCGGGAGCTGGCGCGGCTGAGCCGGGCGGGCCGCCGCCCCGCGCTGACAGCCGGACCCCGGCCCGACCGGATCCCCCTCTCGCCGGCCCAACGGCGCATGTGGTTCCTCAACCGCTTCGATCCCGACGGCGCCGCCTACACCATCCCGGTCGTGCTCGAGCTGCGCGGCGCGCTCGACGTGCCCGCGCTGGTCCGGGCGTTCGCCGATCTGGTCGACCGCCACGAGATCCTGCGCACGGTCTATCCCGCGATCGACCACGTGCCCGCCCAGGTCGTGCTCCCGGCCGACCACGCGGACGTGCCCCGGCTGGTCGTGGACGAGGCGGCGTCGGACGCGGCCGTGCCGGCGGCGCTCGGCGCGGTCTTCGACGTGACCGCCGGGGTGCCGTTGCGCGCCACCCTGTTCCGTCGCGGCCCGCAGGATCACGTGCTGGCGATGACCGTGCACCACATCGCCGGCGACGGGTTCTCCGCCGGGCCGCTGACCCGCGACCTCGTCACCGCCTACCTCGCGCGGGTGCGCGGGCGGGCGCCCGGCTGGCAGCCGCTGCCCGTGCAGTACGCCGACTACGCCCTGTGGCAGCAGGCCCTGCTCGGCGACGAGTCGGACCCGGATTCCGTGGCCGCCGAACAGATCTCGTACTGGCGCGAGGCCCTCGCCGGACTGCCCGATCAGCTCGACCTCCCGCGCGACCGGCCGCGCCCGGCGGTCCGGTCCGCCGCGGGCGGGCGGGTGCCCTTCGCCCTGGACGCCGCCACCCACGCCGCGCTGGCCGAGCTGTCCCGCGCGCACGGCGCCACCCTGTTCATGACCGTGCACACCGCGCTGGCCGTCCTGCTCGCCGGCCTGTCCGGCACCACCGACATCGCGATCGGCACCCCCGTGGCCGGGCGCGGCGAGGCGGCCCTGGACGACCTGATCGGCATGTTCGTCAACACCCTGGTGTTCCGCACGCGCGTCGACGGCGACCTCGGTTTCGCCGAGCAGCTGCGCGCGCAGCGCGCCGTCGACCTCGAGGCGTTCGCCCACGCCGACGTGCCCTTCGAGCGGCTGGTCGAGGTACTCAACCCGGCGCGCTCGACGGCCAGGCACCCGCTGTTCCAGGTCGGCCTGTCGCTCCAGAACCTCACCGAGACCCGGTTGCGGCTGCCCGGCGTCGAGGTGGCGGCCGTGGAACCGGACCGGGACCTGTCGCAGTTCGA
>NZ_BAGK01000214.1 GCF_000308795.1 Nocardia thailandica NBRC 100428 | reverse complement strand
GGCCTGCCGCAGCGCCCCGCCGCCCCCGGCCGTCCGCTGCCGGGCGGCGAGCCCCCGCGCCCGGTCGGCCCGAATGGCCTGCCGCAACGCGATCCCGGCGCTAGTGTGGTACCGCAGGCGCAAGCCGGGCCCGGAGTCGCTCTGCCGCAACGGGATCGGGGCCCTGCGGGGCCGGACAACGCCACTCCGGCCGGACGCGATCCGGGGCGCCACAGCTACCGGTCCAACCCGGCCAAGGCGGCGTCGTTCTTCCAGACCAGGTTGCAGCCTGCGCCCGAAGGTGATTCGGTGATCGGCGGCACGCCCATCTTCGCGGAGATGATGTCGGCGTGGCTGTCGGATCCGAACTCCGATCGGTCTCAGACAGCCGCGGCCTTCGAAGCCCCCGGCGACGAAGGATGGCAGGCGGCTCGCCGGGCGAGCGAGGCCAAGCCGGAGGTTCGTACCGCCGCGGGCTTGCCTCAGCGCAATCCAGGCGGGAGGCTCGTGCCTGGTGCGGTGAACGCCGCCGCCGAGCGACCCTCGGCTGCGCGTGATCCGGAGACGATCAGGAAGTCCCTGAGCCGTCACCAGCAGGGCGTCCGGGATGGCCGCGCAATGAAGGACATGAACCTAACCGGAGATAAAGGAGACCGATGAACCCCGATCTAGGTGGTACGAACCGTCAGCTGGATTGGCTGGTTTCGAACTTCGCCAACGAGGTTCCTGGCGTAGCCCATGCCGTCCTTGTCTCGGCTGACGGCCTGTTGATGGCCGCGAGTGCCCAGCTTCCCGTCGACCGCGCCGAGCAGCTCTCGGCCGTCACGGCGGGTCTGGCGAGTCTGTCGGTCGGTGTCTCGAACCTCTTCGAGGGTGGCACCGTCCTGCAGTCCGTCGTGGAGATGGAACACGGTTACCTACTGCTCATGGCAGTCGGTGACGGCTCGTATCTGGCGGTGCTGACCAACACCTCGTGTGATATCGGTCAGGTCGGCTACGAGATGGCTTTGTTGGTCGAGCGGGTGGGCCAGACGGTGCAGGCCACGCCACGCGTCACGATGGGTTCCTGATGGTGGGATGGACATAGACGATCACCGCATGGGGAGCGCCGAGCCCAGTCTCGTCCGCCCGTACTCCTTGACTGCCGGCCGCACCAGGCCGGCGGTCGAGTTGGCGTTGGAGGCGCTCGTCGCATCGCATCCGGTCGCCAATGAGCGGCAGTCGGAACTGACCAACCTCGAAACGTCCATCGTGGAGTTGTGCAGAGAATCGCCGTCCGTCGCCGAAGTCGCCGCGCGGTTGACCATTCCGATCGGAGTGGCGCGGGTACTCGTGGCAGACCTGATCGAAGCCGGCCATGTCCGGGTTTCGGCGACTTTGAAAGACGATTCCAGCGACGATGAACGTCGCGAGCTGATCGAAAGGGTTCTCAGTGGACTCCGGCGTATTTGATTCGACGGCGCAGGTCGACACCCGCACGAGCAAGCCGACTTCGGCGAAGATCGTTGTCGCCGGTGGCTTCGGTGTCGGTAAGACCACGTTGGTCGGTGCAGTGTCGGAGATCGTTCCGCTGCGCACCGAGGCGCTGGTCACCAACGCGAGTGCCGGCATCGACAACCTGACCGGCATTCCGATGAAGTCCACGACCACCGTGGCCATGGACTTCGGCCGGATCAGCCTCGCCGACGACCTCGTCCTGTACCTGTTCGGTACACCGGGCCAGTACCGGTTCTGGTTCATGTGGGACGACCTCATCCGCGGCGCCATCGGCGCCGTGGTGCTGGTCGACACCCGCAGGCTGGAGGACAGCTTCGCGGCGGTCGACTACTTCGAGGCTCGTGGCCTGCCGTTCCTGGTGGCGCTCAACGAGTTCGACGACGCGCCGAAGTACCCACTGGAAGACATCCGCCAGGCACTCGCGGTGCCGGCCGACGTGCCGATCATGTCGATCGACGCGCGGCGCCGCGAGCCCGCCAAGCAGGCGCTGGTGTCGCTGACCGAGTACGCCCTGCGCAAGGTCATGCAGGGCTACTGACACATGGCCGACCTCGACACCAGGGTCCGCGTCTCGGGCGCTCCGGCGCTCGGCTGACCCGATGAGGTACTCGGCACGGGAATTTCTCGACGGCTTGCTGGATCCGGGCTCCTTCGTGAGCTGGGATCGGCCGCCGATCGAGACGACGACCGTGTCTCCGGGCTACCGCCGAGAGCTACGCGCCGCCGCGCAGCAGTCGGGCACCGACGAGTCGGTGCTCACCGGTGGGGGACTGCTGCGCGGGCGGCCGGTGGCCGTCATCGCGTGCGAATTCGCCTTCCTGGCCGGCTCGATCGGCGTCGCCGCCGCCGAGCGGATCGTCGCCGCGGTGGAACGCGCCACCGCCGAGGGGCTTCCGCTGATCGCCTCGCCGACCTCCGGCGGCACCCGGATGCAGGAGGGCACGCTCGCCTTCGTGCAGATGGTCAAGATCGCAGGCGCGGTCGCCGCGCACAAGGCGGCCGGTCATCCGTACCTGGTCTACCTGCGCGATCCCACGATGGGTGGCGTCTTCGCGTCCTGGGGTTCGCTGGGACACATCACCTTCGCCGCGCCCGGCGCGCTGATCGGGTTCCTCGGCCCGCGCGTGTACGAGGCGCTCTACGGCCGCGAGTTCCCGCCCGGCGTGCAGACCGCGGAGAACCTGTATCGCAACGGCGTGATCGACGGCGTCGTCGGGATCGAGATCTTCCGCCGCATCGCCCACCGCGCCCTCAGCGTCGCTTCGGGGGAGGTCCGCGCGTTGTCCGCCGAGCCCGGTTGGGCCGCGCCCGTGCGCAATCCGGGCGCGGAGCCGTCGTCGGCGCAGGCGTGGGACGCGGTGCTGAGTTCGCGCAGGCCGGGCAGGCCCGGCATCCGCGACCTGCTCCGCCATGCGACGCAACGGGTTCCGCTCTCGGGCACCGGCCAGGGCGAGGCCGACCGCACGGTGGTGCACGCCCTCGCCCGGCTCGCCGGGGAGCCGTGTGTGGTGTTCGGGCACGACCGTTCGGGCCAGGAGGGCGAGAACACCCTCGGCCCCGCCGCGCTGCGCGAGGCCCGCCGGGCCATGGCGCTGGCCGAAGAGCTGCGCCTGCCCCTCGTGCTCGTCATCGACACCGTCGGTGCGGCGCTGTCGAAGGAGGCCGAGGAGCGCGGGCTCGCGCCCGAGATCGCCCGCTGCCTGGCCGATCTCGTCACCCTCGACACGCCGACCGTCTCGGTGCTGCTCGGTCAGGGGACCGGCGGCGGCGCGCTGGCCCTGCTCCCGGCCGACCGCGTGCTGGCCGCCCGTCACGGCTGGCTGGCGCCGCTCCCGCCCGAGGGCGCGAGCGCCATCGTGTACCGCGACACCCGCCACGCGGCGGAAATCGCCGCCGCCCAGGGCATCCGGGCCGCCGACCTGCTCGCCGACGGCATCGTCGACGCGATCGTCGGCGAATACCCCGACGCCGCCGACGAACCCGTCGCCTTCGCCCGCCGCGTCGTCCTCGCGGTGGCCGCCGAGCTGCGTCACCTGCGCGGGCTCCCCGCGGCGGACCTCCGCGCCGCCAGGCACCGGCGGTACCGGCGGCTCGGCCTCCCGAACTGACCCCCGCCCGCCGCCGGGCCCGCGCGGCCGCCCCCCAACACACCAGCGCCTGTCGTTGACGGGTGGGAAAACCGCTCCTACCGTCGAGTCTGTGACGACCTTCCGCAGCCAGGGCAGCCCTGTCCCCACGATCGTGCTCAACGACGGTCACGTGATCCCGCAGCTCGGCTTCGGTGTCTTCCAGGTGCCGGAGGCGGAGGTGACGGCCGTGGTCGCCGAGGCGCTGCGCGTCGGCTACCGCAGCATCGACACCGCCGCCGTCTACGGCAACGAGGAGGGGGTCGGGCGGGCCCTGCGCGAGTCGGGGATCCCCCGGGACGAGGTCTTCGTGACCACCAAGCTATGGAACGCCGACCAGGGCTACGACAGCACCCTGCGCGCCTTCGACGAGAGCATGCGCAAGCTGGGCCTGGACTACCTCGACCTGTACCTGATCCACTGGCCGGTGCCGTCGGCCGGGCGTTTCGTCGACACCTACCGGGCGTTCCAGCGGCTGAAGGAGCAGGGCCGGATCCGTTCGCTCGGCGTCTCGAACTTCCGGGTCGAGGATCTCGAGCTGCTCATCTCGCAGGCGGGGGAGATCCCGACGGTGAACCAGATCGAGCTGCACCCGACCCTCACCCAGCAGCGGCTGCGCGACTACGACGCCGCGCACGCCATCGCCACCGAGGCGTGGAGCCCGCTCGGCCAGGGCGCCGCGCTGGACAACGCCACGGTCGTCACGATCGCCAAGGAACTCGATCGCACGCCCGCGCAGGTGGTCATCCGCTGGCATCTGCAGCTGGGCAACATCGTGATCCCCAAGTCGGTGACGCCCTCGCGTATCGCGGAGAACTTCGACGTGTTCGGGTTCGAGCTGTCCGCCGATCAGGTCGAGGCGATCAGCCGCCTCGACGCGGGCACCCGGGTCGGTCCCGACCCGGCGGTGTTCAGCGCCGGTCTCGGCTAGTCGTCATGCCGAGGTAGGCGGTCAGTTCGGCCGCGGCGGCCCGGCCCGCCCGGTTGGCGCCGATCGTGCTGGCCGAGGGGCCGTAGCCGATGAGATGCACGCGCGGGTCGACGGCGACCTGGGTCGCGAGCCGTCCGGTCATGGTGATCCCCCCGCCGGGACCGCGCAGCCGCAGCGGCGCGAGGTGGTCCAGCGAGCTGCGGAACCCGGTCGCCCAGAGGATGACGTCGGCGCGCTGGAATCCGCCGTCGTCCCAGCGCACGCCCTCGGGTTCGATGCGGTCGAACATGGGCCGCCGCCGCAGGACGCCGCGGTCGCGCGCCGCGCGCAACCGCGCGTCCAGCGGCAGGCCGGTGACCGAGACGACCGAGCCGGGCGGCAGCCCGCGCCGCACCCGGTCCTCGACCGCCGCGACGGCGGCGCGGCCGTCGTTCTCGCCGAACGGGGTCTCCCGGAAGACCGGTTCCCGCCGCGTCACCCAGGTGGTCGTGGTGACCTGGGAGATCTCGTCGAGCAGCTGCACCGCCGAGATGCCGCCGCCGACGACGACCACGTGCTCGCCGGCGAAGTCGGCGGCCGCGCGGTAGTCGCGGGTGTGCACCTGCCGTCCCGCGAAGGTCTCGGCGCCCGGGTAGCGCGGGATGAACGGCCGCTCCCAGGTGCCGGTCCCGTTGACCAGGCCGCGCACCCGCAGGGTGCCCGCGCTGTCGGTCTCGACGTGCAGGACCTCGCCGCGCCCGTCGCAGGCCTGCCCGTCGGCCGTGCGGTCGCACACCACCCGCACGGTGACCTGCCGCCGGACCCGCAGGTCGAACCGCTTCTCGTAGAGCGCGTAGTAGTGCGGGACCGCCGTCGCCGCCTGCGCGGACTCCGACCCGGCGGGCAGGGTGTCGGCGAACGACATCCCGGGCAGATCGTGCACCCGGTTGACGGTGGTGAGCGTCAGCGACGGCCACCGGAACTGCCAGGCGCCGCCCGGACCCGGCGCGTGGTCGACGATGAGGAAGTCCCGCTCGGGTTCGAGGCCGAGCCTCCGCAGGTCATACCCCGCGGACAACCCGGCCTGACCGGCCCCGATAACCAGAATGTCGTAGTCGGTCGCCACCCCCCGATGCTACGCACGGGGTGTCGCGGAACGCCCCGCGGCGGTCCCACCCCCTAGACTCGATACCGGACAACGGGGGAGCCAGGTGCCCTCGACGCGACAACACGGGGTCGACCTCGACGAGGCCGGCGAGCGAGGCGACGGGTCATCGTGGGAAGACCCGGATAGCCCCGCTCAGGCACCATCAACGGGCCGACCTCGAGGAGGCCCAGCGAGCGCAGCGAGCGGTCGCGGCCGCCCCGTCGAACAGCGACGCGAGACAAAGCGCCGCAGGCGCGAGTCTCGCGTCGCTGTTCGACGGGGCACACAGGGCCGCGACCTCGAGCGCGCCAGCGCTCCACAGACACAGGAGTACACATGCTCGAAGTCAGCCGGGACGGTGACGTGGTCACCATCGAGATGCGACGCGCGGAACGACGGAACGCCCTGAACGACGAGCTGGTCGGCCTGCTGCGGGCCGCGGTGCTCGACGCGGTGGCGACGGGCGCGCGGGCGATCGTGCTGACCGGGGACGGCCCGATCTTCAGCGCGGGCGCCGACCTGTCCGGTGTCTACTCCGAGGCGTTCCTGTCGGGTCTGCTCGACATGCTCCACACCATCGAATCGGCGCCGGTGCCCGTGATCTCGGCGATCAACGGCGGCGCGCTCGGCGCCGGGGTGCAGCTGGCGCTGGCCTCGGACCTGCGCGTCATCGAGCCCGACGCGTTCATCGCGGTGCCCGCGGCCAAGCTGGGGATCTCGGTGGACCGGTGGACGGTGCGCAGGCTGGTCTCGCTGATCGGCGGCGGGCCCGCGCGCACGATTCTGCTGGGCGCGGAGCCGATTTCGGCGGCCGATGCCTACAGCTACGGCTTCGCCAACAAGCTCGGTTCGCTGGCCGACGCGCAGGCGTGGGCCAAGTCCATCGCCGAGCTGGCGCCGCTGTCGCTGCAACACATGAAGCTGGTGCTCAACGACGACAACACCCGGGGTCCCGACAGCGCCCAGCAGCGGGCGGCGCTGGAGGCGGCCTGGTCCAGTGCGGATGCCGAGGAGGGCAGGTTGGCACGACAGGAGAAACGCCCGGCGAAGTTCGTGGGCCGCTGATGCGGCTCACCAGGATCGCGGCGGGAGTAGCAGGAGTGTTCGGTCTGGCGTGGGCGGTGCGCGCGGCGCGGGAGATCCCCGCGGCGCTCGGCGCGTCCTCGGCGGAGATCGCGGCGGTGGCGACCGGGGCGTCGAGCTTCCGCGACGGCCGCTTCCACAACACCGAGCCCAGTGCGATGCTGGGCGCGGTCTCGGGGCTGTCGCTGCTGTGGTCGGGGATCACCCAGGGCCGGGTCGGCACGCCGGGCAGGCCGGTGCCGCTGGCCACCCCGGTGGTGCCCGAGCAGGCGGCGCCGCTGGCGGTGACCTGGTACGGCCACGCGTCGGCGCTGGTGGAGATCGACGGATTCCGGGTGCTGGCCGATCCGGTGTGGAGCGAGCGGGTGTCGCCCTCGCAGCTGGTCGGGCCGTCGCGGCTGCATCCGGTGCCCGCCGCGCTGTCGGCGCTGCCCGAGGTCGACGCGGTGATCATCTCCCACGACCACTACGACCATCTCGACAAGGCGACGGTGGAGGCGCTGACCCGCGACCAGCGGGCGGTGTTCGTCGTGCCGACCGGGATCGGCGCGCATCTGCGCGGTTGGGGCGTGCTGGAGGAGCGGATCGCCGAACTCGATTGGGGCGCTTCGTTCTCCCTGGGCGACGACCGCCCGGGTGGCCCGTTGCGGATCACCTGTACCGAGGCGCGGCACTTCTCCGGTCGCGGCCTGACCCGCAACACGACCCTCTGGGCGTCGTGGGCGCTCTCCGGTCCCCGGCACCGGGTGTACTTCGGCGGCGACACCGGCTACACCAAGGCGTTCGCACAGGCGGGCGCCGTGCACGGCCCGTTCGATCTGACGCTGCTGCCCATCGGCGCCTACGACCACCGCTGGACCGATGTGCACATGAACCCGGAGGAGGCGGTGCGCGCGCACGCCGACCTCCAGCTCGGCGATCCCGGGCACGGCCTGCTGGTGCCGATCCACTGGGCGACCTTCAACCTGGCCTTCCACGGCTGGTCCGAGCCGGTCCGCCGGATGGTGGCGGCGGCCGAGGCGGCCGGAACCGCGGTCGCGGTGCCCAAACCGGGCCAGCGGGTGGTTCCGAATGACCTCCCACCACGCGTTTCGTGGTGGGAGGATATCGATTAGTCGTTGGCAACGCAGAAAGGATCGTGACAGGCAATGAGTCTTGTGGACACCTTGAAGGGCTTGCTCGGCAAGGGTAAGGAAGCGGCCTCGCAGAACGCGGGCAAGATCAACGAGAGCATCGACAAGGCCGGCAGCTTCATCGACGAGAAGACCGGCGGCAAGTACAGCGACAAGATCGAGAAGGGCAAGGAGGCGGCCCGCAAGGTCGTCCCGCCCGCCGAGCCGGGTGCCGGTGGCACGGCGGCGGGCGGTCCGGCCCCGACCGATCCGAAACCGCAGGCCTGATCCCGGGGCGGGGGCTCCCCTCCGGGGCCCCCGCGGCCGGAGCCGTCTCGCATGGTCCGCCGGGAGTTCCGGGGTCCGCCGGGCGCACCCGACATCGAGGTTGACCTGAGCAACCTCGACAAGGTGCTGTACCCGGCGACGGGGACGACCAAGGGCGAGGTCATCGCCTATTACGCGGCCGTCGCCCCGGCGATCCTGCCGCACATCGCCGGCCGGGCGGTCACCAGGAAGCGCTGGCCCAACGGCGTGGGGCAGCCCGACTTCTTCGAGAAGAACCTGCCCGAGCACGCGCCCGCGTGGATCGAGCGCCGCACCATCGCCCATTCCGGCGGACCGGTGGTCTATCCGGTCATCGACTCCGAGGCGGGCATGGCCTGGCTCGGGCAGCAGGCGGCGCTGGAAATCCATGTGCCGCAATGGCGTTTCGACGGCGACGCGCGCGGCCCGGCGACCCGCATCGTCTTCGATCTCGATCCTGGGCCCGGCGCCGGGCTGGCCGAGTGCGCGCGGGTGGCGCTGGCGGTGCGCGAGATGGTCGCCGACATCGGCCTGCGCGCCTACCCGGTCACCAGCGGCAGCAAGGGCATCCACCTCTACGTTCCCCTCGACCGGCAGCTGAGCTCGTCGGGGGCGTCGACCGTGGCCAAGCAGGTGGCCACGAATCTCGAAGCGCTGTACCCGGATCTGGTGACGGCCACGATGGCCAAGGCCGCGCGCACGAACAAGATCTTCCTGGACTGGAGCCAGAACAACGCCGCCAAGACCACCATCGCCCCCTATTCGCTGCGCGGGCGCGAGCAGCCGCACGCCGCGGCGCCGCGGACCTGGGCGGAGATCGAGGACGGCGCGTCGCTGCGCCAGCTGCGGTTCGACGAGGTGCTGGTCCGGCTGCACGACGACGGTGACCTGCTCGCCGAACTCGACCCGCCGTGCTTCGCCGCCGCGCCCGACCCCCTGGCGAAGTACCGCAGCATGCGCGACCCGGCGAAGACGCCGGAGCCGGTGCCCGACGCCGCGCCGGGCCCGAGCGCGGGCAACCGCTTCGTGGTGCAGGAACACCACGCGCGCAGGCTGCACTGGGACGTCCGGCTGGAACGCGACGGCGTGCTGGCCTCCTGGGCCGTGCCCAAGGGACCGCCGACCGACGCCACGCACAACCGCCTCGCCGTGCGGACCGAGGATCATCCCCTCGAGTACCTGCACTTCCACGGGGTCATCCCGAAGGGCGAGTACGGCGCGGGCGAGATGACCATCTGGGATCAGGGCATCTACGTGACCGAGAAGTGGCGCGAGGACGAGGTCATCGTCGGCCTGCGCGGCGACCGCCTCGACGGCCGCTACGCGCTGATCCGCACCAAGGGCGACCAGTGGCTGATGCACTACATGCGCGACCAGGGCGAACCCGTCCCGGAGGCGCCCGCCACGGGCGGCGCCGCGCTGCCACGCGGCCTGGCGCCCATGCTCGCGACGGCCGCCGAGGTCGGTCCGCTGACCGGCGACGAATGGGCCTTCGAGACCAAATGGGACGGCTTCCGGGTGATCGTGGAGATCGCCGACGGCGAGGTCGTCGTGCGCAGCCGCTCGGGCAACACCGTCACCCGCGACT
Source organism: Nocardia thailandica NBRC 100428 (assembly GCF_000308795.1). Classification (GTDB taxonomy): domain Bacteria; phylum Actinomycetota; class Actinomycetes; order Mycobacteriales; family Mycobacteriaceae; genus Nocardia; species Nocardia thailandica. The sequence goes on along the minus strand of NZ_BAGK01000214.1, from coordinate 87,174 downwards.
ACCCGCGCCTGGCCGCGCTCGGCCGCGAGCTGTCCGGGCATCGCGTGGTGCTCGACGGGGAGGCCGTCGTCCTCGACGAGCACGGCCGCTCCGATATCTCGCTGCTGCAGGCGAATCCGGCGCGCGCGGAGTTCGTCGCGTTCGACGTCCTGTTCCTGGACGGGACCTCGCTGCTGCGCAAGAAGTACACCGATCGCCGCCGGGTGCTCGAGGCGCTGGGCAGCCTGGCGCCGTCGCTGCACGTCCCCGACCGCCTCGACGGGCCGGGCGCCTCGGCGCTGGAGGTGTCCAGGGAACAGGAGCAGGAGGGCGTGGTGGCCAAGCGCCTCGACTCGGTGTACCAGCCGGGCAAGCGGGCGCACACCTGGCTCAAGGAACGCAACTGGCGCAGTAGGGAAGTCGTCATCGGCGGCTGGCGGACCAGCGCGGCGCGGGCGTTCAAGTCGCTGCTGCTCGGGATTCCGCACGACGAGGGGCTGATCTACGTCGGCCGGGTCGGCACGGGCTTCGGCTCCGAGGCCGAGCAGCGGGAGCTGGCGCGGCGGCTGAACCGGCTGTCGCGCAAGACCTCCCCGTTCGCCAACGAGCTCACCCCGCAGGAGCGCAAGGACGCCGAGTGGGTCACCCCGTCCATCGCGGGCACGGTCCGCTTCCAGGCCTGGACCGACACCGGGCGGCTCTGGCATCCCGTGTGGGCGGGCACAATCGAGTCCTAGACCCGGCGGGCACGCTCGCGGGTTGCTATCGTTCGTTCCGTTGTACCCGGATCAGCGGAACGAGGAGTGCACGGTGGATTTCAAGAACCTGGCCGGCAAGGCGATGGACCTGGCCGGAAAGCATGCCGACAAGGTCGACGGCGTCATCGACAAGGCGGGCGACCTGGTCGACGAGCGTACCGGCGGGAAGTTTGCCGGGCAGGTCGACGCGGCTCAGGACGCCGCGAAAAAGGCTGTGCGCGACCAGGCGTGAGCCCTCGGGTGGGCCGGTGGCTTCCGGCCCACCCGCCGGCGCGCTATTTCTGCTGGGCCCACTGGGTGGTGCCGGGCGGCGCGGCCAGGGTGTTGATCAGGTCGACGGCGGCGATGACCAGCGTCGGGCCACCGACCACGATGCTGCCGATGATGCCGCCGACCGAGGCGCCGAGCGCGAAACCGGGCAGGGCGCCGATGCCGCCTGCCGCGGCACCGAGCACCAGGCCGATGCCCGCGCCGATCGCCATGCCGACGAAGCTGCCGATCGCGGTGGCCAGCCCGAAGGTGGACGCGAAATTGGCCTGGGCGGCGTAGTTTTCGGCCGGGGAGGCCACGGGGGTGAGGTTGGGGACGGACCGGGCGACGTCCTTGACCGCGGTGATCTCGAGGACCCGGCCCTCGTCGCGCACCGCGTGCGGCAGCGAGTATTCCAGCGTCCCGTCACGGACCGAGAGCGGCAGGGAGAGCAGGGTGGCGCCTCCCTCGTCCTTCACTTCGACGGCGTTCCCGGACACCTGGAAGGTGCCGTGTGTGAGCGTCGTCACAACTGTGTTTCCGGAGAGTTCGGCGCGGTACTCCACATCTGGAGTGACCGGCTCGGCGTGTACGACGCCTGCGCCGACGAGGCTCGCCGCGAGCAGGGGCACTGCGAACGCGGCGATCTTACGGATGATCATCTGAACATTCCCATCTAATTCATCAGGTGTGATTCCCGAACGAAGTCGCCGTGTGCGTGTATTCCCCCGAGAGCACGAACGGCGTGAATGCGGATCCGATCAGTGGTGCCTATCGCACTCTAGCCCTCGGCTCGAGTGTCCGGTAGGTGAATTCGGCACTACATCTCAGAACAGGGCGCTGACCGTGACCGCGCCCGCGCAGACCGTGAGCACGAGTAACAAAGCCAGCGCGTCCGGGCGCCCCGGCCTGCTCGGATGCGCCGTGAGCATGCCGGTGCCGCCACGGGCGGTGATGGCCTCGCCCAGCTCGCCCGCGCGGCGCGTCGACACGGCCATGCACGCGGTGAGGATGTCGATCCACGGGTTGTCGGCGGCGCGCTGCACGAGGTTGTCCTTGGGGCGCAGCTTGCGGGCCGCGCGCAGGACGCGGATCTCCTCCAGCAGCAGGGGCAACCCGCGCAGGGTCAGCGCCACGACGACCGCCCACTCGTCGACCGGCACCCGGAACCGGCGCAGCGGGCCCGCCAGGGTGGCCAGGGCCGGGGCGACCTCGCCCATCGGCGTGGTCCACGCGATCAGGAAGGCCGCGACGACCAGCACGACGCCGAAGACGAACACCTGGGCGTAGACGAGCACCGCCGCAAGGCCGGTCGGCGCGTTGAGCAGGGCGCCCGCGCCGACCGCCGCCCAGAACCACCACGGCGGCCGGGGCAGCACGGACAGCGGCAGCCGGGCGGCCACCCACACCAGCACGAGGAACCCGATCGCGATGCCGAGTACCGGCCAGGTCGGCAGGAACATCAGCAGCAGGCTCAACGCCAGCGCGGCGATCATCTTCGTGCCCGCCCACAGCCGGTGCACGGGGCTGTCGACCGGGACTTCGCGCAGCAGCACGGTGCTCATGAGGTGGCCTCGCTTCCCGGTTCGGCGCGGCGGCCGTGGTCGAGCAGCCTGCGCGGCTCCGGTAGATGACGCACGATCGGTTCGGTGCGCGCGGTCGCGGCGGCGGGCACCGCCGCGGTCTCGGTGATCAGCCCGGCGTTCAGGTGCACGGTGCGGTCGCAGACCGCGGCCATGTCGGCCACGTCGTGCGAGATGATGATCAGAGTCAGGCCCGAATCACGCAGGCGGGCGAGCAGTTCCACGATCTCGGCGCGGCCGTGCGGGTCCAGCCCGGCCAGCGGCTCGTCCAGCACGACGACCTGCGGCCTGCTGGCCACGATGGCCGCGAGCACCACCCGCTTGGCCTGGCCGCCGCTGAGCTCCTCGATCGAGCGCGCGGCGAAGCCACGATCGAGCCCGACCGCGTCCAGGGCCCGGCCCACCGCGCCCGAGCCGGTGGCCCGCCCGCCCCAGTCCGCGATCTCCGCGCCGACGGTCTCCTTCTGCAACTGCAGCCGCGAGTGCTGGAAGGCCAGCGCGACCCGGCCGATCTGCCGGTCGACCGGGGTGCCGCGCAGTTCGCACCGGCCACCGCTCGGCACGGTCAGGCCGGCGATGATCCAGGCCAGCGTCGACTTGCCCGACCCGTTGCCGCCGACGATCAGCAGCGCCTCGCCCTGCCGGACCGACAGGTCGACCCCGTGCAGCGCGGCGGCCTCCCAGGGGGTGCCGCGGTTGTAGGTGTGGCGGACCCCGCGCAGCTCGAGGATCGGCGCGCCCATGGGCCGGGTGCGGTCGTCGCGGCGGGGCAGCGGCCAGCTCGGCAGCCGGGTCACGGTGCGGCCGCGGTCCAGGTGGACGACGCGGTCGGCGGCCACGGCGTCGGCCTCGTGATGGGTCACCAGCACGACCGCGGTGCCGTGGCGGCGCGGCAGCGCGGCCAGCAGCGCGACCAGTTCCCGGCGGCCGTCCGGGTCGATCATGGAGGTCGCCTCGTCGGCGATGAGCAGGGCGGGCCTGCGGGCCAGCGCGGCCGCCACGGCGAGCCGTTGCTGCTGGCCGCCCGACAGGGTCGAGGTCTCGACGTGGCCCATGCCCGCGAGGCCGACCTCGCGCAGCAGGTCGTCGACGTCGACCTCGGCGGCGTGCTCGGCCGACAGGCCCCAGACCACGTCGTCGGCCGCGGAGACGCCCAGGGTCTGGCTCTCGGGTCGCTGCAGCACCAGCGCGGTGCCGCCGACCCGGCCGAGTCCCGCCGACCCCGGCCTGCTCACCGTGCCCGCGGTGGGCGGCCGGCCTGCCAGGACCCGGGTCAGCGTCGACTTTCCCGAGCCGTTGTGGCCGACGATCGCCACGAACTCCCCGGCGCGCACGGTCAGGTCGATGCCGTCGAGCGCGTCGGCGGACGCGCCCGGGTAGCGGTAGCCGACGCCGGACAGGGTGACCGGCAGCGGGTCGACCGGCCGGTCGTCGTCGGGGGCGTCGAGCCGGTCGCTGCCGGGCAGCCAGGCCAGCCGGTCGAGCACCGCGCCGAGGACGTACCACGAGGCGAACGTGCTGACCAGGACGCCGAGCGCGACGCCGGTGCCGAGATAGACCCACCACCAGCGCAGGACGACGTCGGTGGCGTCGGCGGCGAACCGGCCGAGCGGCGCGAGCGCGGAGACCCGTCCGGCCAGGCTCTGGATGCCGTCGGCGGTGTTGCGGATGGCGCGGAAGAACAGTTCCCTCGTCCGCGCGAAGGCGAGCAGCATGCCGATCGAGTAGGCCGCCCACAGCAGCGCCGCCGGAACCGCCAGCGCCATCACCGACCCGAGGCCGCCGCCGCGCCGCTTCACCGTGCCGATGATGCCGCCGAGGGTCGCCGCGCTGAGCACACCGAGCGCGGGCATGAGGCCCGCGGCGACGAAGGTGACCAGCGCGGCCGCGACGGTGGCGGTGACCAGGGCGCGCGGGCGGTGCCGGGTGGCGAGCAGACCGAGCGGCACCGCGGCGACCAGTTGCAGCGCGGCGGCGAACGGCACCAGCGATCCGATGGTGATCAGGCCGACGGTCAGCCCGCCCAGCACCGCCCCGGTGGCCAGTTCGATCGGTCGCAGGGGTCCGCGCACCGCCGCGGGCTGATGTCTCACTGCACCGAGTCTAAACCGGACTCTGCGCCAGCCACCCGCCCATCGCGACGCTGCGGAAATGGGTCGTCAGCCTGCCCCCGTCGATGACGTGCAGGGCGAGGGCCGGATCCGGCGCGTAGTCCATGACGCGGTGCGGCGCGGCCAGTTCCCAGGCCGGGCCGAGGACCGAGGCGGTGCTCGGCCCGGTCAGCTGGGGTTTGCCTGCGAACAGGGTGACGGCGGGGGAGTGCGCGTGCCCGGTGAGGACCGCGAGGATGCGGTCGTCGCCCGCGACGATGCCCGCCAGGCGATCCGGGTCGGCCAGGGCGATGCCGTCCACGATCGGGCTGTGCAGCAGCGACGGCGGATGGTGCAGGGCGAGCAGAACGGAGTGATCGGCGGGCGTCTCGGCGAGGGTGGCGTCGAGCCAGGCGTAGGTGTCGTCGGTGAGCAGGCCGCCGGGCTCGCCGGGGACGCTCGAGTCGAGCAGGATCAGGGTCAGCGTGCCGGTCCGGTGGACGCTGTTGATCGGGGCGGTCGAGGCCGGCTCCCCCAACAGCACGGAGCGGAACGCGCCGCGGTCGTCGTGGTTGCCGGGCAGGACGCACACGGGCAGGTCGGCGGCCAGCGCGAGGCGGGCCTCGGCGTACTGCTCGGGCCTGCCCGAGTCGGTGACGTCGCCGGTGACCAGGATGACGTCGGGCCTGCGCGGCAGGTCGGCGAGGAACGCCATGACGCGCTCGACGCGTTCGATGTTGCGGGGTTTGCCGTCGAAGTGGGTGTCGCTGAGCTGAGCCGCCAGGATCATCGGCAGTCGCTTTCTTCTCTGGGATCGCTCCGTTGCGTCAGAGTGTGCCGGTATGACTCCCAGGCACCCTCCAAGGCTAGATGACCTGCACTTTCGTGTCTTCATGAGGCGTGCCACGCCGCGAAACCCGATCACCGGTCTGTGTCGCGCGCCACCGGATCCGGCGCCGTCGGGCGGGCGCCGGTCAGCGGTCGGGGAACGCGCGTCCCGCCGCGGCCAGCAGGGCGGCGGGGTCGGCGTCCTCGGGCAGCGGCGTCCAGAAGTCCGCGCCGGGCTCGGCGGCGAGGGCCAGCTCCGGCGGGGTGCGCCAGCCTGCGTCGAGCCGCAGCCGCCACGAGTGCAGGTGCGTGCGCGCGAAACCGCCGGTGCGGTCGAACAGCGGATCGCCCAGGATCGCGTGCCCGATCCAGGCCAGGTGGACGCGGAGCTGGTGGCGCCGCCCCGTGACCGGGCGAAGGGCGAGCACCGCGCGGTCGCCGAACCGGGCCAGCGTGGCGAACTCGGTACGCGACGGATAGTTCTTGGTCGGCAGCAGGTCGGCCTCGTCGGCGAACCACCGATCCCCGTCCCGGCGGATCGCCTCGCGCGGGGCGGCGATGCGGACCCGGTTCTTGCGGCCGACACTCAGCGGCAGTTCGACGACGCCGGTGTCGGGCAGTCCGTCGCCGTGCACGACGGCCAGGTAGGTCTTGGCGGCGGTCTGCTTGGTGAACTGGCGGGTCAGCGGCCCGTGCGCGGCCAGGTCGGTGGCCAGCAGCACCAGCCCGGAGGTGACCTTGTCGATGCGGTGCACCGGGTAGAGCCGGGTGCCCGCCGCGGCGGCCAGCTCGACCAGGTCGGTGTCGTGACGCTCCCCGGTCACCGAGATCCCGGCGGGCTTGTTCAACGCCAGCACGGCATCGTCTGCGTAGACGGTGCACTCCGCGCGCACCTGTGACCAGTCCTTCTGCACCCGGGACACCCTAGTCCGGCCCGTGACCCGCGCCGCGCCGCAGGCGGTGCGGCCGCAACCGGTTGAAGCCGCGCACCCGCACGCTGCGCAGGTGCCGGATGGCGAAGGCCGGGTCGCCCGCCAGGGCGTCGGCGGCCTCGTCGTCGATGAGGACGTTGCCCGGCCGGGCGACGCCGGTGAGCCGGGCGGCGATGTTGACCACCGACCCGTACAGGTCGCCGAAGCGCTTGAGCACCTCGCCGTAGGCCACCCCGACCCGCAGCTCCGGCGTGCCGCCGACCAGCATCGTCGACTCCTGGATGGCGAGCGCGATCCGCGCCGCGGCGGTGGCCGTCTCGGCCGCGAACATCACCTCGTCGCCGACGTTCTTGATGACCCAGCCGCCGTTCTCGGTGATGGCCGCGGTGGTCGTCGACTCGAAGGCCTCGAGCAGGGTGGCGAGTTCGTCGGGATGCAGGTGCCGGGTCAGCCGGGTGAACCCGACCATGTCGGCGAAGCCGACGGCGAGCACCCGGGTGGAGTCCTCGCTGTCGGGCGGCGAGTCGATGGCCCTGGCCAGCGCGGCCGCCAGGTGCCGCCGCCAGACGTAGGTCTGCAACTGCTCGATCCCGGCGAGCGTGGATTCGGTGGCGGCCCTGATCAGCTCGTCCTCCGACAGCGCCGGGTCGCCCGCGGCCACCCGGGCGCGGATCTCGGCCAGCACCAGGTCGGCCTGCCACTCGGCCAGCCGGGCCAGCGCCTGGCCGTTGGTCCTCGCCGCCGCGGCCTGCTGCCGGATGTCGGAGCGCGCCACCTCGTTCATACCGCGGAAGTTGCGCACGGCGTCGACGTCGGCCTCGGTGTAGTCGATCTCGTCGTCGGGGTTGGCGGGGAAACCCAGTGCCGTCCACAGGCGCCCGGTGTCCGCCGCCGCCACGCCGGACTGCTCGGCCACCTGTTCGCGGGTGTAGACGCGCGGCCCGCCCAGCAGATAGTCCTCGCTCATCCGCTGCACCACGCGGTCCGCATCGCTCATGACAGGCACCCTACGGCCCGGCACCGGTGCGCAACCAGGCTTGCCGCCCGGTTGGGGAGACTCACCACCGCGGCGTCCCCGCGCTGTTCCCCCGGGCCCCGATCTCACCCGGAACGTGTGACGCGCGATCGCCCGCGGCGCCCCTAACGTGCCGGACATGGGCGCTGTCATTGGTGATCTGTTACCGCTGGCCGTCGGTGTGGCGATCTCGCCGATCCCGATCGTCGCGGTGATCCTGCTGATCCTGTCGGAGAACGCGGGCGGCGCGGCCAAGGGCTTCGCGCTCGGCTGGGTCGCCGGGATCCTGGTGGTGACGGCGGTGCTGACGCTGCTGTCGGGGTCCCTCGGCGACACCGATGCGGGCGGGCCGTCGGCCACGGTGTCGTGGATCAAGATCGTGCTCGGCGCGCTGCTGATCGTGCTCGCGGTCAAGCAGTGGCGGGACCGCGACGACGACTCGGTCCCGGGCTGGATGCAGGCCCTCGACACCGTCACCACGGTCAAGGCGATCGGCCTCGGCGCGCTCCTGTCGGCGGTGAACCCCAAGAACCTGCTGCTGTGCGTGTCGGCCGGTGTCGCCATCGGCGGCGCGGGCCTGTCCGGCGGCGCCGACGTGGCGGCCGTGCTGATCTTCACCCTGCTGGCGTCCTCGGTGGTCCTCGCGGTGGTGATCGGCTACAGCGTGGCCGCGCAGCGGCTCGCGCCCGCCCTCGACACGGCCCGCGCCTGGCTCCAGGCCGACAACCACATCGTCATGGCGATCGTGCTGCTCATCATGGGTGCCGTCGTGGTCGGCAAGGGCATCGGCGGGCTGTGATGGCGTCCTGGCCGGTCTTCCCCTCCCTGCAGGGCTACCAGCGATCCTGGCTCCGTCCGGACGTCATCGCCGGGCTGACGGTGTGGGCGGTGCTGGTGCCCGAGGCGCTGGCCTATGCCTCGATCGCCGGGGTGCCGCCGGTGGTCGGGCTGTACGCGGCGGTGCCCTCGCTGGTGCTCTACGCGCTCGCGGGCAGTTCGCGGCACCTGGTGGTCGGCCCGATGTCGGCGACGGCGGCGCTGTCGGCGGCCATCGTCACGCCGCTGGCCGGGGCCGACCCGACCCGCTACCTGGCCCTGTCGACCGCCCTGGCGATCTGCACGGGCGTCGTCGGCCTCGTCGCGGGACTCGTGCGCCTGGGCTTCGTCGCCTCGTTCATCTCCGAGCCGGTGCTCAAGGGTTTCATCGTCGGTCTGGCGCTGACGATCATCATCGGCCAGGTGCCCAAACTGCTCGGCGTACACAAGGACTCGGGCAACTTCTTCGAGCAGGCGTGGGGCGTGCTCACGAAACTCGGTGACATCCAGGGCCGCACGCTCGCCGTCGGCCTGATCAGCCTCGCGCTCGTGCTGGCGCTCCGGCGGTGGCTGCCGGTGGTGCCGGGGTCGCTGGTGGCCGTGCTGTTCGGCATCGTCGCGGTGCAGGTCTTCTCCCTCGACGACAAGGGCGTCGCCATCGTCGGGCATATCGACGCCGGGCTGCCGCACCTCGGTCCGCCCTCCGGCGTCGGCCTCGGCGACTATCTCGACCTGGCGGGCCCGGCGGTGGGCGTACTGCTCATCGGGTTCGCCGAGGGCCTCGGCGCGGCGAAGACCTATGCGGCGCGGGCCGGGTATTCCATCGACGCCAACCGCGAGCTGATGGGGCTCGGCGCGGCCAACCTGGGGTCGGGCCTCGCGTCGGGCATGGTGGTCAACGGCAGCCTCTCCAAGACCGCGGTCAACGGCGGCGCGGGAGCGAAGACCCAGGTCAGCGGCCTGGTGGTCGCTGTCCTCACGGTGCTGACCCTGCTGTTCCTGACCGGCCTGTTCGAGAACCTGCCCGAGGCGACGCTGGCCGCGGTGGTCATCGCCGCGGTCGTCGAACTGGTCGACATCGCGGCCCTGCGCAGGCTCTACCGGGTCTGGACCCAGCTGCTGGGCAGCATCTACGGCCACGCCGCGCGGGTCGACTTCATCGCCGCTGTCAGCGCGATGCTGGGCGTGCTGGTCTTCGACACCCTGCCGGGGCTGCTCATCGGCGTCGGCATCTCGATCGTGCTGCTGGTGTACCGGTCCTCGCAGCCGCACGTGGCGGCGCTGGCCGGCCAGGGGCGGCTCTGGGTCGACCTGGCCCGGCACCCGGAACTGTCGGGCAGGCCGGACCTGCTGGTCGTGCGGGTCGAGTCCGGCCTGTACTTCGCCAACGCCGACTACGTGAAGAGCCGCATCGCCGAGCTGTGCACCGACACCACCCGACTGGTCGTCCTGGACGCCGAGACCTCACCGTCCATCGACGTCTCCGCCGCGGAGGCGTTGCTCGACCTGCGCAACGAGCTGGCGCGCAGGCGGATCGACTTCCGCATCGCCCGCTCGGTCGCCCAGTTCGCCGAGATGCTCGGCTCGGCCGAGAGCGGCGACACCCCGATCGGCGTCTACCCGACGATCGCCGAGGCCACCGCCGACCTGCCCGAGCCGCCGGGCCGCCACTGACCCGACCGTGCCCCGCCGGTGTGCCCACCGGCCGAATTCACCCGTAGCGGGTGAGGCGCCGCCGGGCGCCCGCGCCGAGCATCGAGGCCGCAAGGGCAGGCATCCGAGCGGAGGAGCTGATTCCGACCATGGCACTGGATTACGGCGACCGAACCGATTTCGAGAACGCGTCGCGCGGGTTCATCGCGACGCTGGAACCGCTGGTCATCAAGGACGCGAACGGCAAGTCGGTCTTCGACACCTCCGGCTACACCTACCTGTCCGGCGACTGCCCCGACACCGTGCACCCGAGCCTGTTCCGGCAGGCCCAGCTGTGTCTGACCAACGGCCTGTTCGAGGTCACCGAGGGCATCTACCAGATCCGCGGCTTCGACCTGTCCAACATGACGCTGGTCGAGGGCGACACCGGCGTCATCGTCATCGACCCGCTGATCTCGGCCGAGACCGCCGCGGCCGGGCTGGCGCTGTACCGCGCGCACCGCGGCGACCGCCCGGTGACCGCGGTCATCTACACCCATTCCCACGTCGACCACTTCGGCGGCGTGGAGGGCGTGCTGCCCGACGGCCGCGGCGACGTCCCGATCCTGGCGCCGGAAGGTTTTCTGGCCGAGGCGGTCTCGGAGAACGTCTACGCGGGCAACGCGATGACCCGGCGCGCCACCTACATGTACGGCTACGCCCTGCCGATCTCCGCCGAGGGGCAGGTCAGCACCGGGCTCGGCATCCGTGGCTCGGCGGGTTCGATCGGCCTGATCGCCCCGACGGTCGACATCACCCACACCGGTCAGCGCGAGACCGTGGACGGCGTGCCGATCGTCTTCCAGGTCACGCCCGGCACCGAGGCGCCCGCGGAGATGAACTTCCACTTCCCCCGGCACCGGGCGCTGTGCATGGCCGAGAACGCCACCCACAACCTGCACAACCTGCTGACCCTGCGCGGCGCGGTGGTCCGCGATTCGCGGGCGTGGTCGCACTACCTCGACGAGGCCATCGAGCTCTTCGCCGCCGACTCCGACGTCGCCTTCGCCTCCCACCACTGGCCGACCTGGGGGACCGAGAACCTCACCGACTTCCTGTCGGTCCAGCGCGACCTCTACATGTACCTGCACGACCAGACCCTCCGCCTGCTCAACCAGGGCCTGACCGGCCCGGAGATCGCCGAGCAGATCGAGCTCGTGCCCGGGCTCGCCGACGCGTGGAGCGCCCGCGGCTACTACGGCTCGGTGAGCCACAACGTGAAGGCGATCTACCAGCGGTATCTCGGCTGGTTCGACGGTCACCCGAGCTCGCTGTGGCAGCATCCGCCCCAGGAACTGGCCGCGCGCTACGTCGAGACCATCGGCGGCGCCGACGCCGTCATCGAGAAGGCCGCCGCCTACAGCCGCGACGGCGACCTGCGCTTCGCGGCCGAGCTGCTCAAGCACGCCGTCTTCGCCGACCCCGACAACGCCACCGCCAAGGACGCCCTCGCCGAGGTCTACACCCGGCTCGGTTTCGGCAGCGAGAACGCCACCTGGCGCGGCTTCTACCTCACCGGTGCCGTCGAACTGCGCAACGGCATCGTGCCGACGCCGGTCAACACCGCCACCGGCCTGGCCACCCAGCTCACCATCGGCCAGCTCTTCGACACCGTCGCGATCCGCGTGAACGGGCCGCGCGCGGCCGGCGACTCCTTCCGCATCGACTGGCGCTTCACCGACCTCGACACCACGATGCGCCTGACCCTGTCCAACGGCGCCCTCATCCGCACCGAGAACCCGCGCCGCCCCGCCGATGTCGACCTCACCGTCACTTTGACCAAGCTCCAGCTCCTCGGGCTGCTGGCAGGCGAGGGCCTCGACGGCATCGACCACACCGGCGACCCGGCGGTCCTCCAGCGCCTGCTCGCCCTCCTCGACACCCCCGACCCGAACTTCCCGATCGTCACCCCCTGACCCGCGACCGGCGCCCGGCCCCGTGACGGGCCGGGCACCGTCGTGCGCGGGGTCGGCGTCACCCGGAACGGATCACGGCGTGCAGGGCCGCGGCGGCGTCGAGCAGCGCGCGGGAGCGGTCGGTCAGGGTCGCGGCGCGGGCGGCGAGGGCGGCGCGCAGGTCGCCCGTGCGGGCGGCGGCGCGCAGGTCGGCGAGGACGGGGTGGAGCTGGTCGATGCCGTAGCCGGCGCGGCGGAGCTGGTGGACGACGCGGGCGTCCCGCACCTGGGCGGGGGTGTACCGGCGGGAGCCGTCGGACGCGCGGTCGGGCACGACGAGAGCGGTGGCGTCCCAGTGGCGCAGGGTGGAGGCGCGGACGCCGAGCGCGCCGGCGAGTTCGGAGATGGTCAGGAGATCGTCGGCGCGCACGTCGCCGATCGGCTCGGCCGTGATGGCGGACGCCGCGCGCACGGCGCGGTCCAGGTCGGCCCGTTCGCCGTGCAGGTGCGCGTGGGCGGCGTCGAGTCGGGACAGGGCCCCGGCGAGGTCACCCTCCAGGACGGCGCGCAGGATCGCCCGCGCCTCGGCCGGACCCGTCCCCGCCGCCAGCCCGCGATAGGCCAGGGCCGCGTGCGCGTGGACCTCGCCGTAGACCCGGTGACCGCCCGGGCTCCGGGTCGCGGGTGGGAGCACGCCCGCGCGTTCCAGGTTCCGGATCTGCTGCACCGAGTACCCGGATCGCCGGGCGACGTCGGCCGTCCGCAGCGGACCGGAATGTAGGTTCACCACGTCATATGCCCTCGTCGTCGCGTCCCGAGTCCACATAAGCACTTCGATGTCACGCTCGAACCATGACAGTAGACGACCTCCTCGAGTACCTGACCGGCCTGCCCGGCGTGCTGCACCTGGCGCCCGGGCCGGGCAGCGCGGCGCCCGAGATCGCCTGGGGCGACCATTTCTTCTATTTCGCCCCGGACGGCGTCGTGCCGTCCGGGCAGCCCTTCGCCACCGTCGTGACCAAGGACTATCCGGGCGAGCCCTCCTCCGGCCTCGACCGCCCCGGCGCCTTCCGGGTCAACATCGCCGCGGGCCGGGATGCCTTCGCCGCGTGGAGCGCCGACGCCACGGACGACCCGTCGGCCCGGGACGTCGTGCTGCCGCATCCCGTCTACGCCGCGGCCGCCTGGCTGGCCGTGGTCGATCCGGGACCACGTACCGAGCAGGCGGTGCGGGAGTTGTTGCGCGAGGCGCACTCCCGTGCCCGCGCCCGGTACGAGCGCAGGCACGGGGACTGAGCCGCCGGGCCGCGGTTCAGGCCGCCGCGGGTACGGCCGGTGGCTCGGAGGTCTCGGTGCCGCGCCCGCCGAGGACGACGACGGCGACCGTCAGCGCCGCCACGAGCAGCCCGGCGGCGACGCCGAAGGCCAGCCGGTACCCGCTGGTCACCGCCTCGGCGCGGGTGACGCCCGCGCCGAGCAGGGCGCCGGTGCGGGTGACCGCCAGCGTCGACAGCACCGCGACGCCGAGCGCCATGCCCACCTGCTGCGTGGTGTTGAACAGCCCGGACGCGAGCCCGGCGTCCTCGGCCCGCGCGCCGGACATGCCGAGCGTGGTGAGCGAGGGCAACACCAGCCCGCCGCCGGCGACCAGCACCATCATCGGCAGCAGATCGGTGACGTAGGCGGCCTGCGTCGGCAGGCGGGTGAGCCACAGCATCCCCGCCAGCAGCAGGACGAGCCCCGCGATCAGGACCGCCCGCGCCCCGAACCGCGTGCTGAGCGGCGCGGAGGCGAAGAGCGAGACCGCACCGATCGATACGGCCGCGGGCAGCATGGCCAGCCCGGTCTGCAGGGCGCTGTAGCCGAGGACCTGCTGGGTGTAGAGCGCGACCAGGATCTGGAAGGCGAACATGGCGGCGAGGGTGAGCATCTGGACCGCGTTGGCGCCGGAGACGGTGCGGGAGTGGAAGATCCGCAGCGGCAGCAGCGGGGTCGCCGCGGTGCGCTGGCGCAGCAGGAACGCGCCGAGCAGCAGCGCCGCGAGCAGGCCGAAGCCGAGGGTGTGCGCCGACGACCAGTGGTGCCGCTCGATGCCGACCACGGTGTAGATGCCGATCATCAGTCCGCCGGTCACGAGCACGGCGCCCAGCGCGTCGGCGCCCGCGCCGAGCCCGACGCCCTCGTCGCGGGGCAGTGCCCGGCGGGCGAGGGCGAGGGTGGCCAGCCCGATGGGGACGTTGATCAGGAAGATCCAGTGCCAGTTCAGCGCGTCGGTCAGCACGCCGCCCAGCACCTGGCCGAGCGAGGCGCCCGCCGCGCCGGTGAAGCTGAAGACGCCGATGGCGAAGGCTCGTTCCCGCGCCCCGGTGAACAGCGTGACGAGGATGCCGAGCACCACCGCCGAGGCCAGCGCGCTGCCCACGCCCTGCAGGAAGCGGGCGGCGACGAGAAGGGCCGGGGTGGCCGCGGCCCCGGCGAGCAGCGAGGCGGCGGTGAACACCGCGGTGCCCGTGAGGAAGACGGTCCGGCGGCCGATGAGGTCGCCGAGGCGTCCGGCCAGCAGGAGCAGGCCGCCGAAGGCGATGAGGTAGGCGTTCACCGTCCAGCTGAGGCCGGTGGGGGAGAACCCGAGGTCGCGCTGGATGGCGGGCATCGCGACGGTGACGATGCTGCCGTCCAGGATGGTCATGAGGGTGGCGGCCGAGAGGACGCCGAGGGCGAGCGGTGTGCCGTGCGCGGTCATGTCTTCGACGCTATGGTGCGGACGTGAGCCGTTGAATGGCTGTATCGCGCAGTTCGATATCCGAATCGCTCATCCGGGACGCGCTACGCTGTGCGTGTGGACCTGCTCAGCGAGACCGTCGCCGCGATCCGGACCGGCAGCCCCACCTCCGGGATGTTCATCCGGCACGCGCCGTGGGGGCGCCGCTATCCGGTCGTGCCGGGCGCGGGTTTCCACGTCGTGCTGGAGGGTTCGTGCTGGTTGCTGCCACCGCAGGGCGAACCGATCGCCCTGGCCGCCGGCGACGTCGTGTTCATGCCGCGCGGCGCCGACCACGACCTGGTCGACGCCCTCGGCACCCCGGTCACCGAGGTCGCCCGGCCCGGCGAGCCGCGCGAGGTCACCGGTCCCGGGGTCCGCTGCGTCCTGCTCTGCGGGGCCTACGAGATCGGCCGTCGGCGCAGCCATCCGCTCCTCGCCGACCTGCCCGACTTCGTCCATCTCCCGGCCCGGCTCGGCGGCTGTCCCTCGCTGCGCGGCGCGGTCGACCTGCTGAGCGCGGAGGTGGGTTCGCCGCAGCTGGGCAGCGATGCCGCCATCCCCGCCCTCCTCGATACGCTGCTGCTGTTCCTGCTGCGTTCGTGGTTCGCCGGGCAGTCCCCGCGCGGCACGGGCTGGGCGGCGGCGTTGGCCGACCCGGCCGTGGCCACCGCGCTGCGCGCCGTCCACGAGGACCCGGCCCACCCGTGGACCGTCCCCGATCTCGCGGGCCGGGCCGGGGTCTCCCGCGCCACGCTGTCCCGGCGCTTCGCGGGCACCATCGGCGAATCGCCGCTGGCCTACCTGACCCGCTGGCGCCTGCTCACCGCCGCCCGCCTGCTCCGCGACTCCGACGCGCCGTTGCACGTGATCGCCGGAAAGGTCGGCTACACCTCGGAATTCGCGTTCGCGAAGGCGTTCAAGCGCGAGTACGGCATCGCCCCGGGTCGCTACCGCCGCCGCGCGGACGACCCGCCGGTGATCGCGGTCTGAACGCGGTGTCGGTTTCGTCCAAGACGGCGGCGGGCCCGCCCGCCTAGCCTGATCGCAGACACCCGAACTCAGGAGGATTTCCGTGGCACGCGAACTCGTCTACACAGGTTTCATGTCCCTCGACGGCGTGGTCGACTCGCCCGGCGGCAAGGTCGAGGGCCACCGCAGTGGCGGCTGGGTGATGGAGACCGAATTCGTCCCCGAGGCGTTCGCGCTCAAGGGCGAGGAGCTGGCCGACACCTCGGCGCTCATGTTCGGCCGCCGCAGTTACGAGGCGTTCGCCCCGATCTGGCGCGACTCCGAGGACCACCTCGCCTACCGGGACCTGCCCAAGTACGTGGTGTCCACGAGCCTGAAGGACGACGAGCTGATCGACGGCTGGGGCCCGATCACCGTGCTGCGCTCGGCCGACGACGTGGCCGCGCTCAAGCGGGCCGACGGCGGCGCGATCTACATCCACGGCAGCGCCGAACTGGCGCGCGGCCTCGGCGACGCCGACCTGATCGACCGGTACAACCTGCTGGTCTTCCCGGTCCTGCTCGGCGCGGGCAAGAGTCTGTTCGCGCGCTCCGATCGCGACAAGCAGCAGCTGCGCCTGCGGGATTCGGCCTCCTACAGCAACGGCGTGACCAAGCTGGTCTACGACGTCGTGCGCTGACCCGGGTCGAGCGCGATCGCCCCGCCGGTGCCCTCGCGCAGCTGCCCGGCCGTCCGCCCGACGAACCGGCGCAGCGCGCGGGCCAGATGGGGCTCGTCGTAGTAGCCGAGCTTGTCGATGACGTCGGCGGGCGCCTCGCCCGTCGTCAGCAGGATCGCGGCGGTGCGGGCCCGCCCGATCTGGCGGACGGCGCCCTGGGTGAGTCCCGTCGCGGACCGGAACCGCCGCT
The DNA here is from genome assembly GCF_000308795.1 of Nocardia thailandica NBRC 100428. Taxonomy (GTDB): domain Bacteria; phylum Actinomycetota; class Actinomycetes; order Mycobacteriales; family Mycobacteriaceae; genus Nocardia; species Nocardia thailandica. The sequence continues at coordinate 70,696 of NZ_BAGK01000214.1, read as the reverse complement.
CGAGCGTCCGCTCGGTGACCGTGGGCTCGGCGCCGCGCAGCACCTCGGTGACCAGCTCGTCCCGCACGACGACGCCCTCCCGCACCAGCCGCTCGACCAGCGCCTCGGCGTCGTCCGCCCCCGGGGTCTCCCGCCGCGCGCCGTCGAGCCAGAAGCCGCGCCCGGTCACGTCCGGCAGCACGAGTCCGCCGTCGACGAGGGTCGGCGCGGCGACCCTCCGCAGCGAGGTACCGACCGCGAACTGGATCCCGACGAAATCGGCGCCCTCCGGCACCGGCGCGGTACTCGTTCCGCGTTCGGGCCCGGTGATCGCGGCGCACGCGACGCCGCGCTCCTCCCAGAACACCAGCCCCCACGACTCCGTCGCGACCGACGTCATCTCCGAGACCCGCTCGCTCCGGCACGTCCACACGGACTCGACCCACGCCGAATCCGACCCCCGCGTCCCGAAGACCAGTCCCACTCCCGCGATGCTAGTGACCGGTGCCCGTGGCCCGCACCCCCTGCGTCACAGGGCGTTCGGCGCCGCGGCGGCGAGCGCGGCGAGGTCGCCGCTCATGATGGTGCGCACGTGCGCGGTGAGGTGGTCGAGCGGCCAGTCCCACCAGGCGATCGCCAGCAGGCGGGCGACGTCGTCGTCGGAGTAGCGGCGGCGCAGGAGCCGCGCCGGGTTGCCGCCGACGATGCCGTAGTCGGGCACGTCCCCGGTGACCACGGCGCCCGCGCCGACGATGGCGCCGTGCCCGATCCGGACGCCCGGCAGCACGGTCGCGCCGTTGCCGATCCACACGTCGTTGCCCACCACGGTGTCCCCGCGATTCGGCAGGTCCATCAGCAGGTCGAGGTGCGCCGACCACGCGCCGCCCATGGAGGGGAAGGGGAAGGTCGAGGGGCCGTCCATGCGGTGGTTGGCGCCGTTCATGATGAACCGCACGCCGGTGGCCAGCGCGCAGAACTTCCCGATGATCAGCTTCTCCGGGCCGTAGTGGTACAGCACGTTCCGCGTCTCGAACGCGGTCGCGTCGTCGGGATCGTCGTAGTAGCTGAAGTCGCCGACCTCGATGAGCGGCGAGGTGACCAGCGGTTTCAGCAGCACGACGCGGGGCTGGCCCGGCATCGGGTGCAGCACGGAGGGGGCGGTGGGTGCGGGCGCGGGGGTTTCGGGCAAGCGGACTCCTCGAAGTCGTAAGCCGTTAATGCGACAAGTTTCGCATTAGCATGCTGCCACGGCACCCGACCCCGGGCAACCGGATATCGGCGACGGTCAGCGGGTGATCTCCGCGGCGACGCCGTTGAGCAGGAGTTCGAGGCCGAAGGCGAAGTCGCTGTCATCCGGGAGGTCGGCGGGGTCGGCGGGGTCGCGGAACAGGGGGCCGGCGAAGAGGGCCGCCGCCTCCGGGTAGGTCGCCGGGTCGACGAGCCGGGCGAGGGCGATCGCGTAGTCCCGGTTGACCGCCGCCTCGTCCAGCCCGGTGCCCGTCCTGGCGTCGGCGAGCTGCTGGGTGAGCAGACTCGATTGCCGCACATGCATGTTCAGCAGCATGATGACGCCGACCTTGGTGGCCCAGTCCAGGTCCGTGCCCGCCAGCGCGCGCAGCCCGGCGTCCATCCAGCCGATCGCGTGCGGTCCCCGGGGCGGGCCGGAGACCGGGAGCTGCGGCAGCCAGGGGTGCTCGCGGTGGACGGTCCACAGCGCCTGCGCCCAGGCGCGCAGGCCCGCCCGCCAGTCCGCGCGGTCGACGGCGGGCGGGCGCCCGAGGGCGAGGTCGGCCATGAGCTCGAACAGCTCGCCCTTCGAGCCGACGTGGCGATACAGCGCCATCTTCGTGAAGCCGAGCGTCGCGGCGACCTCGGCCAGCGTGACCGCGCCGAGCCCGCGCCGGTCGGCCAGGTCGACCGCGGCGCGGACCACCGTGTCGACGTCGAGTTCCGCCGGTCTGCCGACCCGGGGCGTGACCGGCAGGCGCCAGAGTCTGCTCAGCTCGGCGGGCGGCGGCTCGGCGGCGGTCACGGCGGGTTCCTCCTCGGTCGCTGGGGCGTCCGGAATCCTATCGCCCGAATTGGTTTCCTCGAGATACTATCCCAGGGATACTAACGACGACGAAGAGGCGCCCCATGACCGATCACCACGCCCGGCCCCGCGCGCGGGTGCACGACGTCGACGCCCTGCGCGGCTTCGCCCTGCTCGGCATCTTCCTGGTCAACATCACGTTCATGGCCTCGGCCTATCCGGGCAACCTGGTGACCGACCCCGCCTACGCCACGCCGCTCGACGACCTCGTGCGCGACCTGTCGTCGGTCTTCGTCGACATGAAGTTCTACGTGCTGTTCTCGTTCCTGTTCGGCTACAGCTTCACCCTCCAGATGGAATCCGCCGCGGCCGCGGGCGCCGCCTTCGAACCGCGCATGCTGCGCCGGATCGCCGGACTGTTCGCGCTCGGCGTCGCCCACATCGTGTTCCTCTACGGCGGCGACGTGCTGACCACCTACGCCGTGGCCTGCCTCGTGCTGTTCTGGATGCGCCGGTGCCGGGACAGCACCGCGCTGCGGGTGGCAGGCGCGCTCTACGGCGTCGTCCTGGCGAGCATGCTGCTCGCCGGGCTGTTCGTCGACCCGTCCGCGGTCCTGCCCTCGACGGACGAGGCGCTGCGCGAGGCCCGGCGGTCGACGGCGGCGATGCTCGGCGGCTGGGGTGACGTCGTCGCCGGACACCTCGACGGGCTCCCGCTGCTGATCCTGCAGGCGGTCTCGCTCCAGGGCCCGACCGCGCTGGCCATGTTCCTGCTCGGCATGGTGGCAGGCCGCAGGCAGCTGCTCGCGCGGGTCCGCGGCGACGAACCGATCCTGCGGCGCGTCCAGTGGATCGGCTTCCCGATCGGGCTCGCCGGCGGCCTGATCTACACCCTCGGCGGCGGCAACGGGCACACCCTCACCGTCGCCGTGAGCGTCGCCACCGCGCCCGCCCTCGCCGCCGCCTACGTCGCCACGCTGCTGCGCCTCATGCATCACCCCCGCACGGCCTGGATCCGCTCGGCCCTGGCGCCTGCGGGGCGGATCGCGCTGACCAACTATCTCGGCCAGTCCGCCATCGGTCTGCTGATCTTCACCGGCGTCGGGCTCGGCGCGGCGGGTCGTCTGTCCCCGCCGGAGACGCTGCTGCTCGCCCTTGTGGTCTACCTGCTGCAACTCGCGGCCAGCGCGCTCTGGCTGCGTCGCTTCCGCTACGGCCCGGCCGAATGGCTGCTGCGCTGGGTGACGATCGGCCACCGGCCGCGGTGGCGCAACGAGGTTCCCGTCACCGCGCGGCGGGCCGGGTCCCCGGCTGCAGACCGAACGTGACCGCCTCCAGCAGCCGGTTGCGCCGCGTCTTCTGCACGGCCGCGATCCGCCAGTGACCGTCGGCCTCGCGAATCACCGTGTAGGTGACCACCTTTCCCAGCCGGCGCGGCGTCCCCTTGGCGGACTCGCCCCGCGTCACCACGACCGCGGCATCGCCGTACCGGCGGATCTCCACGATCTCGACGGTGAGGCGGGTCCCCTTCAGGAAACTGTCGAACAGCGCCTGGTGCGCCCGCCCGATCTCCGCCCGGCCGCGGTAGAGCGATCCCGCGTAGGTGACGTCGGAGGCGTCGGCGGTGAAGCAGTCGCCGTAGGCGGTGCCGTCGCCGCGGGCCCACGCGTCGGCGCTGCGGTCGATGAGGTCGCGGATGGCGTTCGCGTCGGTGTCCATTGCTGATTCCCCGTTCGTGTTATTCTCTGCGCACACGATGTGTCTGCGTTTAGGAAGTCACTGCGTTGAAAAAGTTGCTGCGTTGAGGAAGAGATAATGAGCGAGATGGACCCCGTGTCAACGGGCCGGCATGGAACCGACCCTGGCGAGACCTTCCGCCGGTACCTGAGTTCGGTGGTGCTGCATGCCCAGGCGGGCGCTAAGGCCGTTGGCCTCGGCGCCACCGACCTGTACGCGCTCAACATCCTCGAACTCGGCGGGCCGATGACACCCGGCGAGCTCGGCGCGCGCACCGGACTCACCACCGGCCCGGCCACGCGGCTGGTCGACCGTCTCGAGCGGGCCGGCTACGTCCGCCGCGTGCCCGACCCGGGCGACCGGCGCAAGGTCATCGTCGAACCGGTCGCGCGGCCCGCCGACCTCGACGAGGTCCTCGCGCCCGCCCGGCGCGGCATCGGCGAGATCATCGCCGGCTACACGCCCGCGCAACGCGAGCTGTTGTTCGACTACTTCGCCCGCGCCGCCGACGCCTTCCAGCGCGCCGCCGAGGAGATCGGCGAGCGCGCCCCGGGCGCGGAGTAGCCCGGCGCCCTGGCGGAAGCGGGCGCGGGCCGATAACTTCGGACCCATGTCGGCGGGTGTGCGCGAGGTCCAGGTGTTCGAGGACGCGCGGCCCCGGCTGGAGGCGATCGCGTATCGCCTGCTCGGTTCGGCCGGCGACGCCGAGGACGCCGTCCAGGACACGTTCGTGCGCTGGCACGCGGCCGACCGCGGCTATGTCGAGACGCCCGAGGCATGGCTGACGAAGGTCCTGACCAACATCTGCCTCAACCAGCTCACCTCGGCGCGCGCCCGCCGCGAGACCTACGTCGGCCAGTGGCTGCCCGAGCCGCTCCTGGCCGGCGACCGCATGGCCGGCCCCGCCGACACCGTCGAGCAGCGCGAATCGGTCTCGATCGCGATGCTCACCCTGATGGAGCGGCTCACCGCCCGGGAACGCGTCGTCTACGTGTTGCGCGAGGCGTTCGGCTACGCGCACACCGAGATCGCCGACCTGCTCGACCTGACCGAGGCGAACTCCGCCCAGATCTACCGGCGCGCCAAGCAGCACCTGGCCGACGGCCGCACCCGCGTGGAGGTCGACGAGGCCGCCGCGCGCAAGGTCGTCGAGGAGTTCCTGGCCGCCGCCCTGAGCGGCAACACCGACTCGCTGGTCCGGCTGCTCGCCGACGACGTCGTCAGCGCGGGCGACGGCGGCGGCGTGGTGTTCTCGCTGCCCGAGCCGATCACCGGCAGGCTGCGCGTGGCGCGATTCCTGCGCCGCCTGTTCGAGCCGAGCGAGAGCAAGTGGGCCGACATCGGCGGCCGCGCCGACCTGTTCGCCGAGGTGGTCAACGGCGTCCCCGCCGTGGTGATCGTGGTCGGGGAGCGGATCGTCGGCATCATCACCCTCGAGATCACCACCGACGGCATCGCCGCCGTCCACACCCAGGCCAACCCCGCCAAGCTGGCCCGCGCGACCGGCCGCTGGGCCGCCGCCGAACACCCGGACCCCGCCTTCGCCGGTTGGTGACCCGGATCACACCACGGACCTGTCAGGTTTCCGTCCGCTGCCCGGTTCAGGGAGCGAACACCACCCAGACAGGAGTGAGACCATGAAGCACCGCATCGTCGTCCTCGGCGCCGGTTACGCCGGAGCCAATGCCGCGGGCCGCCTGGCGAAGAAGCTGCATCCCGCCGACGTCGACATCACCCTCGTCAACGCCGACCCCGCCTTCGTCGAACGCGTCCGTATGCATCAGCTGGCCGTCGGCCAGACCCTGCCGACCCGCCTCCTGGCCGACGTGTTCGCCGGCACCGGCGTGCGGGTCGAGATCGCGCGGGTGCGCTCCGTCGACGCCGAGCGCAAGACCGTCCACCTCGACGACGCGCGCGACATCGCCTACGACACCCTGGTCTACGCGCTCGGCAGCACCGCCGCCGACAGCGGCGTGCCCGGCGTCGCCGAACACGCGCGCTTCATCGCGGGCAAGCAGTCCGCGCTGCGCGTGCGCGACGACCTGGCCGCCCTCGGCGCGGGCGCGACCGTCCTCGTCGTCGGCGGCGGGCTCACCGGCATCGAGGCCGTCACCGAGATCGCCGAGGCCCGCCCCGATCTCACCGTCGCGCTCGCCGCGCGCGGCGGCCTCGGCGACTGGCTGAGCGAGAAGGCGCGAACCCACCTGCGGGCCGCCTTCGACCGGCTCGGCATCATCGTCCACGAGCACACCGACATCGCCCGCGTGGACGCGACCGGCGCCGACACCGCCGACGGCCGCACCATCGCCGCCCAGCTGACCGTGTGGACGGCGGGTTTCGCGGTGCACCCGATCGCCGCCGCCACCACCCTCGAGGTGTCGGCGACCGGCCGCATCGTCGTCGACGACACCATGCGCTCGGTCTCGCACCCCGACGTCTACGCCGTCGGCGACGCCGCCCAGGCCCCCGGCGCCGACGGGGAGACCCTGCGCATGTCCTGCGCCTCCGGCGTCCCCACCGCCCACCAGGCCGCCGACGCGATCGCCGCCCGCCTCACCGGCCGCGACCTGCCCCGCAACACCATCGGCTACACCGCCCAGTGCGTCAGCCTCGGCCGCCGCGACGCCGTCATCCAGTGGGTCACCCCCGCCGACGAACCCAAGTCCTCCGCCCTGACCGGCCGCGCCGCCGTCCGCCTGAAGGAGTTCATCTGCCGCAGCGCCGCCTGGAGCATCGCCCACCCCACCGTCATGATGCCCACCCGCCGCCGCCACGTCACCGTCGCGCAGCCCGCCGCCGCGGACGCGTGACCGCACGCGAGGTCCGGGTCGTGCCGGCCACCCCGGCACGACCCGATCCCGCCACCGACGTGTCCGACCCTCTTGGCACCATCGAGCCCGTGACGACGACCGACCGCCCCATGCCCCCGCTCGACGCCGACGAGCGCACCACCCTCGAGTCCTGGCTCGACTTCTACCGCGCCACCCTCGCCCGCAAATGCGAGGGCCTCGACGACACCCAGCTGCGCACCCCCGCCGTCCCGCCCTCGTCCCTCACCCTCCTCGGCCTGCTCCGGCACATGGCCGAAGTCGAACGCAACTGGTTCCGCCGAGTCCTCACCGGCGAACCCGCCCCCGCCATCCACCCCTCGCCGACCAGCACCCCCGACCACGACGGCGGCTTCGACCTCACCCCCGACGCCACCTACGCATCGGCCCACACGACCTGGCAGAACGAGATCGCCCACGCCCGCCGCAACTGCGCCACCCGAGCCCTCGACGCCACCAGCCCGTTCCGGAACGGCGAGGTCACCCTCCGCTGGATCTACACCCACATGATCGCCGAATACGCCCGCCACTGCGGCCACGCCGACCTCCTCCGCGAGCGCATAGACGGAACGACGGGCGTGTGACCGAGACCGAAAGCCGTTCACCCCGAACGGATTCCGCCCCGGACGAACATCGTGACGTGGTGTCCGAGGACGACGCCGACCTGGCCTTCCGGCAGTGGCGGGCGGGCCTGCACGCCCTCACCGACTCGTCCGCCGCGGCCCGCCTGTGGCGCGAACGCCGCTACGCATTCGCACACCGGCTCGGCGAGCACCTGGTGGCCCCGACCCCAACGCACCCACCGGTGTGGGGCAGGAGACAAGCCCCAGTTGGTGGCATGGGTGACGGCTGTCGCTCATCCGATAGTATGCATTCAGTTGGGTAACAGCCAACTAAATGCATACTCTCACCAGGAGGTGTGGTGCTGATGGCGGAGTATCGCAGCACCGTGCTGCCCGGCGAACTCTGGCGAGCGCCACTTCGAACCCTTCGACCGCAGGATTTGGCCGACATTTACGCGCAACCGCGTCCCGAGATCGCGCGGCTCGTCGATCGGGGCGTACTGCATCGCGTTGCTCACGGCTACTACGTGATCGTCGCGCCGGACCAGGTCGGCCGGACCTGGCTGCCTGCCCTGGAGGCCGTCGCCGCAGGTATCGCGGCATCGATTTACGGGCCGGATCACGCCATTGTCATGGGAATCAGCGCGGCTCGAGTCCTCGGAGCCGTGCCGCGTGCGCTGGCGACCGCGATTGTCGCCGTTCCGCGCCAGCATCGGCCGATTGCACTGACCGATCGCTCGGCTCGAGTCCGGTTCGTTCGCCGCGATACCGACACGCTCGACGCCGAGCGTGTCGAAACGTCGCTGGGTCCTGCGCTGGTAACGACCCCGGAGCAGACCGTGCTCGATCTGGCCCGGCGTCCGGAGCTGGGAAATGCGGAGGCAGAGGTCCGCCCGGCGATCGAGACGCTCTACCGTCGGAGTGATCCGGCGAGGCTCGCGCAGCTCGCTACTGATCAGCGACTGGGCGCGTCCCTTCGGCTCGTGCAGAGCTGGGTGGCAGCATGAGAATCGACGAACACGACAGTGTCGCAGTCCAATTCGGTGTTTCGCCGGAGCAGGTCGATCGCGACCATCTGATCTCCCATCTGCTGGCGGCAATCGGTGGAAGGTTCGGCGAACGGCTGCACTTCATCGGCGGAACCGCCCTTGCCCGTACGCATCTGGTAAGCGGCAGACTCAGCGAAGATATCGATCTGGTTGCCTTGGACAACCGGACAGTATTGGCAGCCGAACTCGACGCTGCTCTGCCACGATCGGTCGCGCGAAGCTACGGTCGGCTGGAATGGGCACCGTCGTTGAGCGCCGTCCCGGATACCGGTGCCGCCCACCTACGCTCCGCATCCGGTGTTTCGGTCAAGATCCAGTTGCTGTCCGCACGTGGCAGACCAGTGTGGCCGACCGAGCTCCGCAAGCTCGAGCAGCGCTACACCGACGTGCCACCGGTCGAGCTTCTCGTACCCACGCTGCCGGCTTTTGTCGCGGGCAAGACCGTGACATGGCACGACCGGCGCGCCTCGCGCGATCTATGGGACCTGTGGGCGCTGGACCGCATCGGCGCGATCGACGACAGTGCGGGCGCGTTGTACCGGAGATACGGCCCGACCAACCGGCTACCTGCCCCACAGTTGTTCGATCGAGCGCCGGACGAGGACGACTGGAACGCGCAACTGGCCGGGCAGACGCGGCTGACGATCAGCGCTGAGACCGCGCTGTCTGCGGTCCGAGCCGCGTGGGCGAGAATTTCGAACAGCGAATGAGCCGGGCCTACGTGGTGCCCTCGGCGGGGCACGTACAGCATCTACAACATCGCGAACCCGCCGTGAGCTGCGGATTTCCGCCGATATGCCGATTGTTCGGCGGGTTCATCGCCGGTCGTTGTAGCTGCTGGCTCCAGCTGCCCCTTGAGAGAATCAGCGACTTCACGATCTCCGGCGCACCCGGTGGCTGGGCGGGCCGGAGATCGTTTTCGGTCAGATCTGCGCGGCTGATACCTGACTCGGCTGTCTATCGCGCGCTGCCGATTTCGGGATCAGGGCGGTAGCGATCAAGCCGAGCAGGACGAATCCTGCTGCGAGATAGCCACCCAGCTCGATACCGTCGGTCATTGCGGTACGGCCCGCCGCCGCAATCGGCTCGGTCTGCGGTTGGGCCGCATACCCTTCGATTGCCGCGCCCGCGCTGTTGGTGATCGCGTGCGCGTGCTGTTCAGCTTGGACGGTAGGTATGCCGTCCGCAGTGAGATGGCCGGTGACCTGAGATCCGAGCGTGGTGAAGAAGACCGTGGTCAGGACCGCGATCCCAAGCGCGGAGCCGAGTTGGCGGAACGTGCTCTGGATGCCGGATGCCTGGCCGTTGTCGCTGTCCGGGATATCGGCCAGCACCACATTGGTGACCTGAGCGGTCGCGAAACCGACACCGATGCCGTACAGGCACAGGATCAGCGCCAGCGACCACCATGAGGTGTCCGGTGAGGCGAACAGTGCCAGCGCACCCAGGCCGATGACCTCGAACGCCAGGCCGAGGCGAACCAGGTTGACCGGCGAGACATTCTTGTCGGCCAGGCCGAAGCTGGCTCCGCTGGCGATGAAGCTTCCGATGGCGATCGGCACCAGCGCCAGACCCGCCTGGACCGCGCTGTAGCCGAGGGTGAACTGTAGCCACAGCGGCAGCACCGCGACGATGCCGAACTCGCCGAGTCCAATGATCAGTGTGGCGATATTGCCGTTGCGGAACGACGCCAGCCGGAACAGGCTCAGATCCATCAGCGCCTTATCGGCGTCGCCGGCCCGGCGCAGGGCCACCTGCCGCCCGAGGAATCCGGCGAGCGCGACCACGCTCAGAACGAGCGCGACCAGCACCGGCGACGGGCCGCTGTCCCAGGTGAAGCCACCGATCTCCAGCGTGTGATTGGTGGTGATCCAGCCGTAGACACGGCCCTCGACCAAACCGAAGGCCAGCAGGCCCAGGCCCAGCACCGACAACACCGAACCGAGGACGTCGAGCCGTCCCGGCATCCGGGGCGAACGCTCGATGCACGCCATCACACCGATCACGATCACCACGGCGAGCGGGACATTGATGCCGAAAGCCCAGCGCCACGACACATGCTCGGCGAGCCAGCCGCCCAGCAGCGGGCCCAGCGCGGCGGCCGCACCGATCGTTGAACCCCAGACGGCGAACGCCTGACCACGGGCTTTACCGGTGAATGTGACATTGAGCAGCGCCAACGAGGTCGGCAGGATCATCGCCGCACCCGAGCCCTGCAGGAACCGCGCGACGACCAGCAGTCCACCACCGGGTGCGAGCCCCGCCAGGATGCTGGTCACGCCGAAGACAACCACACCGGCCACGAATACCCGTCTCGCGCCGATGATGTCGGCGACGCGGCCGACCACCAGCAGCAGCGCCGCGAAAACGATCGCGTAGGACTCCTGAATCCATTGCGCCTCAGTGGAACTCGTGTTCAGGTCCTCGATGATCGACGGGATGATCACGTTCACGATCGTCGTGTCGACCACGATCAGCGCGACACCAAGGGCGATGGCGAGCAAACCGAGCCAGCGCAGCAGTGGTGTCTTCGCCGTCGGCTGCGGCTCCCCTGTTTCCATCTCGTCCACTGGCACCTACTTCCATCATGGAATAATTCCATGGTGAAAGTACATACGAGCGGAGTAGGTTGTCAAACGGTGTCACCGGTGTCGCTCCGGTGCGAGAAAGGTGGGCAGGGGCAGATGAACCACCCGGTTGCGCGGGCTCAGCAGGATCAGCTGACCGAGGGTCTGCGCGCCTACGGCGCGAACTATCGGGAATTCAGCCGACGGTTCGCGGCGTGGCTGGGTCTGCATTCCACCGATGCCGAAGCGCTCATCGAGATCCTCAGTGCCGAAGAACGTGGCGCGGCCTTGTCGCCCGCCCGCCTGAGCGAACGCATCTCGTTGTCCCAGCCCGCCACGACCGCGCTGTTGAACCGGCTCGAACAGGCCGGCCATGTGATGCGCACGCGCGAGCACAACGACCGGCGCGTCATCACCTTGCGCGGCAGTTCGGAGGTGCACGAGCTTGCCGACGAGTTCTTCCGCCCGCTCGGCGCGCAGGTCGCCGACGTCATGGCCCGGCACTCCCCCGAGCAGCTCCGGCAGTTCGAGAACTTCCTGACCGAGCTGACGAGTGCGATGAACAGTCGCCTCGCCCAGCCGCTTCCGCCCACACCGCGCCGAAATACTCAGGACGACTGAGGATTACGAACTCGGTACGCGGGTGATCCAGGCGATCAGGTCGGCTTCCACCTCGTCGCGGTTGATCTCGTTGAGGATCTCGTGCCGAGCCCCCGGGTAGACACGGTAGGTGATGTCGGTCAGCCCGGCCTCGCGATATCGGTCGATCAGCAGGTCGCTCAACCGCAGATTGTCGTTGAGCGGGTCCTGATCGCCCACCATCACGTAGACGGGCAGATCATCGGGAACGGTTGTCGGCCTCGAAAGCCGTTCGGCGGCAACCGTTGCCAATAGCGTCATGTTGGCCGGGTCGAGATCGAACCCGCACCACGGATGCGCCACATACGCATCGACCTGCGCCTCGTCACGACTGATCCAGTCCGCAGTCGTGCGCGTGGGCTGGAAGCGGGCATTGAACAGCCCAAGCAGATCTCCATCTGCCTCGGCGATCATGGCGAACAGCTGGTCGACCGCTGTGGTACCGCACAGCACGACATCGTCGACGAGGCCCGAGTGTTCGAGAATGTACTGCTGGACCGCGAAGGATCCGAGGCTGTGTCCGAACAGGACGACGGGAATCCCGGTGTGCTTGGCGCGCAGCAGCCTGGTGAGTGTCACAAGGTCCTCGACCAGTAGGTTCCATCCGTTCTCGCCGAGGTCACCGGGCGTGCCCGCGATGCTGTGGCCGTGCCCGCGATGGTCCGGGGCGTAGACGGCGTATCCGGCGTCGGCGAGGCGCTCGGCGAGATGACTGTAGCGGGCGGCGTATTCGCCCATCCCGTGCGCGATCTGCACGATCCCGACCGGCTGCCGGTCGGCCGGCAGCCATTCCCGGACATGGATGACGGTGCCGTCGCTGCTGGTGAAGGTGGACATGGGAGATGCTCCTGCGACTTCGAGGGATGAAATATGAAGAGTGGCGGCGTGTTTCATGGCCGAGTGATGGCGCGTTTGAGGATCTTGCCGCTGGGGCCGGTGGGCAGTTCGTCGAGCAGCCACACGTGGCGGGGGTATTTGTAGGCAGCGATGCGTTCGCGCACGAAGCGCTGCAGTTCCTCCGCGGTGGTGTTCGCTTCCGCGCTCAGAACGATGGCGGCGACGATCTCCTCCCCCAAGTGATCGTCGGCGATGCCGAAGACGGCGGCCTGCACGACATCGGGGTGTTCGTAGAGCAGCTCCTCGATTTCGCGCGGGTAGATGTTGTACCCGCCGCGAATGATCATGTCCTTCTTGCGGTCGACGATGTAGTAGTAGCCGTCGTCGTCGCGCCGGGCGAGGTCGCCGGTGCGGAACCAGCCGTCGGGAATCGCGGCCTCGGTCGCCTCGGGCCGATTCCAGTAGCCGGACATGACATTCGGGCCGCGGACCGCGATCTCGCCGATCCCGTCGATCACATCGACCAACTCGACCTCGACGTCACGGATCGGCACACCGATCGAGCCGGGTTTGCGCGGCCGCCCGGCGTGGTTGAACGTGACCACCGGGCTGGTCTCCGACAGACCGTAGCCCTCCAGGATCTCGCAGCCGAAGGTCTTCTCGAAGGCGGTGAGCAGTTCCACCGGAAGCGACGCACCACCGGATACACAGCGCCGCAACGACCTGACGTCCGCTGTCGTCGCACCCGCGTCGCGCAGCAGCGCGGAGTACATGGTCGGCACACCAGCGAAGACAGTGACCCGGTCGCGGGCGATCGCCTCGAATACCGCGGCCGGCTCGAAGCGCGGAACCAGCGTCAGCGCGGCCCCGCTATAGATCGCGGCATTGAGTGCGCAGGTCTGCCCGAAGGTGTGGAACAGCGGCAGACAGCCCAGGATCACATCATCGTGGTGGAGCTCCTGCACGGTCGAGGCATACACCTCGGCGTTGTGCGCGAGCCCGGCGAGCGTCAACGCCGCACCCTTGGGTTGGCCGGTCGTCCCCGAGGTGTAGAGGATCACCGCCACCTGATCCAGCTCCACCTCTGGACTGTCATGGCGTGGCGCGTGCCGCGCTAGCAGGGCGGCAAACGACGTCGGATCGATCGTCCGAACGATGGTCCCGCTCGCCGCCGCCCCTTGCGGACCCTCCCCTGGACCGCCTCTCCAATCGAACAGCACTCGTGCACCGCAATCGGACAGGTAGTAGGCGACCTCACGGGCCTTCAGCAACGGGTTCATCGGCACCACAACGCATCCCGCGCGCAGGATCCCGTAGTAGAGAACCACGAACTCCGGCACGTTGGGCAGCATCAGAGCCACCCGAGACCCTGGAGTCACGCCCTCGGCACACAGCATCGTGGCGACCCGCCCGGTCCGCTCCTCGAGCTGCGCGTAGGTCAGGACCGTATCGTCCGATCGCACTGCGACCCGGTCCGGGACGCGCAGGGCCGACTGCAGCAGATTCACGGTCAAGGAGCGCATCGTCAACTTCCCGGTAGTGCCGAAAACATCGCCGAAATCGTCGCATCGATGTGATCGCGCTCCCATGGATGCAGGGACAACATCACCGGTCCGCCAACTGTTCGCCGCAACAACCACGAACCGGTAACCTGCGGAAATGCCCCGCACCACGCCACCGGAAGCAATCGTCGAAGTAGCCGCGCTCCTACTCGAGACCATCGACGACCTCGGACTGCGGTTGGCCCGGCGCTTCCTCGCCGAACTCGACACCTACCGCAACGAGGCGCAGGTGCCCTTCGACACCATTCGCACCTCCTGCACGCGCAATCTCACTCTGATGCTGCGACACTTCACCACCACCGCACCGGTGGACCCGGAACCGCCCAAGGACACCGGGCGACTACGTGCACAGCAAGGTGTGCCCCTGGCCGAAACCTTGCACGCCTTCCGCATCGGATTCGAATTCCTGTGGTCCGAACTGGTTTCCGCCTCACGACGCCACCCCGAAGTCACCGACGCGATGCTTGTCGCCCTCGCCGCAGAGGTCTGGGCACTATCGGGTGAATACGCTGTCGCGGTCGCGGCCGCCTACCGAGAAACCACCACCGAACTGGTACTGCAACGCGAACACGAACGCTCCGTACTGGTCGAGGCCCTGTTCACCGGCATGATCGCCGACCCGACCACCCTCGGCGAAGCAACCCGGATCCTCGGCCTGCCACCCGCCGGCCGCTACGTGGTCGTCGCCGCGGAAGCACCCGCCACCGGCCGTGAGGCCCTACCCGGTATCGAAATAGCCTTACGCGCAGCACAAATCATCTCCGCTTGGCGATTGCTGCCCGACCAACAGATCGGTGTAATCGCCTTGCCCGAGTCCCGAGAACCATCGGCGCTGAAGGCGTTTCGCGCCCATCACGCCCGCGTGGGCATCAGCCCGCCCTACGACGCCCTGCCCGAGACACCGCAGGCACTGCACTTCGCCCGGCTCGCCCTCACCGGTCTACGTGACCGCCCCCGAGGCGTGGCCCGCTTCGACGACGACCCCCTCGCCATGCTGATCGCGGCAGCACCGATCGAAGCCGAACGGATGACCCGAGTTTCGCTCGGTCCCCTTCTGGCCCTGCCCTATGAAGAACGCGAACGACTACTGCAAACTCTCCGCACCTGGTATGCCGAAAACGGCTCCGCCGCCGACACCGGCCGCAAACTCTTCCTGCACCCGAACTCCGTCCGCTACCGCCTGCGCCGCATCGAGGAAGTCACCGGCCGTTCCCTCACCGACCCCCAAGCAGTCCTCGAACTCGGAGCCGCCCTGCGTGCATTACACCGCCCGAATCCCGGCCTGTGACAGATCCATCCACCCAGGTCAACTGCCCCTCGATCTCTCGAGGTCGCGGGCTGACACGAAACTGTGATCCTGTCGAATGTCGAAAACCACCCCTCGCCAAGCAACTTGCGCAGGGGGTGCTGTCGGTTGTGCCCCCGAGGCGATTCGAACAGCATCTACAACAAACCGCATTCGTGGTGAGCTGCGGATTTCGGCAGAAGTCCCGGTGATTCGGCGACTGCGCGGCAGGTCCGGCGAGAGCGCTACCTGTGGATAACTTGGCGTTGACAGCATCCCTTCGGTGTTCTGGACCCCGGTCCAATCTCGCCGTCGTGTCCGAGGACGGCCGGTGGTCACTGAGGATCCGGACACTTTGCGTACTGCAGACGGACCCCCTCTTTGCGACACAACAGCAGATAATTCCGCTGACGCACACAGCCCATTCACGCGTCCGTTGTCCTAACGCTGGTCGTCCCAGGCGCTCTAAGCCGTTTCAGCCCTACAGCCGATTCACCGAGGTCGAGACAGTTCCTCATCCTCGATGTACGTCGAGGATGAGGAATCTTGACACCAACCCCGGGGTGGCCGTCAATGATGTGTGCGACGGTCGGCCCGGTGCGTTTCCGCGCGGACCGGATTCTGCGAGCTTCACCAACGTGTCCAGCGACACCGCTGGACGGAAATCGGTTCAGTGCCAGAGGAAAACACAGCCGGATAGTGGGGAACGCACATGAACAACGACAACTCGTGTCCGAACTGCAGGCAAATCGACGCGGTGCAGAGCATGCCAGCGATCGCGGCGACCGGTATATCCACCGTGCAAGGTTCAAGCACTTACGCGGGCGTGGGGATCGGCCTGTCAGGCACTGTGATCCCGGTCATCGGGTCGGCTAGGCCCGCGAGTTCCCAAACCACTGCCCTCGCAGCGGCGACCAGACCCGCGCCACCCACCAGTTCCGTCACCGGTCCGGCAACGTGCGGGGCACTTCTGCTGGTCGCCGCCTCGGTCATGCTCGGTTTTGCAGGAGCGGCCGTCTCTTTAAGGGATGTCCCGTAAGTCTGACGCGGTGACGGTGTTCGGTCCACCGGCCTGGAATCAGCGAGCGTGGGTGAGGTTGGCAAGAGTCGCTACCCCGGCCATCGCGACGGCAACTCCCTCGCCGCGCAACCGGCAGTCCCGCAGGATCTTCCAGGTCTTCATCCGGGCGAAGGCATGCTCGACGCGAGCACGGACCTTGCGGTGTGACTTGTTGTGTGCCTGTTTCCATTCCGGCAGCTCGACACCGGGTGACCGACGGTGCGGGATGATCAGACCGGTGCCCTGGTAGCCGCCATCCGCGATCACCACTGCGTTGCGGCAGGCATGAGCGGCACCGGACTCGGTCCAGGCTCGGCAGTCGTTGCGGTTCCCCGGCAGGGGTCGTCCGAGCGCGACGACGAGTTCGGTGTCGGCGTCGATCACGACCTGGTGATTGGTCGAGTACCGGTAGTTCTTACTCTGGGCAGCGACCTTGTGATCACGGGTCGGGACCAGGGTGCCGTCCACGATCAACACCGCATCACGACCGAAGCGGGCGCGGGGTCGTAGCGCCAACGCAGGTCCCAGGTCCTCGATCACCCTGGCCGCGGCCGACTTCGACACCCCGAACACCGCCGCGAGCTGCCGCATCGTCAGATTCGTCCGCCAATACGTGGCCACCAGCAACACCCGGTCCTCGAAACACAACCCCCACGGCCGGCCCCGCAACGGCCGGTCGGCACCCTCGCGCCGCAACCGGGTGATCAGGCGAGCGAACGTGGCCGGCCGCAGCCCGGAGAACAACTCCACCATCACCGGGTCAGACGCTGAGATCACCACCTGCGACACGATATCTGTTGCTGCTCAACGACTTACGGGACATCCCTTAGGCGAAGCGCCGAAGCCACGCCACACCTATCTTCGCAGCGCTAACTATGGCGAGGAATTGGAACGTGCCAGAAATTCAGCTTGCTCGGACAGTGATTACGGCGATAACCCCGGACCCATTTCGCAAATATCGAATTCCGGTTCGACATGGATATATGATCAGAAATTGAAAAAACATAGGCATCACTGCCAATTTTCTGGTCAGGTTGTCACTATTCAAGGGTCCGAAGCAAACCGTTTGCGTGATGAACTCGCCGAGATTATCCGTGAATTACTTGAATGGGCCACCAGAGAAAAAGCTGGTGAACAATTCTTGGAGGACGGAGAAGCCGCATGAACGAGGATGACATCACGGTCAATCCACCCGCTCCGGCTCTGGCGCGTCGAACGTTCCCCTCCGGAACGGCACCGGCTACAGGGCCGTCAGGGCTATCAGACTATGCGGTATCCCCGCTCGGCATGCCGGTGGCGCTGTTGCGGGATGAGGTACGAGTAGCCTTCCTCGGCCGAACCTCGACCGAGGATCAGCAAGACCCGCGGCAATCGATGCTTCGCCAGCTCGGCAACTCCAAGACCCCACTCCCGGAATCCTGGGTGATCGTGGCGCACTACTACGATGTCGAGTCCGGCCGAATGGAGTTGGAGGAGCGTGGACACGGAACCGATTACGAGCGGTTCAACATCCCGATTGCCCGCGACGGTGGCATCGCTGATCTACTGGATGAAGCCAAGCACCCCAACCGCAGGTTCGACGTCGTAATCTGCGAATCCGTCGCACGTGTCGCTCGCCGCACTTACGAAGGTCTGTCGATCGAGCGGGAATTGGAGAGGGTCGATGTGCCGCTGTTCGCGTCCAACGAGCCGATCACGATCAGCGGCAGTCGCGCGCAACGGATCTTGCAGCGCCGCATCAATCAGTCGGTAGCCGAGTACGAAGTCCTCAACACCCTCGAGCAGTCCTGGGGCGGACTGTGCACCCATGTGCGAGAGGGATGGAACATTGGCAAACCACCCTATGGGTACAAGGCGAAGATCTTTCGGCATCCCAACCCAACGAAAGCTGCTCGCGCACAAACCAAGTCGCGAATCGAACCGGATGGCGCTCGCGGTGAGACCGTGACCCAGATCGCGATGTGGCGCTACTACGAGGGCCTGGGCTACGACACCATCGCGGAACGACTCAATGCCGACCCGACCAAATACCCGCCCCCGGAGCCGACTGTCGCGAGTCGCGCACGTCGCGCGTGGGGCAAGACCGCCGTGTATGAGATCTTGTCGAATCCGAAGTACACCGGATTCCAGGTGTTCAATCGCCGCGCGTCCCGCTCCCGTCATGGCAAGGTCAACGATCCGATGAAATGGGTGTGGTCGACCGAACCCGTCCATGAACCTCTGATCCCGAAGTGGATGTACGACGAACTGATCGGCCGCCGCCAAGCCCGACGGGGATCCCGTGACGGCAGCGGCAAGAATTCACACCCACTGACACTTCACAGCTACGCATTCCGAGGCCGACTTCAATGCGAATGCTCGCGGCGCATGAACGGTGCCGAGCGCCGTGGGCATCTCTACTACCAATGCTGGCCGCGCGGGAACAATCGGGGACGACCCGACAAGTACGCCGGTCACCCCAAGACGATCTACATCCGCGAAGACGCCGTACTCGATGCGGTATCGCAGTTCTACGCAGACCGTGTCTTCGGCATTCTCCGCCACGAGCTGCTTGCCGCCGACATCGCCGGGATCGACGACCGAGCCGCCAGGCAGCGACAAACCGACCGCGAACGGCTCCAACGGACCGTGGAGAACCTGACGCGTCGCCAGGACTCCGTTCTGCGCCAAGCACAGGACGGCGATCCCGATGACCCGTTCACAAAGGCCCTCCGCAACACCTACAACGAACTGGAGACCGAGAAAACGGCCGCCGTCAGCGACATCGACCAACTCAACGCGGCCAACCAGGCTGAGCCCTGCCGCCCCGCCGACGCGGACATCGCATTGCTGGACGCCCTGCCCTATCTCCGGCTCAACCTCAGCGTTGCCCCCGAGAAGTTGCTGCAGCGCCTGTTCGAGATCACCCAGCTCTCAATTCGGCTGCACGACAACGCCGCCCGCGCCACCATCACCATCACGCTGCCCGCCGACCACGTTCCCGCTATCGCCCATGCGGCCACGATTGTCGGCGACGCGATCACCACGACAACAGAAACGCCCGGTCATCGACCGGGCGCGGCTGTTGTAGATGCTGTACGTGCCCTCGGCAGGATTCGAACCTGCGACACCCGCTTTAGGAGAGCGGTGCTCTATCCCCTGAGCTACGAAGGCGGGGGTCCCGTGGTGGGACGTTGGGAGTCTACCGGGTCGGGGGTGGCGGCACGCAACAGTGTTCAGAAGCCGTCGAAGCCGCCGGGGTCGGCGGACCAGTCGCCTTCGGTGCCGGTCTCGTAGCCCTGGTCGAGGCCGGTGCCGGGGTCGAGGCCGGGGGTGTCGAGGGGGCCGGGGTCGGTGTAGGCCTCGCCTGCGCCGGATTCGAAGCCCGCGGCGTCGTAGCCGACGCCGGGCATGCCCTGGAAGAGGCTGGTGAACAGGAGGGCGGAGCCGACGCCCCAGGCGCCGGCGACGAGGGCGGGGCGCCACCAGGGCTCGGAGTACCAGCCGGCGGGGACGGGGCGGCCCGCGACGCGGCCGCCGGGGTAGTAGTTGGGGGTGACCGAGGAGGGGGCGGGGGAGGCGGTGAGGCGGCGGCCGTTGAAGTCGACGGCGCGGGTGGCCTCGACCTTGCCCGCGATGTCCTGGCCGGACAGGGGCGGGATGTCGGGGCCGGGGTCCATGTTCATGGCGGTGCGGGCGGCGCGGATGTAGTAGAGGCCCTCGAGGGCGGTCTGTTCGGCGAGGTTCGCCTGGGTGGGGGTGGCGGCGCGGTCGATCTGGCCGCCCGCGGCGTTGTAGCGTTCGCTGGCGTCGGCCAGGGCCTGGCGGGAGGCGGGGCCGGTGGCGGACAGGGAGTAGACCTGGCCGCCGAGCCGTTCGATGACCTGCCTCGCGGCGGCCTGCGCGTCGGCCAGTTCCTGGGCGGTGCGCTTGTTCTGCGCCCACCGCAGGTACAGGAGGGCGCCGACACAGACCACAAGGACCAGGATCAGAATCCACAGCATCGCGCGCCTCCTCGCGAGGTCGGCCGGACGTCGACGCCAGTTTACTGGCCGATTGCCCGAATCCTGACCAGGCGGGGGACCTGCGCGTTGCCGGGTAGCGGGATCAGCCCGCGAGGTGGCGGGAGATCACCAGGCGCTGGATCTGGTTGGTGCCTTCGAAGATCTGCATGACCTTGGCCTCGCGCATGTAGCGCTCGACGGGGAAGTCCTGGGTGTAGCCGTAGCCGCCGAAGACCTGGACGGCGTCGGTGGTGACCTTCATGGCCGCGTCGGTGGCGATCAGCTTGGCGACGCTGGCCTGGCGCGAGTAGGGCAGGCCGGCGTCGCGGCGGCGGGCGGCGTCGAGGTAGGTGGCGCGGGCGGAGTCGACGGCGGCGGCCATGTCGGCCAGGACGAAGCCGAGGCCCTGGTGGTCGATGATGCGGCGGCCGAACGCCTCTCGCTCCTTGGCGTAGGCGACGGCCTCGTCGAGCGCGCGCTGGGCGAGGCCGGTGGCGACGGCGGCGATGCCGAGGCGGCCCGCGTCCAGCGCGCTGAAGGCGATGGACAGGCCCTGGCCCTCGTCGCCGACGCGGCGTTCGGCGGGCAGGAAGGCGTCGTCGTAGGCGGCGGTGGTGGTGGGGATGCCGCGCAGGCCCATCTTCTCCTCGGGCTTGCCGAAGCTGAGGCCCTCGGTGCCTGCGGGGACGAGGAAGCAGGAGATGCCGCGCGAGCCCTCGCCGGTGCGCGCGAACAGGGTGTAGAAGTCGGCGCGGCCGCCGTGGGTGATCCAGGCCTTGGTGCCGGTGATCCGGTAGCCGCCGTCGACGGGCACGGCGCGGCAGCGCAGCGCGGCGGCGTCGGACCCGGCGTGCGCCTCGGAAAGGCTGTAGGCGCCGATGGTCTCGCCCGAGAGCATGTCGGCCAGCCACCGCCGCTTCTGCTCGTCGGTGCCGTAGGTGAACAGGGGATGGCACGACAGCCCGTGGACGCTGACCGCCACCGCGACCGCGGACCAGCGCGCCGCCAGTTCCTCGAGCACCTGCAGGTAGACCTCGTAGGGCTGGCCGCCGCCACCGAATTCCTCGGGGTAGGGCAGGCTGAGCAGCCCGGCGGCGCCGAGCGCGGCGAACACCCCCTCGGGATAGTCGCCGGTGTGCTCGCTCTCGGCAACCTTCGGTTCCAGGACCTTGTCGGCGATCTCCCGGGTCAACTCGATCAGGTCGCGTGCCTCGGTACTCGGCAGCATGCGGTCCACAGCCATGAGATCAACTCCGGGGTCGGGGGCTCGGTCGTTTCACAGTACGTCCGACATCCAATTGCATGCAAGGCAGCACGTAATTTTCACCCTCTACACTGGCCGGATGGTTTCCGCGCTGCCACCCAACAAGCATCAGGAGAAGAGTCTGCGGACGCGGGCGCTGCTCCTGGACGCCGCGATCGACAGCCTCTCGGAGGTCGGATACGGCAGCGCCTCCATCGCCGACATCACCGCCCGCGCCGGCGTGACCCGCGGCGCCCAGCTGCACCACTTCCACACCCGGCAGGAGCTGTTCGCGCAGACCATCGGCCACCTCACCCAGCGTCAGCGCGAGTCCATGCAGCGCCGCGCGCGCGGGCTGAGCCCGGCCGACGCGGCGGGCGCGATCCTGGTCGAGCTGGTGACGGCGACCTTCGCGGGCAAGCTCGGCACCGCCTCGGTGGAGCTCTACGTCGGCATCGCCAACGACCGCCCGCTGCGCCGCGAGATGCTGCGCGTGCAGCACGAGCTGACCCACGAGCTGCTCGACACCTGCGCGGCGCTGATGGATTCGTCGATCACCCGGGAGAACCTGGACCGCGCCTTCTGGCTGACGGTCAACCTGGTGCGCGGCGCCACCCTCGACGAGATGGTCGGCCGCGACCGCGCCCGGCGCAGGCAGGTGCTGGCCGACTGGACCGAACTGGCCGAGATCGCCCTGCGCCGCGCGCCGTCCTGACACCTGTTCCAGAAGTCTGCCGGGGGCGGAGCCGACCGACCGGAATCTTGCCGGAACACGCCACCACCACACCCCTACCTTTCGGTAGCATCCGCTGTGACGTGGCTCTCTCCCGCCGCGGTCGAACGAAGGAGCATCGATGCAGAGCACCATGCAGGACGATCAGCTGTCGCTGGCCACACTGCTCAAGTACGCGGCGAGTTTCCAGGGTGAATCCACCGTGTCCACCTGGACCGGCGACGGCCTGCGGACGATGACCTTCCGCGAGGTGGGCGAGGACGCGGCCCGCCTCGCCAACGCTCTGCGCGCGCTCGGGATCGGCGAGGGCGACCGGGTCGGCACCTTCATGTGGAACAACAACGAGCACATGGTCGCCTACATCGCGGTGCCCGCGATGGGCGCGGTGCTGCACGCGCTGAACATCCGGCTGTTCCCGGAGCAGCTGGTCTTCGTGGCCAACCACGCCGAGGACCAGGTCGTCATCGTCGACGGCACGCTGCTGCCGCTGTTCGCCCAGTACCTGCCCAACCTGAAGACGGTGCGCCACGTCATCGTCGCCAACGGCGACGCCGCCGCGCTGACCGCGCCCGAGGGCGTCCAGGTCCACTCCTACCGCGAGCTGCTCGACGCCCAGCCCGCCGAATACGACTTCCCGATCGTGGACGAGCGCTCCGCGGCCGCCATGTGCTACACCTCCGGCACCACCGGCGACCCGAAGGGCGTCGTGTACTCGCACCGCTCGAACTGGCTGCACGCCATGCAGGTCTGTTCGCCGAACGGCATGGGCTTCAACGGGTCCGACACCGTGCTCGCCATCGTGCCGCTCTTCCATGCCAACGCCTGGGGCATGCCGTACGCGGCGCTGATGTCGGGCGCGAACGTGCTGATGCCCGACCGCTTCCTGCAGCCCGGCCCGCTGCTGGAGATGATGGCCGCGGTCAAGCCGACCTTCGCCGCCGCCGTCCCCACCATCTGGGGCGGCGTGCTGGCCGCGCTGGCCGCCGCGCCGCAGGACATCTCCTACCTGCGCACCGCCGTCGTCGGCGGCTCGGCGGTGCCGCCGTCGATGATGCGCGCCTTCGAGGAGAAGCACGGCGTGCGGATCCTGCACGCGTGGGGCATGACCGAGACCTCCCCGCTCGGGTCGGTCGCGCACCCGCCGCACGGCGCCGAAGGCGAGGAAGCCTGGGCCTACCGCTACACCCAGGGCCGCTTCCCCGCCAACGTCGAGGCCCGCCTGGTCGACGACCAGGGCAAGGTCGTGCCGAACGACGGCGAATCCCTGGGCGAGCTCGAGGTGCGCGGCGCCTGGATCACCGGCTCCTACTACTCGCCCGAGGGCGGCGTCGTCGACCCGGACAAGTTCGACGACGGCTGGCTGCGCACCGGCGACGTCGGCAAGATCAGCCCCAACGGTTACCTGACCCTGGTCGACCGCTCCAAGGACGTCATCAAGTCCGGCGGCGAGTGGATCTCCTCGGTCGACCTCGAGAACGCGGTCATGGGCCACCCGGCCGTCGCCGAGGCCGCGGTCATCGGTGTGCCGGACGAGAAGTGGGACGAGCGGCCCCTGGTCGCCATCGTGCTGGCCGAAGGCGCGACCGCCGAAGCGACCGAGCTGCGCGACTTCCTCGCCGACAAGTTCGCCAAGTGGCAGCTGCCCGAGCACTGGACCTTCATCCCCGAGGTCCCCAAGACCTCGGTCGGCAAGTTCGACAAGAAGCGCCTGCGCGCGCAGTTCGCCGAAGGTGAGCTGGACGTCACGACGCTGTAGTTTCGGCGGCTGGCGCCGCGGGGTTTCGGCCTCGTGACCTCGCCGCCGAGGACCGATACTTCGCCTTCGGCGTGACGTCTCGGTCCTCGGCGGCGAGGCGGCCGAAACCCGGGGCGGTGCGTGAAGTCGGCCTCGACCGGTGTCGATACTTCGGCGGGCGTGGGGAGAATTCCCCACGCCCGCCGTATTCAGTTGTTGTTCAGTTGTGTATTCAGTTGTCCGATATGCAGTTGTCGCTATTCAATTGTGTATTCAGTTGTCCGACACAGGCTCCGGTACCACCACGGTTTCGGCCGCCTCGCCGCCGAGGCGTGAGACGTCACGCCGAAGGCGCGGTATCACGCCTCGGCGGCGAGGTCACGAGGCCGAACCCCGCGGCGCCGGCCGCCAGAATTTCAGCAGTTGCGCAGCTCGGGGCTCTGGTTGAGCAGCTGGGCGCGCGGGCTGATGTAGCGGGTGTAGGTCTCGCCGCCGACCGCGGAGAGCGGGAAGGCCGCGACGCGGTGGCAGTTCTGGAAGGCGAGCTTGACGCCGAAGTGCCGCTCGAGTCCGCCGCGGATGGCGTCGGAGGCGAGGGCGCGCAGCAGCTGGCCGCGGGCCTTCTCGTCCGGCGGGGGCACGACGTTGTCGGCGAATTCCGCATCGCCCGAACGCAGTTCACCGGCCACGCGGCTCACGACCTCCCAGGCGTAGGGGAGTGACGTACGGACGCATTCGACGAATTCGGCGTCGTCGATATCGCCCTGTTCGGCGCGCTCGAGCAATGCGGCGGGAACATCGAGGGACATGGCGCTCTCCTCCTGCGGTGGATGGTCGGCGGATGCGATGCCCTTTTCATTCTAGGGCGTGCGGCCTTGTCAACGACCCTGAATTCTCATGAAAGTGCTTTTCCGAGAGCGGCTTTCGCTTCCGCGTACAGGGTCGCCACCAGTTCGCCCGCCGGTTGCCCGGTGGACAGCGCGTGCGTCTGGCCCGCCCACAGATTCACTGCCGCGGAGTTGCCGTCCGCGCGCGCGGCGGCCCGCAACGGCGCGGTGGCGTAGTGGATCTCGGGGTAGGCGGCCGGGGCGAGCGATGTGAAGTCGGTGAGGAAGGGGTTGCGGATTCCGCGGGCGCGGCGTCCGGTGAACGCGCGCGTGAGCATCGTGGGTTCGGCGGAGCCGACGGCGTCGCGGTGCACGGCGTTGGTGCCCGCCTCGGGGCAGCGCAGGAAGGCGGTGCCGAGCTGGGCGGCGGCCGCGCCCGCGGCCAGCGCCGCGGCGACGCCCGCGCCGGTGATCAGCCCGCCCGCGGCGACGACGGGGCGGTCGGTCGTCGCGGGCAGGAGCTGGAGCAGGCTCAGCAGGCCGAGCGGGTCGACCGGGTCGTTCGCCGGGTCGTCGCGGAAGTCGGCCCGGTGGCCGCCCGCCTCGGCGCCCTGGGCGATGAGGGCGTCCGCGCCCGCGGCGACGGCGAGCGCGGCCTCGGCGGGGGAGGTCACGGTCACCCAGACCTCGGTGCCGACCGCGTGCAGTCGCGCGACCTCCGCGGCGTCCGGGCAGCCGAAGGTGACGCTGACCACCGCGACGGGGTCGGCCACCAGCAGATCGAACTTCTCCGCCCACTCGTCGGTGTCGTGCCGTGGTTCGCCGAGAGGGAAGCGGGCGCCGAGGGTGGCCAGGTAGTCGGCGTAGTCCGCGCGGTCGGCGGGCGCGCCGGGGGCGAAGAGATTCACCCCGAACGGGCCCGGGGTGAGGGCGCGGGTCGCGGTGATCCGCTCGGCGAGGGCGTCGGTGCCCAGGTAGCCGGCGGCGAGCTGGCCGAATCCGCCCGCGCCGGTGACGGCGGCGACGAGTTCCGGGGTGGTGGGGCCGCCCGCCATCGGGGCGGCCACGATCGGTACGCGCAGATCGTCGAGAATCATGAGGTCCAGTCTGTCTTCTGTAACACTGGAACCCGCGCCCTGACCGGGGAATCTTCGCGAATGGTTGCGAAATGGTCACGACGGAGTAGAGTTCACGTCACAACGGATGCCGAACCGTTATCTGCGGATCGGTTCACAGGATCGCCTGGCGGCCCTGACCTCCGTTTTCCCTGTTGTCGGACGCTAGGACGAACCTTGTCGCAGCACCGTGTAGGCCCCGAGTCCATCTCCGTCGCCGATCTCCTCGGTGACGGTGGCATCGGAAGCCGGAACCGGCACCGTGCCGAGCCGTCCCGCACCGACCGCGTGAAGGTCGCCGCCAGCGCCGCGGTCGCCACCGCGGGCCTGGTCGGCATCGGTTCGCAGGTCGTCCCGGCCATCGCCTACGCCTCGCCGCTGCTGCCCTCGCACGACGACTCCACCGAGGAATCGGTCGCGCCGGAGTCCGCGAAGGAGGCCGTCGACATCGCGCTGGCTGCCGCCAAGCAGATCTCGGCCCCTGCCGAGCAGGCCGCGCCCGCCGCCGACACGGTCGCCGTGGCCGCGCCGGTCGCCGCTCCCGTCGCCGCGCCGTTCGGTATCGGCGGCCTGCCGCCGGAGCTGTCCAACCCGCTCTCGCAGGTCGAGGACTTCATCGAGGGCATCCAGCACCAGGTCGCGCCCACCCAGGCCGTGCGCCCCGTCGCGGGCGCCATCAGCTCGGGCTTCGGCAGCCGCTGGGGCGCCATGCACTACGGCCTCGACTTCGCCGACGCCCTCGGCGCCCCGATCCACTCCGTCGCCTCCGGCACCGTCGTCGAGGCCGGCCCGGCCTCCGGCTTCGGGCTGTGGGTCCGCGTGCTGCAGGACGACGGCACCACCGCCGTCTACGGCCACGTCAACGACATGTACGTCTCGGCGGGCCAGCGCGTGAACGCGGGCGACGTCATCGCCTCGGTCGGCAACCGCGGCCAGTCCACCGGCCCCCACCTGCACCTGGAGATCTGGGACCAGGGTGGCGGCAAGATCGATCCCCTGCCCTACCTGGCCTCCCGCGGGGTGCCCATGGAGTGGGGCCCGAGCGCGCACTGATCGCGCGCAGGCGGGACGCTCCCGCCACGGGGCTCGTTCGGCTGTGAGCCCCGTCACCTGACGGTTCCGAATCGGCAACACGGACCGTTATCCAGCCGATACACCTCTCGGGCCCTTGTACGGCCGGATCGAGGGCCATCGGCGCTCGATATGATGACTCGATTGCCTGTACCCGGATGTCCGGTGTACCTCGGCTCGACGAGAGGTGAATGAAACCGCAATGGAAACTGCCCGCCGTTCTGCCCGCGGTACCCGCCGTCGCCGGTCGAGCAGTCCCACATTCGGGCAGTTACTGACCGCCGCCGTCGAGTCCTCCGCCGACGCGGTCGCCCTCCGGTTCAACCCCACCGGCGATCCCGCCGATCAGCGCCAGCTGACCTACTCGGAGCTGGATCAGCGTTCGGCCCAGCTGGCCCGCGAGCTCATCGGCCGCGGCATCGGCCCCGGCGACGTCGTCGCCATCGGCATCGCGCGCGGCCTCGAATCGGTGCTCGCGGTCTGGGCCGTCGCCAAGACCGGCGCGGCCTACGTGCCCGTCGACCCGAACTACCCGGCCGACCGCATCGCCCACATCGTCACCGACTCCGGCGCGGTCCTCGGCCTCACCCTCGAGGCGCACCGCCCCGTCCTCGGCGCCGAGATCGCCTGGCTGGTCCTCGACGACCCCGCGCAGGCGGACCGGATCGCCGCGCAGCCCGCGCACACCGTGTCCTACGCCGACCGCGTCCGCACCCTGGACGAGCGCCACCCGGCCTACGTCATCTACACCTCCGGCTCCACCGGCAAGCCCAAGGGCGTCGTGGTCACCCACACCGGCCTGGCCGGGCTCGTGGCCGCCGAGCGCGAGCACTACGGGGTCACCGAGGGCTCGCGGGTCCTGCACGTCTGTTCGCCGAACTTCGACGTGTCGGTGCTGGAGCTGCTGCTGGCCTTCTCCGCGGGCGCCACGCTGGTCGTCTCGCCGCCGACGGTGTTCGGCGGCGACGACCTGGCCGAGCTGCTGCGCCGCGAGCGGGTCACCCACATGCTCATCACCCCGGGCGCGCTCGAGTCGGTCGACCCCGCCGGCCTCGACGAGCTGGGCGCGGTGGTGGTCGCCGGCGACAAGTTCGGTCCCGAACTCGTCGGCCGCTGGGCGACCGGCGACCGCAGGTTCTACAACGGCTACGGCCCGACCGAGGCGACGATCCTCGCCACCAGCACCCCGCCCATGGACCCGGCCGCCACCATCACCATCGGTTCGGCCATCGCGGGTGTCGGCGCGTTCGTGCTCGACTCGCGCCTGCGGCCGGTGCCCGCCGGGGTGATCGGCGAGCTGTACCTGTCCGGCCCCGCGCTGGCGCAGGGGTACCTGAACCGGCCCGGGCTGACCGCCGAGCGCTTCGTCGCCAGCCCGTTCGGCGCCGAGGCCGGTGACCCGAACGCGCGGCTCTACCGCACCGGAGACCTGGTGCGGCGCAGCGAATCCGGGGACGGCGCCATCGAGTACATGGGCCGCTCGGACTTCCAGGTGAAGATCCGCGGCTTCCGGATCGAGCTGGGCGAGATCGACAACGCGCTCACCGCGCATCCCGACATCGACTACGCCGCGACCCTCGGCAAGACGCTGCCCTCGGGCGCGACCGCCCTGGTCGCCTACGTGCTGCCCCGGCCCGGCGCGACCGTCGAGGTCGGCGCGCTGGCCGATCACCTCCGGGAGTCCCTGCCCGCGTACATGATCCCCGCCTCGATCATGGTGCTGGACAAGATCCCGCTGACCCCGGTCGGCAAGCTGGACCGCAAGGCGCTGCCGGAGCCGGTGTTCGAC
Source organism: Nocardia thailandica NBRC 100428 (assembly GCF_000308795.1). Taxonomy (GTDB): domain Bacteria; phylum Actinomycetota; class Actinomycetes; order Mycobacteriales; family Mycobacteriaceae; genus Nocardia; species Nocardia thailandica. Next base: position 42,062 of record NZ_BAGK01000214.1, on the reverse strand, counting down.
GCGGGCACCTCGCGCGCGCCGCAGGGCCCCGTGGAGACCGCGCTGGCGGAGCTGTTCGCCGGACTGCTCGGGCTGTCCGAGGTCGGCGCCGACGACTCCTTCTTCGCCATCGGCGGCGACAGCATCCTGTCCATGCAGCTGGTGGCGCGCGCCAGGGCCGCGGGCATCGCGTTCACCCCGCAGGACGTGTTCGAGCACCGCACCGTGGCCGCGCTGGCCAAGGTCGCGGTGGTCGGCGACGAGACCGAGATCGTGCGGCTCGAGGAGCTGCCCGGCGGCGGCGTCGGTGACGCGCCCGCGACCCCGGTGCTCGCCCAGTACCTGGACGAGGGCGTCTTCGGCCGCTTCTCCCAGAACATGACCCTCGCCCTGCCCGAGGGCATCGACCGCGACGGTCTCCTGGGCACCCTCACCGCTGTGCTGACCCACCACGACGTGCTGCGCTCGCGGGTGGTCCGGGCCGAGGGCGGCTGGCGGCTCGACATCCCGCCCGCCGAGGGCTACGACGTGGCGGCGCTGCTCGCCGAGACCGCCGTCCCGGCCGGCGTGGACGACGCCGAGCTGACCCGGATCGGCAGCGCCGCACTGGATTCCGCGCTCGACCGGCTCGACCCCGCGGCCGGGCGGATGCTCGCCTTCACCTGGCTGCGCAGGCCCGACGCCGCCGACGTGCTGATCGTCGCCGCGCATCACCTGGTGATCGACGGCGTCTCGTGGCGCATCGTCATCCCGGATCTGGTCACCGCCTGGGCGCAGCTGGCCGCCGGCCAGCGGCCGCAGCCGGCGCCGGTGGGCACCTCGTTCCGCCGCTGGGCGCACGGCCTGGCCGAGGCGGCGGCCGAGCGTTCCGCCGAAACCGGTTACTGGCGTTCGGTTCTCGGCACCGAGGACCCGCTGCTCGGCAGCCGCGCCCTCGATCCCGCGCTCGACACCTACGCGACGGTGCGCCGGTTCAGCGTCGAGGTGCCGGCCCCGGTCACCGAGGCCCTGCTCACCGAGGTGCCCGCGCTGTACCGCACGGGCGTGAACGACGGCCTGCTGGCCGCGCTGGCGCTGGCCGTGCGGGCCTGGCGCGCGGGCCGCGGCGTCGACGCGCCGGTCACCCGCGTCCGGATGGAGGGCCACGGCCGCGAGGAGGCGACGGTGCCCGGCGCCGACCTCACCCGCACGGTCGGCTGGTTCACCAGCGTGTACCCGATCGCGCTCGACCTCGGCGCCGTCGACACCGCCGCCGCGCTCGACGGCGGCGCGGAGACCGCCGCCGCGCTGCGGGCGGTCAAGGAACAGCTGCTCGCGGTGCCGGACCGGGGCATCGGCTTCGGCCTGCTGCGGCACCTGAACCCGGCCACCGCGGGCGGGCTGACCGGCCCGGTCGCCCAGATCGGCTTCAACTACCTCGGCCGGGTCAGCATGGACGCCGAGGCCGAGGGTTTCGCGGGCGCGGGCTTCCTGCCGACGGACGCGCTCGGCGACATCACCGCCGAACAGGACCCGGCCATGCCCGCGGGCATGGTGGTCGACATCAACGCGATCGTCACCGACGGCGAGGCGGGACCCCGCATGTCGGTGTCGTTCCAGTACGCCGCCGGCGTCATCGGCGAGGACGCGGTGCGCGAACTGGCCGACGGCTGGGTCGCGGCGCTGGCCGCCGTCGCCCGGCACACGGCGGATCCGGCGGCCGGCGGCCTCACCCCGTCCGACGTCGCGCTGGTGCGGGTGTCGCAGCCGGAGCTGGATCGCTGGCGGGCCGCGTACCCCGGGCTGTCGGACGTGCTGCCGCTGTCGCCGCTGCAGGCGGGCCTGCTGTTCCACACCCAGCTGACCGCGGGCGGCGCCGACGACTACGTCACCCAGTTCGCCCTCGAACTCGGCGGCGACGTCGATCTCGACCGGCTGCACCGCGCGGCACAGGGTGTGCTGGAACGCAATTCGAGCATCCGTTCGGCCTTCGTCACCGCCGCGGACGGCACCCCGGTGCAGGTCGTCGTCGACGGCGTCACCGCGCCGTGGCGGGTCGTCGACGGCGTGGCGGAGGCGGATCTGCCCGCGCTCCTCGCCGAGGACCAGCGCACCCGCTTCGATCCGGCGGTGGCCCCGCTGGTGCGATTCACGGTGTACCGCACCGTCTCCGGCGGCGTCCGCCTCGTGCTGACCTCGCACCACCTGCTCTTCGACGGCTGGTCGCTGCCGCTGCTGATGAAGGACCTGCTGGTCCTCTACGCCATGCACGGCGACGACTCCCTGCTGCCGCGGGTGCGCCCCTACCGTGACTACCTGGCCTGGCTGGATCGCCAGGACCGCGACGCCACGCTGGAGCGCTGGCGGGCCGCCCTCGACGGCGCCCGCCCGACCGCGGTCGCCGAGGTGCTCGCGGCTCCGGCCGCGCCGGAGGCCGGGGTCGGCGAGATCGAATTCGAGCTCTCCGCCGAGCAGTCCGCGGCCCTGACCGGCTTCGCCGCCGAGTCCGAGGTCACCGTCAACACGGTGATCCAGGCGGCGTGGGCCCTGATCGTGGCGGCCCTGACCGACCGCGACGACGTGGTGTTCGGCGCCGTGGTGGCAGGCCGCCCGCCGCAGCTGGACGGCGTCGACGACATCATCGGCCTGTTCGTCAACACCCTGCCGGTGCGGGTGCGCCTCGACGCGCACGCCTCGGTGCGGGACCTGCTGCGCACCCTGCAGTCCGAGCAGGCCGCGCTGATGGACCACCACTACCTGGGCCTGGCCGAGATCCAGAGCGCCGCGGGCACCGGCGGCCTGTTCGACTCGCTGGTGGCCTACGAGTCCTACCCGATCGACGAGGAGGGCCTGAAGGAGGCCGGTTCCTCGATCGACGGGCTGGAAGTGGCCGGCGTGCGTTCGGTGACCTTCACCCACTACCCGGTGGCCGTGGTCGTCGAATCCGGCGCGCGGCTGCGGGTCAAGGTGTGGAACCGCCGCGACACCGTCTCCGACACCGCCGCCCGCGCGCTGAGCGACATCCTGCGCCTGCTGATCGACCGCTTCACCGGCGCCGACGACGCGGAGCTTCCCGCGGCGCCCGCCGAGTGGTGGCGCGCGCCGGTGGCCGCCCAGGATCAGCTGGAGCTGCCCACCGACCGGCCGCGCGTCGCGGGGGACAGCTACGTGCCCGCCGAGGTGCGGACCGAGGTGCCCGCTGACGTCCACGCCGCGCTCAATCGTCTCGCGGCCCGGCGCGGCGTCTCGCTGTTCACCGTGCTGCACGCCGCCTACGTCACGCTGCTGGCCCGGCTGGCCGGTACCGGGGAGGTCACCGTCGGGGTGTACCCGCCGGAGTCCGCCGTGGCCGAACCGGTGGTCGTGACCGCCGAGTCGGCCCCCGGCGACACCTTCGCCGCCGTCCTCGAGCGCCTGCACCGCGCCGACGCGGCGGGCTTCGTCGCGGCCGACACCGGCGCGCGACCGCTGGCGCACGTGCGCGACCTCATCCGGGTCAGCGCGGGCGTGCCGCCCTTCCGCGCGGCCCTCGCGCTGGGCGACGGCTCCCAGCACCGGGCACCGGTCGACCTCACCCTCGGCGCCGTCGAACGCCTCGACGGGAGCGGTGCCCTGGCCGGGCTGTCGCTGGCCTTCGGCTACGACGGCGCGCTGTTCGACGCGGCGACGGTGTCCGGCTTCGGCGAGCGCTTCGGCCGGATCCTGGCCGCCATCGCCGCCGATCCGGACGTGGTCACCGGCGACATCGACCTGCTCGCCCCCGCCGAACGCGCCGAGGTCCTCGCGGCCTGGACCACACCGGGCGCCGACGTGCCTTCGGCGACCCTGCCCGACCTGATCACCGACCGCGTCCTGCGGCACCCGCACGCCCCCGCCGTCCGGTTCGGGGACACGCGCCTGAGCTACGCCGAACTGCTGCGGCGCGCCTCGGGCGTCGCGCGTGCCCTCATCGCCCACGGCGCGGGCCCGGAATCCCTGGTGGCCGTGGCCGTCCCGCGCGACGAACGGCTGCCGGTCGCGCTGCTCGGTGTGCTGCTGTCGGGCGCGGCGTACCTGCCGATCGACACCGCCTACCCGGCGCAGCGGCTCGAGTTCATGCTCGCCGACGCCGCGCCGACCGCGGTGCTGACCACCGGCGGCGAGCTGGCCGCGGTGCCCGCCGGGGAGATCCCGGTGGTGCTGCTCGACGAGATCGGTCCCGGCGACGACGCCCCCGTCACCGACGCGGACCGCCGCGCGCCGCTGCGCCCGGATCACCTGGCCTACGTCATCTACACCTCCGGCTCCACCGGCGTCCCCAAGGGCGTCGGCGTGCCCCACCGCACGGTGGCCGAGCTGTTCGCCAACAGCGCCCCGCTGTTCGGTTTCGGCGAATCCGACGTGTGGACGCTGTTCCACTCCTTCGCGTTCGACTTCTCGGTGTGGGAACTGTGGTGCGCCCTGGTGACCGGCGGCGAGGTCGTGGTCGTCGACCACCTCACCTCGCGGTCGCCGGAGCTGTTCCGCGCCTTGCTGATCCGCGACGGCGTCACGGTGCTCAACCAGACCCCGTCGGCGTTCTACCAGCTCGCCGAGGCCGACCGCGCGGCGGCCGACGGCGCGGAACTGGCGCTGCGGCACGTCGTCTTCGGCGGCGAGGCGCTCGACCTGCGGCAGCTGCGGCGCTGGTACGACCGGCACCCGGCCGACGCCCCGCGCCTGGTGAACATGTACGGCATCACCGAGACCACCGTGCACGTGTCCTTCCTCGCCCTGGACGAGCGGCTGGCCGCCCAGCCCGCCTCGGTCATCGGCCGGGCGCTGCCCGGCCTCGGCGCCCGGGTGCTCGACGAGCGCCTGCGGCCGACCCCGGTCGGCGTGGCCGGGGAGATCTACGTCGACGGTGACCAGCTCACGCGCGGCTACCTCGGCCGCCCGGGCCTCACCGCGACCCGCTTCGTGGCGAACCCGTACGGCGCGCCGGGCTCGCGCATGTACCGCTCCGGCGACGTCGGCCGCTGGTCGCGCGGCTCCGGCACCGCGAACCTCGAGTACGCGGGCCGCAGCGACCAGCAGGTGCAGCTGCGCGGGTTCCGCATCGAACTCGGCGAGATCGAGTCGGCGCTGCTGCGCTGCGCGGGCGTCGGCCAGGCGGTCGTGCTGGTGCGCACCGACGACGGCGTCGACCGCCTGCTCGGTTACGTGGTGCCCGAGACGGGCGCCGCCCTCGACCCTGCCGCGCTGCGCACCGAGGTCGGCGAATTCCTCACCGGCTACATGGTTCCCGACGCGCTCGTCGTCCTCGACGCGCTGCCGCTCACCCCGAACGGCAAGCTGGACCGCAAGGCGCTGCCCGCGCCCGCCGTGGTCGGCGCGGGGGAGTACCGCGCCCCGGTCACCGAGGCCGAACGCGTTGTCGCCGAGGTCTTCTCGGGTCTGCTCGGCGCCGCCGAGGTCGGGCTCGACGACGACTTCTTCACCCTCGGCGGCAACTCGCTGCTGGCCACCCGCGCGGTGTCGCGGATCAACGAGGCGCTGGCGGCGTCGCTGACCGTGCGTGACCTGTTCGAGCAGTCCTCGGTCGCGGCGCTGGCCGCCACCGTGGTCACCGGCGCGGCCGCGGGCCGCCCGCCGCTGGCGCCCGCGCCGCGGCCGGAGCGGATCCCGCTGTCGCTGGCCCAGCAGCGCATGTGGGTGCTCAACCAGCTCGACCCGGAGTCCCCGGCGTACAACATCCCGCTCGCGCTGCGGCTCGAGGGCACCCTCGACGTCGAGGCGCTCGGCCGGGCCGTCACCGACGTGCTCGACCGCCACGAGGCGCTGCGCACCAGCTACCCGGTGGACGGGCCCGGCGGCCTGCCGTATCAGCGCGTCGGCTCCGCCGCCGAGGCGCTGCCCGGCGGGCTGACCGTGCGGCCGCTCGACGGCGCGCTCGACCGGGCCGCCGAGCTCATGGCGGCCGGATTCGACGCCACCGCGCAGGTTCCCGTGCGGGCGACGCTGTTCACCGACGGCGGCGACGAGCACTATCTGGTGGTCGTGGTGCACCACATCTCCGCCGACGGCGTCTCCATGGCGCCGCTGGCCCGCGACCTCATCACCGCCTACGCGGCCCGCTGCCACGGCGCAGCGCCGGCGTGGACCCCGCTGCCGGTGCAGTACTCCGACTTCGCGCTCTGGCAGCGCGAGGTGCTCGGCGAGGTCACCGATCCGGGGTCGGCCGCGGCCGCCCAGCTGGCGTTCTGGCGCGAGCGGCTCGCCGGGGCGGGCACCGCGGCGCTGCCGGTGGACCGGCCGCGCCCGGCGACCCGCACCGGGGCGGGCGCGGAGACCGGTTTCGTCGTCCCCGCCGACGTCCACGCCGGGCTGCTGCGGATCGCCAAGGGGCACAACGCCTCGCTGTTCATGGTGGTGCACGCCGCGCTCGCCGCGCTGCTGAGCCGCCTGACCGGCACCGGCGACATCACCGTCGGCACCCCCGTCGCAGGCCGCGGCGAACGCGTGCTCGACGACCTGGTCGGCATGTTCGTCAACACCCTCGCGCTGCGCACCCAGGTCGACACCGCGGCCAGTTTCGACGTGCTCGTCGACCGGGCGCGCGACACCGACCTGGCCGCCTTCGCCAACGCCGACCTCCCGTTCGAGCAGGTCGTCGAGGCCGCGGGCACCGACGCCGAGTCGCTGCTCTCGGTGGTGCTGTCGTTCCAGAACACCGAGCGGCCGTCGCTGGAACTCCCCGGCCTGACCGTGTCCGGGATGGACAACGCCTTGGTCACCGCCAAGTTCGACCTGCAGGTGACGGTCGAGCCGCGCGAGGGCGCCGACGGCGCGCCCGCCGGCCTCGGCGCGGTGCTCACCTACGCCACCGACGTGTTCGACGAGGCGACCATGGCCGCCTTCGGCCGCCGGTTGCAGCGGGTGCTGGCCGCCGTCGCCGCCGATCCGCTGGTCGCGGTCGGCGCGGTGGACATCCTCGACGCGGCCGAACGCGAACGGGCCACGGCGGCTCCGGCGGCGAACGCCTCGTCCGCGCTGCGCGGCACCGCGCTGCCGCAGCTGCTCACCGCCGCCGTCGACGACGACCCCGACGGCCCCGCCCTGGTGTGGGGCGAGGAGGCGCTGACCTACGCCGAGCTCGACGCGCGGTCCTCCCGGCTGGCCCGGGTGCTGATCGGCCGTGGCTGCGGCCCGCGCACCGGCGTCGCCCTGCGGCTGGATCGCGGGGTCGACGCGGCGGTGGCGACGTGGGCGGTGCTCAAGGCGGGCGCGGCCGTCGTCCCGCTGGCCGAGCCGGGCGCGGCGCTGCCCGCCGGGCTCGACATCAAGGTCGGCCTCGCCGCGGCGCCCGCCGCCGGGCCCGGCATCGACTGGCTGGTCCTCGACGACCCGGCGGTCGCCGCCGAGGTGGCCGAACAGTCACCGCGGCCGGTCACCTACGCCAACCGCACCAGCGCGCTGCAGGGCGGCGACATCGCCTTCGCGGGCGCGGTCACCCTCGGCTACGACGAGCTCGCGGCGCTGGTGAGCGCCGTCGGCGCGGCGACCGAGGTGGCCTTCGAGTCGCGCACCCTGCACGAGGGCGCGCCCGAGTCACGGGCCGCGCTGGTCGAGCTGCTCGTGGCGGGCGCGGCCGGTGCCTCGGTGGTGCTGGCCGACGCGAACCTGTCCTTGGCGGACCGGCTCGCCGAGGACTGGGTGACCCACCTGTTCGCCACCGCCGCGAACCTGGCGGACCTCGGCGGCGAACCACTGGAGGATCTGCGTGCGGTGATCGTGGACGACGCGGCGACAGGGGCGCCCGGCTGGGTGCCCGAGGTCATCGCGCTCGACGACCTGCGATGACCGCCGCCGCGGCGGCCGGGGAGTAACAGCCCGGCCGGTCGGGGCCGATGAACGACAACGTGTGCGCCGCCCGCGTGCACGGCTACGAGGCGAAGGACGAGACGAGGTCATGGTTCGGGTGGTCGGGGAACAGCGCAAGCCGGCGAGCACCACGGGAGCGCGGGCATGACCCGCCCGGTCCGCCAGCGGCCCACCCGCACCCGGCGCCCACGGGTGATCACGCTGCCGCAGCTCATGGCCACCGCCGTGGAGGCCAACCCGAGCGGCACCGCGCTCGTCTTCGCCGACGGCACCGGCACCGTCGCCACCCTCGGCTACGCCGAGCTGGACGAGCAGTCCACCCGGCTGGCCCGGCTGCTCATCGACCTCGGCGTCGGCCCGGAGAACCTGGTCGCGGTCGGCATCCCGCGCTCGATCGCGTCGGTGCTTGCGGTGTGGGCGGTCGCCAAGACCGGCGCGGGCTTCGTGCCGGTCGACCCGAACTACCCGGCGGACCGGGTCGCGCACATGGTGGCCGACTCGGGCGCGGTCCTCGGCCTGACCGTCGCCGAGGTCGCGGGCGAGCTGCCCGGCCGGGTCCAGTGGCTGGTCCTCGACGACGCGGAGTTCGCCGCGCAGCTCGAGGAGTACCCGGTCGAGCCCGTCACCGGCGCCGAGCGGACCGCGCCGCTGCGCGCCGAGCACCCGGCCTACGTCATCTACACCTCCGGCTCGACCGGCAAGCCCAAGGGCGTCGTGGTGACCCAGGCGGGCCTGTCCGGGTTCTGCGACGAGCAGCGCGAGCGCTACCGGGTGACCGCCCGGTCGCGCACCCTGCACTTCGCCTCGCCCTCCTTCGACGCCTCGGTGCTGGAACTGCTGCTCGCCCTCGGCGGCGGCGCCACCATGGTCATCGTCTCGCCGGAGGTGCTCGGCGGCGACGAACTGGCCGCGGTCCTGCGGCGCGAACGGGTGACCCACGGTTTCGTCACCCCCGCCGCGCTGGCCTCCGTCGACCCGGCAGGCCTCGACGACTTCCGCGTCGTCGTCGCCGGCGGCGAGGCGTGCCCGCCGGAACTGGTGCGGCGCTGGGCCGTCGGCGGCCGCGAGTTCTTCAACGGCTACGGGCCGACCGAGACCACCATCATGACCAACATCAGCGATCCGCTGGTGCCCGGCGAACCGGTGACCATCGGCGCCCCGACCCGGGGCATCACCGAATACGTCCTGGACGAACGGCTTTCGGTCGTGCCCGACGGGGTGGTCGGTGAGCTGTACATCAGCGGCGCCCAGGTGGCGCGCGGCTACCACGACCGGCCCGCCCTGACCGCCGCCCGGTTCGTCGCCGATCCCGTCGCCGGGGACGGGTCCCGGCTCTACCGGACCGGCGACCTGGTCCGCCGCCTCGCCACCGGCGAGATGGAGTACCTGGGCCGCAACGACTTCCAGGTCAAGATCCGTGGTTTCCGGATCGAGCTCGGGGAGATCGACGCCGTGCTGGCCGCGCACGACAGCGTCGACTTCGCCGTCACGATCGGGCACCGGCTCGACACGGGCGCGACGATGCTGGCCGCCTACGTGCACGCCGCGCCGGGCGCGCGGGTCGACGTCGACGCCCTGACCGCGTTCGCCGAGCAGAGCCTGCCCGCCCACATGGTGCCGCCGTCGATCACCGTGCTCGACACCATTCCGCTCACCCCCGTCGGCAAGCTGGACCGCGCCGCACTGCCGAAGCCACAGCTGCGGGTCAAGGAATTCCGCGCCCCGGCGGGCCGTTTCGAGGAACTGGTCGCCGCGGTCTACGCCGAACTCCTCGAGCCCGACGCGCCGATCGGCGCCGACGACGACTTCTTCGAACTCGGCGGCAACTCGCTGATCGCCACCCGCGTCGCGGCCCGCCTCGGCGCCGAGATCGGCGCCCGGGTGCCCGCGCGGTTGCTGTTCACCGCCGCCACCGTCGCCGAACTCGCCGCCGGGCTCGCCCCGCTGGCCGGGCAGGACGCGGGCCGGCCCGCGCTGACCGCGGTGGCGCGGCCCGAGCGCGTCCCGCTGTCGCCTGCCCAGCAGCGCATGTGGTTCCTCTCCCAGTTCGACACCGCCTCGGCGGCCAACAACATCCCCTTCGCGCTGCGGCTCACCGGCCCGCTCGACCCGGCGGTCCTGCGCGCGGCCTTCGCCGACCTCATCGAGCGCCACGAGACCCTGCGCACGGTGTACCCGGCGGTCGACGGCACCGGCCACCAGGTGGTCCTGCCCGCCGAGCGGGCGGTGCCGGACCTGGCGCCGCAGCCCCTGCGCGAGGACGACGTCCCCGGCTGGCTCACCGGCCTGGCCTCGGCCGGATTCGATGTGGCCGAACAGGTTCCGCTGCGCGTGGCGCTGGCCGAGCTGGGACCCGACGAGCACGTGCTCGCGGTGGTCGCCCACCACATCGCCGCCGACGGCGCCTCCATCGCCCCGTTCGTGCGCGACCTGCTCACCGCCTACCTCGCCCGGCGCGAGGGCGCCGCGCCGCAGTACCCGCCGCTGGCGGTGCAGTACGCCGACTACACGCTGTGGCAGCGGGCGCTGCTCGGCGACGAGCACGACCCGGAATCGCTGGCCGCCGCGCAGATCCGCTACTGGCGCGACACCCTCGCCGGCCTCCCGGACCGCCTCGACCTGCCCGCCGACCGGCCACGCCCGACCGTCGCCTCGGGTCGCGGCGCGGTGTTCACCTTCGACCTCGACCCCGCGCTGCACGCGCGCGTAGACGCCCTCGCCCAGGCGGGCGGCGCGTCGCCGTTCATGGTGGTGCACGCCGCGTTCGCCGCCCTGCTCGCCCGCCTCTCCGGCACCGCCGACATCGTCATCGGCACCCCGGTGGCCGGGCGCGGCGAGGCCGCGCTCGACGACCTGGTCGGCATGTTCGTCAACACCCTCGTGCTGCGCACCGAGATCGACCCGGCGGCCTCGTTCGCCGACCTGCTCGAGCAGGTGCGCGAAACCGACCTGGCCGCCTTCTCGCACAGCGAGCTGCCCTTCGAACGGCTCGTCGAGGTGCTCGACCCGGTCCGCACCCAGGCGCACCACCCGCTGTTCCAGGTCGCGCTGTTCTTCAACAACTTCGACACCCCGCGCGTCGAGCTGCCCGGCCTGGCCGCCGAGACCGTCGAACTCGACGGCGCGTTCGCCAAATTCGACCTCCAGCTCTCGATCACGCCCAAGGGTCCCGGCACCGACGGCCTGACCGCCATGTTCACCTACGCGACCGAGCTGTTCGACGAGGCCACCGTCGCCGTGTTCGCCGAGCGGCTGGTCCGGCTGCTGGAGACGGTCGCGGCCGAGCCGCAGGCCGCGATCGGGTCCGCCGAGCTGCTGGGGGAGACGGAGCGCGCGCGCATCCTGCGCGGCTGGAACGACACCCGCCAGCCGCTCGCCCCCGAGCTGCTGCTCGACGCCTACCGACGCGCCGTCGCCGACCATCCCGACGCCGTGGCCGTGCACTACGAGGGCGCCGAACTCACCTACCGCGAGTTCGACCAGCGGGTCAACCGGCTGGCCCGGCTGCTCATCGCCCGCGGCGTCGGCGCGGAATCGCTGGTCGGCCTCGCCGTCCGGCGTTCGCTCGATCTCGTCGTCGGCATGTACGCGGTGATCACCGCCGGCGGCGCCTACGTGCCGCTCGACCCCGACCACCCGGCCGAGCGCATCGCGCACATCCTCGACACCGCCCGACCCGCCTGCGTGCTGACCACCACGGCCGACGCGGTCGAGGTGCCCGCGGGCATCGACGTGGTCTTCCTCGACACGGTCGACCTGAGCGCGCACGACGAGACCCCGGTCCGGGCGACCGAACTGCTGCGGCCCGTCCGCCCGGAGAACCCGGCCTACGTCATCTTCACCTCGGGCTCCACCGGCAAGCCGAAGGGCGTCGCGGTCTCCCACGGCGCCATCCACAACCAGACCACCTGGATGCTGGCCGAATACCCGCTCGGGCCGGACGACGTCTACCTGCAGAAGACCGCGACCACCTTCGACGTCTCGCTGTGGGGCTATTTCATGCCGCTGCGTACCGGCGCGAAGCTGGTCGTGGCCACCCACGACGGCCATCGCGACCCGGTCTACGTGGCCGAGGCCGTCGCCCGGCACCGGGTCACGGTCACCGACTTCGTGCCGTCCATGCTGACGGTCTTCGCCGCGCACGCGGCCCCCGGCCTGCTCGACAGCCTGCGCGAGGTGTTCGTCATCGGCGAGGCCCTGCCGCCGGAGACGGTGGCCGCCTTCGCCCGGGTGTCCTCGGCGAACGTGCACAACCTCTACGGGCCGACCGAGGCCGCGGTCTCGGTCACCTACTGGCAGGCCCGCGGCGACGAACGCGGCTCGGTGCCGATCGGCCTGCCGCAGTGGAACGTCGAGGTCTACGTCCTCGACGCGCGGCTGCGGCCCGTGCCCGCCGGGGTGCCCGGCGAGCTGTACCTGGCCGGAGACCAGCTGGCCCGCGGCTACGTGCGCCGCCCCGACCTGACCGCGGATCGCTTCGTGGCCAGCCCCTTCGGTGACGGCGCCCGCATGTACCGCACCGGCGACCTGGTGCTGTGGCGCGACGGCGCGGACGAGCTGCCCGCGCGCCTCGACTACATCGGCCGCACCGACTTCCAGGTGAAGTTCCGCGGCCAGCGCATCGAACTCGGCGAGATCGAGACCGCGCTGCTCGCCCAGCCGTCGGTCAGCCAGGTCGTCGCCCTCGTGGCCGGTTCCGCGCTGGGCGATCAGCTGGTCGCCTACGCCGTGCCGACCCCCGGCGCGGAGATCGCGCCCGAGGCGCTGCGCGCCGCGATCACCGACGTGCTGCCCGCCTACATGATCCCCTCGGTGATCGTGCCGCTGGCGGCGTTCCCGCTGAACCCCAGCGGCAAGCTCGACCGCAAGGCCCTGCCGGAGCCGGTGTTCGGCACCGGGACCTTCCGCGCGCCCTCGACCCCGGTCGAGGAGATCGTCGCGGGGGTGTTCGCGGAGGTGCTCGGCATCGACCGGGTCGGCGCCGACGACGACTTCTTCGCCCTCGGCGGCAACTCGCTGGTCGCCACCCAGGTCGTGGCCCGGCTCGGCGCCGCGATCGGCGACCGGGTGCCCGTGCGGGTGCTGTTCGAGACCCCGACCGTCGCCGCGCTCGCCGTGGCCATCGAGTCGCGGATCCGCGACGGCCGCGGCATCGAGCTGGGCAGCATCGAACGGCCGCAGCGGCTTCCGCTGTCGCTGGCCCAGCAGCGCATGTGGTTCCTCAACCGCTTCGAGGACAGCGGGGACGGCGCCGCGAGCGCCGGGTCGGCCGCCTACAACCTGCCCTTCGCGCTGCGGCTCACCGGCGACCTCGACGTGGCCGCGCTGAGCGCCGCGTTCGACGACGTGGTGGCCCGCCACGAGGTCCTGCGCACGATCTACCCCGAGACCGCGGACGGGCCGAGCCAGGTCGTGCTGCCCGTCGGCGAACCCGTCCGGCTGCGCGCCGAGCCGATCGCCGAGGACGGGGTCGCCGGCGCGGTGTACGCGCTGGCCATGACGCCGTTCGACGTCACCCGCGACGTGCCCATCCGGGTCCGGCTGCTCGCCGTGAACGGCGGCCGCGACCACGTGCTCGCCGTCGTCGCCCACCACATCGCCGCCGACGGGTCCTCCATGGGGCCGCTGGTGCGCGACATCATGACCGCCTACGCCGCCCGCTCCACCGGCGGCGAACCCGGCTGGGCGCCGCTGCGGATCCAGTACGCCGACTACGCCCTGTGGCAGCGCGCGGTCCTCGGCGACGAGGCGGACCCGGAATCGGTGGCCGCCAAGCAGATCGGCTACTGGCGCGAGGCCCTCGCCGACCTGCCCGACCTGCTCGAGCTGCCCACCGACCGCCCCCGGCCCGCCGTCGCCTCGCTGGCGGGCGCGCGCATCGATGTCGAGATCGACGCCGCGACCCACGCGGGCCTGGTGAAGCTGGCCCGCGAGCACAACGCCACGCTGTTCATGGTGGTGCACACCGCCTTCGCCGCCCTGCTCGCCCGGCTCTCGGGCGCCGGGGACATCGCGATCGGCACCCCCGTGGCCGGGCGCGGCGAGCGCGAACTCGACGACCTCATCGGCATGTTCGTCAACACCGTCGTCTTCCGCACCCGCCTCGACGGCGGGGAGCGCTTCGCCGACCTGCTGGCGCGGCAGCGCGAGGTCGACCTGGCCGCGTTCTCGCACGCCGACGTCCCGTTCGAACGGCTCGTCGAGGTGCTGAGCCCACCGCGCACGACCGCGCACCACCCGCTGTTCCAGGTCGGCCTGTCGTTCCAGAACATGGCGCGCAGCGCCCTGGAGCTGCCGGGCCTCACCGTGGCCGGGGTCGACGCGGAAACCGATGTCTCCCAGTTCGATCTGCACCTGATCGTCGCCGACGGCTACGACGACGCGGGCGCGCCCGCGGGCATCGGCGGCTTCCTCACCTACGCCACCGACCTGTTCGACCGCGACACCGTCGCCGGGTTCATCGCCCGGCTCGAGCGGCTGCTCGCCGCGGTCGCCGCCGACGCCACCGCGATCGTGGGCGACCTCGACCTGCTCGCCGCGCCGGAACGCGCCGCGCTCGACCGCCGCAACGCCACCGCGCACCCGGTCGACCCGGCCGCGACGCTGCCGTCCCTGCTGGCCGCCTCGGCCGCCGCGCACCCCACGGGCACCGCGCTCGTCGCCCCGGACGGCACCCTCACCTACGGCGAGCTCGACGCCCGGGTGAACCGCCTCGCCCGGCACCTGATCTCGCTCGGCGTCGGCCCGGAGAGCCGGGTCGCGCTGGCCCTGCCCCGGTCCACGGACCTGGTCGTCGCCATGTACGCGGTCGCGGCGGCGGGCGGCGCCTACGTGCCCGTCGACCCCGACCAGCCCGCCGAACGCACCGACTACATCCTCGGCACCGCGGCACCGGTCTGCGTGCTCACCGACGCCGCCACCGGATTCGGAACCGCCGCGGCGCCGGTGATCCCGCTCGGGGAACTCGACCTGGCGGCGTACCCGGCCGGCCCGATCGCCGAGGGCGAGCGGGTCGCGCCGTTGCGGCCGGGCAACACCGCCTACGTCATCTTCACCTCCGGCTCGACCGGCCGCCCCAAGGGCGTGGCGGTGCCGCACGGCGCGGTGGTCAACCAGTTGCTCTGGAAGACCGCGGCTTTCGGCCTCGACCCCGCCGACGCGGTGCTGCTCAAGACCGCGGCGACCTTCGACCTGTCGGTGTGGGAGTTCTGGTCGGCGGCGGTCTGCGGCGGCCGCCTGGTCGTGGCCGCGGCCGACGGCCACCGCGACCCCGCCTACCTCGACGACCTCATGGCCCGCGAGGGCGTCACCACGCTGCACGCGGTGCCCTCGATGCTCGACGCGCTGCTGACCACCGCCGCGACCGGCCTGGCCGGGCTGCGCCGGATCCTGGCCATCGGCGAGGCGCTGCCCGCCGGGACGGCGCAGCGCCTGCGCGCCCGCTGCCCGGAGGTCGCGCTGCACAACCTGTACGGCCCCACCGAGGCCGCCGTGTCGATCACCGACCACGCGGTGACCGCGGCCGACACCGGCTCCGTGCCGATCGGCGCGCCCGAGTGGAACAGCCGGGTCTACGTGCTGGATTCGCGCCTGCACCCGGTGCCCGACGGCGTCTCCGGCGAGCTGTACCTGGCGGGCGCCCAGCTCGCGCGCGGCTACTTCGGCCGCGCGGACCTCACCGCCGACCGCTTCGTGGCCGACCCGTTCGGCCCGGCGGGCACCCGCATGTACCGCACGGGCGACCTGGCCGCCTGGACGGCCGCGGGCGAGCTGGAGTACCGCGGACGCACCGACTTCCAGGTCAAGATCCGTGGTTTCCGCATCGAGCTGGGCGAGATCGAGGCCGCGCTGCTGGCGCTGCCGGAGATCGCGCAGGCCGCGGTGCTGGCCAAGTCGGACCCGCGTACCGGTGACCGCCTGGTCGCCTACCTGGTCGGCGCGGATGTCGAGGTGGCGCGGGTGAAGTCGGCGCTGTCGGCCGGGTTGCCGTCCTACATGGTGCCCGGCGCGTTCGTGGTGCTCGACGCCCTTCCGCTGAACGTCAACGGCAAGCTGGACCGCAAGGCCCTGCCGGAGCCGGAGTTCGAGACCACGGCCTTCCGGGCGCCGTCGACCCCGATCGAGGAGATCGTCGCCGGGGTGTTCACCGACGTGCTCGGCGCGGAGCGCGTCGGCGCCGAGGACGACTTCTTCGCCCTCGGCGGCAACTCGCTGCTGGCCACCCAGGTCGCCGCCCGCCTCGGCGCGGCCTTCGACACCCGGGTGCCGGTGCGCGCGCTGTTCGAGGCGAGCACCGTGGCGACGCTGGCGCTGAAGGTCGAGCAGTACGCGGGCGCGGGCGGCCGGGTGCCGCTCACCCCGCAGGCGCGGCCCGAGCGGATCCCGCTCTCGCCCGCCCAGCAGCGCATGTGGTTCGTCAACCAGTTCGACACCTCGCTGGCCGCCTACAACATCCCGGTCGCGGTGCGGCTCACCGGCGACCTCGACGTGGCCGCGTTGCGGCAGGCGCTGCGCGATGTCATCGAGCGGCACGAGGTGCTGCGCACCGTCTACCCGGCGGTGCCCGGCGGCGCCGCCCAGGTCGTGGTCCCGGCGGATCGGGTCGCGCTCGGGCTGGTCCCGCAGCCGGTCGTCGCCGCCGCGCTGCCCGCCGCCATCGGGGCCGTGGTCGGCGCGGGCTTCGACGTCACCGCCGCCGTGCCGGTGCGGGCCGCGCTGCTGCGCGTCACCGACAGTCCGGCGGTCGAGCACGTGCTCGTGTTCGTGGCCCATCACATCGCCGCCGACGGCTGGTCCATGGGCCCGCTCACCCGCGACGTCGTGCTCGCCTACGCCGCGCGCACGGCGGGGCAGGCCCCCGGCTGGGCGCCGCTGCCCGTGCAGTACGCCGACTTCAGCATCTGGCAGCGCGCGGTGCTCGGCGCCGAGGACGACGCCGACAGCGTGCTCGCCGCCCAGACCGCCTACTGGAAGCGCACCCTGGCCGGGCTGCCCGACGAGCTCAACCTGCCCGCCGACCGGCCGCGTCCGGCCACCCAGTCCTTCCGCGGCGGCCGGATCGAGTTCCGGATCGACGCGGGCCTCACCGAGGACCTGCGCCGGCTCGCGCGCGAGCAGAACGCGACGCTGTTCATGGTGATGCACTCCGCCCTCGCGGTGCTGCTGGCCCGCCTCTCGGGCACCACCGACATCGCCGTCGGCACCCCCATCGCCGGGCGCGGCGAGGCCGAACTCGACGACCTGGTCGGCATGTTCGTCAACACCCTGGTCCTGCGGACCGAGGTGGACCGCGCCGCGACCTTCACCGACCTCCTCGCCGGGATCAAGCAGACCGACCTGGCGGCCTTCGCCAACGCCGACGTGCCCTTCGAGCGGCTGGTCGAGATCGTGGCGCCCGCGCGCTCCACGGCGCGCAATCCGCTGTTCCAGGTCGCGCTCGCCCTGCAGAACCTGCCCGAGAGTTCCTTCGAGCTGCCCGGCCTCCGGGTCTCCGGCGTCGAATTCGACATCGACACCGCCAAGTTCGATCTCTCGCTGACCCTGCGCGAACTCGGCGCGGACGGCATGTACGCCGAATTCGGTTTCGCCCGTGACCTGTTCGACGACGCCACGGTCGAGGTGTTCAGCCGGCGCTTCCTGCGTCTGCTGCGCGGGATCGTCGCCGCGCCGCAGACCCCGGTCGGGGACCTGGCCCTGCTCTCGCGCGCCGAGTACGCCGGGCTCACCCACGTGCTGGGCGACGACGTCATGGCGGGCGGCCTGCTGCCCGAATTGTTCGCGGGCGGCCTGCGCTTCGGCCGCGACCGGACCGCGGTGCGCTACCGGGGCCGCTCGATCAGCTACGGCGAACTCGACGACCGCGCCAACCAGCTGGCCCGGCTGCTCATCGCCCGCGGTGTCGGCCCGGAGCAGCTGGTGGCCATCGCCTTCCCGCGCTCGTTCGAGATGCTGCTCGCGGTCCTCGCGGTGGCCAAGGCGGGCGGCGCGCACGTGCCGATCGACCCGTCCTACCCGGCCGACCGGGTGCGCCACATGCTCACCGACTCCGCCGCGGTCCTCGGGATCACCGGCGCCGCCTTCGCCGAACAGCTTCCGGCCGAGGCGCAGTGGCTGATCCTCGACGACCCGGTGACCGACGTGCTCCTCGGCGCGCACGGCACCGACCCGGTGACCGACGCCGACCGGATCAGCCCGTTGCGGCGGCACCATCCGGCCTACGTCATCTACACCTCCGGGTCGACCGGCATGCCCAAGGGCGTCACAGTGACGCATCAGGGCGTGGTCGGGCTCGCCGACTGCGCCTCGTTCCTGTACGGCCTGCAACCGCACCACCGGTTCTCCCACATCTGCTCGCCGAGCTTCGATCCCTCGGTGCTGGAGTGGGTGGTCGCCCTCTACACGGGGGCCACGCTGGTCATCGTCCCCGCCGAGATCATCGGCGGCGAGGACCTGGCCGCGCTGCTGCGCGAGGAACGGGTCACCCACACGATCATCACCCCGGCCGTCCTCGGCACGGTCGACCCGGCCGGGCTCGACCACATCGAGGTGGTCTCCGTCGGCGGCGACGTGACCACCCCCGAGCTGCTGGCCAAGTGGGCGCCGGGCAGGCGCTACTTCAACGCCTACGGCCCGACCGAGACCACCATCATCAGCACCTTCGCCCAGCTGCTGCCCGGCCGTCAGATCACCATCGGCGCGCCGGTGCACGGCATGTCGGCGCTGGTGCTCGACGAGCGCCTCCAGCCGGTGCCGCCTGGCGTGGCGGGCGAGCTCTACCTCACCGGCGGCGGCCTGGCCCGCGGCTACCGCAACCGGCCCGGCCTGTCGGCGGAGCGTTTCGTCGCCGACCCGTGGGGCGCGCCGGGCTCGCGGATGTACCGCACCGGCGACGTGGTGCGCTGGTTCGCCGCGCCCGAACACCGGGCGGGCAACGACGCCGCCGCGGCGACCGCGCGCTGGCAGCTGGACTACGTGGGCCGCAGCGACTTCCAGGTCAAGATCCGCGGCTTCCGCATCGAACTCGGCGAGATCGACGCGGTGCTGGGCAAGCACCCGGACGTGGAGTTCGTGCTCACCGTCGGCGCGGAGACCGCGCCGGGGGCGACCGCGCTGGTGTCCTACGTGCTTCCGGTGCCGGGCCGCGCCGTCACGCCCGCCGCGCTCACGGAGTTCGGGGCGCGCTCCCTGCCCGCGCACATGGTGCCCGCGGCCGTGGTCGTCCTCGACGAGGTGCCGCTCACCCCGGTCGGCAAGCTCGACCGCAAGGCGCTGCCCGCGCCGGTGTTCGAGCAGGCGCCCTTCCGCGCGCCGCGGACCGAGGCGGAGATCGCGGTCGCCGCCGCGTTCACCGAGGCGCTCGGTATCGAGCAGGCGGGCCTGGACGACGACTTCTTCGCCCTGGGCGGCAACTCGCTGCTGGCCACTCAGGTGGTCTCCGTGCTGCGGGCGCGGACCGGGGCGGAATTCACCGTCGCGGCGTTCTTCGGCGACCCCACCGTCGCCGGGCTGGCCCGCCGCCTCGACGAGGCGGGCACCCGGACCTCGGCCGGTGAGCTCGACGCCGCGCTCGGCGTCGCGCTGCCGCTGCGCGCCGCGGGCGAGCAGGCACCGCTGCTGTGCCTGCATCCCATGTCCGGCCTTGCCTGGGTGTACGCGGGCCTGGCCGAGCACGTCCCGGCCGGGCGGCCCATCGTGGGCATCCAGTCGCCCGCGCTCACCGAGCCGGACTTCGCGCCCGCGTCGCCGGAGGAACTCGTCGACCGGTACGTGGCCGAAATCCGCGCGGTGCAGCCGCACGGGCCGTACCACCTGCTCGGCTGGTCGCTGGGCGGCGTGCTCGCCCACGCGGTGGCCACCCGCCTGCGCGCGGCGGGGGAGCAGGTGCGCGCGCTGGTGCTGCTCGACAGCGTGCCCGGCGCCGACCCCGCCGCCTTCCGCACCGAGCTGCGCCAGGCCTTCCAGGACCTGGGGATTCCCGCGGACCGCCTGCCCGAGGACCTCGACGACCTCGGCGCGGACGAACTGCGCGCCCTGCACGGGGCCCTGGCGGGCGACTCGCCGCTCACCCCGGAACGGTTCGCCGGGATCTACCGGGGCGCGCTGCGGACGGTGGAACTCACCGCCCGGCTCACCCCGGGGGTCTACGACGGCCCGCTGACCTACTTCACCGCCACCGTCGCCACCCCGGGCTCCGCGCCGCACGGCGGGGCTTCGGCGTGGCGGGCGTACGCGGGCGGGTTGATCGCCGACTATCCCGTCGCGGTGGCGCACCAGGGCATGACGTCCCCGGAGGCGCTGGCGGTGATCGGCCCGGTGCTGGCCGGCCTGCTGGAGACGGGCCGGTAACAACAGACCAACCGGTTTCGATACGGCCGACGGAGGCATGACGGTGTGTCGGGTGACACGCGCGGCGCCGCTTCGCGCCCGCGCGCGAGTCCTGCATTCTGCGTGTTGCATCACCGCGCGCGGGGGCGGTCATCGGGCAGGCGTATCACCCCCGTGATCGCAGAGGTGCGGATATGCTGCACCACAGGCCGGCCCCGCCGGATGCGAGAGGTGAATGTTCCATGGAATCCCCCCGTCGGGCCGGGCGTGCCGGTCGACGACGCTCCGCCGGTGGAGCGCTGTTCGGTCAATTGCTGACTGCCGCAGTCGAATCCTCGGCGGAGGCGACCGCGGTGAGTTTCCGTGATCCCGAGTCCGGGGCGCTGCGCGAACTCACCTACCGGGAGCTGGACGAGGCGTCGTCCCGGCTGGCGCGGGAACTGATCGACCGGGGGATCGGCGCGGGTGACGTGGTCGCGATCGCCATCGCGCGCTCGATCGAGTCCGTGCTGGCCGTCTGGGCGGTGGCCAAGACCGGCGCGGCCTATGTGCCCGTCGACCCGTCCTATCCGCCGGATCGCATCGCCCACATCGTCGGCGATTCCGGCGCGGTCCTCGGCCTCACCACCGCGGCGCACCGGGCCGCGCTCGGGACGGGGCTGTACTGGATCGAGCTGAACGACCCGGTGGTGGCCGAGCGGGTCGCCGCGCGGCCCGCGCACGCGGTCAGCTACGCCGACCGCATCCGCCAGGTCGAGCACCGTCACCCCGCCTACGTCATCTACACCTCGGGCTCGACCGGCCGCCCCAAGGGCGTCGTCGTCACGCACGCGGGCCTGGCCGGGCTGGTCGCCGCCGAGCGCGAGCACTACGGCGTCGGGCCCGACTCGCGGGTGCTGCACGTCTGCTCGCCCAACTTCGACGTCTCGGTCCTGGAACTGCTGCTCGCCTTCGCCTCGGGCGCCACGCTGGTCATCTCGCCGCCGACGGTGTTCGGCGGCTACGAGCTGTCGGACCTGCTGCGCCGCGAGCGGGTCAGCCATGTGCTGATCACCCCGGGCGCGCTGGAATCGGTGGATCCGGCCGGGCTGCCGGATCTGCGCGTGGTCGTCGTCGCCGGTGACAAGTTCGGCCCGGAACTGGTGGCCCGCTGGGCCGCGCCCGGCCGCGCCTTCCACAACGGCTACGGCCCGACCGAGGCCACCATCCTCGCCACCAGCACCGCACCGCTGATTCCCGGCGGCCCGATCACGCTCGGCACCGCCATCCCCGGCGTCGGGCTGTACGTGCTCGACGCCCGGCTGCGCCCGGTCCCCGCGGGCGTGGTCGGCGAGCTGTACCTCGCGGGCCCGGCGCTCGCGCAGGGCTATCTGGGCAGGCCGGGACTGACCGCGGAACGATTCGTCGCCTCCCCCTTCGCGGAGGGGGAGCGGATCTACCGCACCGGTGACCTGGTCCGCAAGGTCAGCGCGGCGCCGCAGGGCGGCCGGGAGTCGCAGCCGGGCACGGCCGACAGCCTGGAGTACCTGGGCCGCAGCGACTTCCAGGTCAAGGTGCGCGGGTTCCGGATCGAGCTGGGCGAGATCGACAACGCGCTCACCGCGCACCCGGACGTCGACTTCGCGGCCACGCTCGGCACGTCGCTGCCCTCGGGCGCGACCGCGCTCGTGTCGTACGTGCTGCCGCGCGTCGGGCGCGGCGTCGACACCGGCGAGCTGGCCGACTTCGTCGCGGCGACGCTGCCCGCGTACATGGTCCCCGCGTCGATCATGGTGCTCGACGCGCTGCCGCTGACCCCGGTCGGCAAGCTCGATCGCGCCGCGCTGCCGACCCCGGTGTTCACCGCCCGCGGTTACCGGGCGCCCGCGACCCCCGCCGAGCAGGTCGTGGCCGAGGTGTTCGCGGCGCTCCTCACCGACGGCTCGGGCCGCATCGGCGCCGACGACGACTTCTTCGCCCTCGGCGGCGATTCGCTGCTGGCCGCGCAGGCCGTCGCGCGGATCGGGGCCGCGCTCGAGGTCCGGGTCCCGGTGACCGCGGTGTTCGAGGCGCCGACCGTGGCGGCCCTGGCCGCCCGCGCCGAGACCCACCGCACCGGCGTGCCGGGCACCGCGCTGTCGGCCCGGCCGCGGCCCGCGCGGATCCCGCTGTCCTACGCGCAGCAGCGCATGTGGTTCCTCAACCGCTTCGATCCGTCCTCGGCGGTGGACAACATCCCCGTCGCGGTGCGGCTCACCGGCCGGCTCGACCTGCCCGCCCTGCGCGCGGCGGTCGCCGACCTGGTGACCCGGCACGAGGTGCTGCGCACGGTGTACCCGGTGTCCGACGGCGGCGGCGACCTCGTCGCCGACGGCGACGGCCACCAGCTGATCCTGCCCGTCGGCGATCCCCGGGCGCTGCCCGAGTTCGAGGTCGTGGCGACCACGCCCGATGACCTGCCCGCCGCCATCGCCGCGACCGCGCTGACCGGCTTCGACGTCACCGCCGCCCCGCCGGTGCGGGTGCGGGTGTTCGCCCTCGACGAGGAAGACCACGTGCTGGTGTGCGTGGTCCACCACATCGCCTTCGACGGGTTCTCCTTCGCCCCGCTGACCCGCGACCTGCTCACCGCCTACGCCGAGCGGCACGCCGGTGACGCGCCGCAGTGGGCGCCGCTGCCGGTGCAGTACGCCGACTACACCCTGTGGCAGCGCGAACTGCTCGGCGCCGAGGACGATCCGGCCTCGCTGCTGACCGCGCAGGTCGAGTTCTGGCGCGCCACCCTGTCGGGCCTGCCCGAACAGCTCGACCTGCCCGCCGATCGCCCGCGCCCCGCGGTCGCCACCCGGGCCGGTGACACCCTCACCGTCGAGGTGCCCGCGCCGCTGCACGAGGCGCTGGCGGTCCTGGCCCGCGACCACAACGCGACCCTGTTCATGGTCGTGCACGCCGCGCTGACCGTCCTGCTCGCCCGGCTCTCGGGTACCCGCGACATCGCCGTCGGCACCCCGGTCGCGGGGCGAGGCGAGCAGGCGCTCGACGAGCTCGTCGGCATGTTCGTCAACACCCTGGTGCTGCGCACCGAGGTCCACCCGGCGACGCCGTTCATCGGGCTGCTCGATCAGGTCCGCGCGGGAGACCTCGCCGCCTTCGCCCACGCCGACGTGCCGTTCGAGCGGCTCGTCGAGATCCTGGAACCGGTGCGCTCCACCGCGCGCCACCCGCTGTTCCAGGTGATGCTGACCTTCCAGAACCTGGCCCGCACCGACCTCGCGCTGCCCGGCCTCTCGGTGTCGGCCGCCGACTTCGCGGTCCCGCTGGCCAAGTTCGATCTCCAGGTCGAACTCGGCGAGCGCATCGGCCCCGACGGCTCGCCCGAGGGCATGACGGCCGCGTTCGTCTACGCCACCGACCTGTTCGACCGCGCCACCGTCGCCGACATCGCCGACCGCTGGCTGCGCGTGCTGGCCGGCGTGGTCGCCGATCCGTCGCAGGCCGTCGGCGACATCGACCTCTTCGCGCCGGGCGAGCGCGATCTCGTCCTGCGCGAGGGCACCTCGCCCGGCGCGCCGGTGCCGCCGGTCACCCTGGCCGACCTGATCCAAGCGCAGGCCCGGCTGCGCCCCGACGCCGTCGCGGTGCGCGACGAGCGGGACGCGCTGACCTTCGCGGAGTTGCTCGGCCGGTCGAGCAAGCTGGCCCGTGCGCTGATCGCCGAGGGCGTCGGGCCGGAATCGCTGGTCGCCGTTGCCGTTCCGCGCACGGTCGACCTGCCGGTCGCCCTGCTGGCGGTCCTGCTGACCGGCGCGGGCTACCTGCCGATCGACACCGGCTACCCGACCCAGCGCCTGGAGTACGTGCTCGCCGACGCGCGACCCGCCGTGCTGGTCACCACGACCGCGGACCGCGCCGCCGTGCCCGCGCGCAACCTGCCGGTGGTCTACGTCGACTACCCGGCCGGGTACCCGGCGGGGCCGGTCACCGACGCCGAGCGGGTGTCGCCGTTGCGCCCCGACCACCTCGCCTACGTCATCTACACCTCGGGCTCGACCGGGCTCCCCAAGGGCGTGGCCGTCACGCACCGCAACGTGCTGGAGCTCTTCGCCAACACCCAGGTGCGGTTCGACTTCGACGAGGCCGACGTGTGGACGCTGTTCCACTCCTTCGCCTTCGACTTCTCGGTCTGGGAGCTGTGGTGCGCGCTCGCGGGCGGCAGCTCGGTGGTCATCGTCGACCACGCGACCTCGCGCTCGCCGGAGCTGTTCCGCGAGCTGCTTGCGCGGGAGCGGGTCACCGTGCTCAGCCAGACCCCCAGCGCCTTCGCCCAGCTCGACGAGGCCGACCGCACCGCGCAGGCCGCGGGCGCCGCGCCGCTCGGCCTGCGCTACGTGGTCTTCGGTGGCGAGGCGCTCGATCCGCGCAAGCTCCAGCGCTGGTACGGCCGCTACGGCAGCGGTCCCGGCGCGCCGCGCCTGGTGAACATGTACGGCATCACCGAGACCACGGTGCACGTGTCCTACCTCGGCCTGGACGCGCACGCCGCCGACCTGCCCGCGAGCATCGTCGGGCGCGCGTTGCCCGGGCTGGCCGTCGCGGTGCTCGACGACCGCCTTCGCCCGGTGCCCTTCGGCGTGCTCGGCGAGTTCTACATCGCCGGAAACCAGCTCAGCCGTGGCTATCTGGGCAAGCCGGGGCTCACCGCGACGCGATTCGTCGCCGACCCGTTCGGCCCGCCCGGCGCCCGCCGCTACCGATCCGGCGACCTGGGCCGCTGGATCGGCTTCGGCGGCACCCCGACCCTGGAATACGGCGGCCGCGGGGATCAACAGGTCCAGCTGCGCGGCTTCCGCATCGAGCCCGGCGAGATCGAGGCCGCGCTGCTCGCGATCGACGGCGTCGGCCAGGCCGCGGTCGTGGTCCGCACCGAGGAGGCCACCGGCGACCGGCTCATCGGGTACGTCGTCCCCGCCGCGGTGGGCACGGAGGCTGCGGACGTGGCGCTCGACCCGGTCGCCCTGCGCGCCGAGGTCGCCGGTTTCCTGACCGGCTACATGGTCCCCGACGCGATCGTCGTGCTGCCCGAGCTGCCGCTGACCGCCAACGGCAAGCTCGACCGCGCCGCGCTGCCCGCCCCGGAGTTCACCGCGGCCACGGCGTACCGCGCGCCGACGACGCCGATCGAGCAGAGCATCGCAAGCATCTTCGAAACCCTGCTCGGCACCGTCGATGTGGGCCTGGACGACGACTTCTTCGATCGCGGCGGCAACTCGCTGCTCGCCACCCGCGCCATCGCCCGCATCGACGCCGCGCTGGCCACCGACCTGGTGGTCCGCGACCTGTTCGAGGCGCCGACGGTGGCGGCCCTTGCCGCCCGGGTGCGGCCCGGCGCGGTGACCGCGGCCCGTCCGCCGCTGACCCCGGCGGCCGAGCGCGGCGTCATCCCGCTCTCGCCGGCGCAGCAGCGGATGTGGCTGCTCAACCGGATCGACCCGGACTCCCCGGCCTACAACATCCCGCTGGTGCTGCGCCTGACCGGCGCCCTGGACACCTCGGCCCTGCGCTACGCCGTGGCCGACGTGCTCGAACGGCACGAGGCGCTGCGCACCCGCTTCCCCGCGGGGCCGGACGATCTGCCCTACCAGGAGATCCTGCCCGTCAGCGCGGTGCTGCCCGCCGGCCTGCCGATCCAGGAGTGCGACGACCCCCGCGAGCGGGTCGGGCGGCTGCTGGCGGGCGGTTTCGACGTGACCGAGCGCGCCCCGCTGCGGGTCGGGCTGTTCACCACCACCGGCGTCGACGACCCGCTGGCCGAGGAGGAGCACCTGCTCGCCGTGGTCGTCCAGCACATCGTCGCCGACGGCGCCTCGCTGGCCCCGCTGGCCCGCGACCTGGTGACCGCCTACCATGCCCGGGTCGAGGGGCGTTCGCCCAACTGGGCGCCGCTGCCGGTGCAGTACGCCGACTACGCGCTGTGGCAGCGCGAGCTGCTCGGCGACGAGTCCGACGAGAACTCCACCGCCGCACGGCAGCTCGCGTTCTGGCGGAACACCCTGCACGGCCTGTCCGGCGCGCTGGCGCTGCCGCACGATCACCCGAGGCCCGCGCAGGCGTCCCTGCGCGGCGCGGACGTCACCTTCGGCCTGCCCGCCGAGGTGCACGCGGGCCTGATCGAGATCGCCCGCGCGCACAACGCCTCGCTGTTCATGGTCGTGCACGCCGCGCTCGCCGTGCTGCTGGCGCGGGTGTCCGGCAGCGACGACATCGCCGTCGGCACCCCGATCGCCGGGCGCGGCGAGGCCGAACTCGACGATCTGGTCGGCATGTTCGTCAACACGCTGACCCTGCGCACGGCGGTGCCCGGCGACCGCAGCTTCGCCGACCTCGTCGCCGCCGCCCGCGAGACCGATCTCGCCGCGTTCGCCCACGCGGACCTGCCGTTCGAGCGGATCGTGGAGGAAGTCGCCCCGACCGGCACCGTCTCGCACAACCCGCTGTTCCAGGTGGTCCTCTCGTTCCACAACAACGAGACCCCGGTGCTGCGCCTGCCCGGCCTCACGCTCGAGGCGCTCGACCTGGCGGCCCGCCCGGCCAAGTTCGACCTGCAGCTCAACATCGTTCCCCAGCACGGGGAATCGGGAGAGCCCGGACCGATCGACGCCGTGTTCACCTACGCGACAGACCTGTTCGAGGAGCCGACGGTGTCGGCCTTCGCGCGCGGGCTGACCGAGATCCTCACGACCGTCGCCGCCGACCCGTCGGTCCGCGTCGGCGACATCGACCTGCGCGACGCCCGCGAACGCGAACGGCAGCCCGCGGCAGCCGGTTTCGTCTCGGTGCCGTCGGCCAACGGGGCTGCGCTGGCGCAGGAGCTGGCCGCCGCGGTCGAGGAGGACCCGGAGGCCCCGGCCCTCGACCTCGGCGACGACGACCTGCCGTATCACGACTACGACGCCCGCTCGTCGCGGCTGGCGCGGGCGCTGATCGCCCGCGGCGTCGGACCCGGCGGTGGGGTCGCCCTGCGGCTGGACCGCGGACCCGAGGCGGCGATCGCGACCTGGGCGGTGCTCAAGGCGGGCGCCGCGGTGCTGCCGGTGACGACCGTGGCCGCGCCGGCGGCCGAGGCGATCCCGGTCGCGATCGGCCTGACCCTCGGCTGGTCCGGCAGGCACGACGAGATCGAGTGGCTCGACCTGGACGACCCGGACCTGCGGGCCGAGGTCGCCGCCGCATCGCCCCGGCCCATCGGGTACGCGCACCGCACCCGCGCCCTGCGTGGTGACGATCCGGCCTTCGCGGGCGCCGGGCGGCTGCTCAGCTACGACGCGCTGGCGGGCGCCGCCGAGCGGGTCGCCGAACGCACGGGCCTGACCTTCGAGTCGCGGACCTCGGCGGCGGGCAGGCCGGACTCGGCGGTCGGGGTCCTGGAGATCGTGGCCGCGGGCATCGCGGGCGCGACGATGGTGCTCGGCGCCGACCAGGACGGCGCGAGCCACGCCGAACTGGACGTCTCGCACGTGTTCACCGAGTCGGCGGTCGCGGTCGCCGATCCCGGCGCGGGTACGGGCGCGACGATTGTGGCGCTGGGTGAGATGATCGGCAGCGCAGCGTCGCCGCAGGCGCGGCACGTGGTAGTGGGTTCCAACGGATAGGTGGCGTACGAGGTGTTGAGGACCGGGCAGCGGCGGGGTGCGACCATCGATCGGATGGGGCGGCCGTGACCCGGGGGGGACGGGCGGCCGCGACGCGGGGACGCCAGCGCAGCAAGACCCTGCCGCAGCTGCTCGCGGTGGCCGCCGAGGCCAACCCGGACGGCATCGCGCTGATCTACGCGGACGCGAACGAGCGGCTCGCGCAGCTGACCTACAGCGAGCTCGACGCCCGCGCCAACCGGCTGGCCCGGGCGCTCATCGCCCGCGGCGTCGGCCCCGAGGACGTGGTGGCGATCGGTATCGCCCGCTCGCCGGAATCGGTGCTCGCGGTGTGGGCCGTCGCCAAGACCGGCGCCGCGTTCCTGCCCGTCGACCCGCGCTACCCGGCCGCCCGGATCGCGCACATGCTGGCCGATTCCGGCGCGGTGTGCGGCCTGTCGGTCACCGCGAGCCAGGGCGACCTGCCCGGCGACTTCGCGTGGCTGGCGCTCGACGGCCCCGAGCTCGCGGCCGAGCTGGCGGTGCAGCCGGGCGAGCCGGTCTCCTTCGCCGAGCGCGTCCGCCCGCTGCGCCCCACCCACCCGGCCTACGTCATCTACACCTCCGGGTCCACCGGCCTGCCCAAGGGCGTGGTGGTCACCCACAGCGGCATCGCCGGCTTCAGCGCCGAGCAGCGTGCCCGCTACGACCTCGCGCCCGGCGACCGCACCCTGCACTTCGCCTCCCCGTCCTTCGACGCCGCGGTGCTCGAGCTGCTGCTCGCCGTCGGCGCGGGCTCGACCATGGTCGTGGTCGCCACCTCCGTCTACGGCGGCGCCGACCTGGCGGCGCTGCTGCGCCGCGAGCAGGTCACCCATGCCTTCATCACCCCGGCCGCGCTCGCCTCGATCGATCCGGCCGGGCTCGACACGCTGCGCGTCGTGGTCGCCGGTGGCGAGGCGTGTCCGCCCGAACTCGTCCGGCGCTGGGCCACACCAGGTTCCGGCCGCGAGTTCTTCAACGGCTACGGGCCGACCGAGACCACCATCATGACCAACATCAGCGCGCCGCTGCGTCCCGGTGAGCCCGTCACCATCGGCGCCGCGCTGCGCGGGGTCACCGAGTACGTGCTCGACGAACGGCTCAAGCCGGTGCCCGACGGGCTGCCCGGCGAGCTCTACATCGCGGGCCCGCCGCTGGCCCGCGGCTATCACGCCCGGTCCGGGCTCACCGCGAGCCGCTTCGTCGCGGACCCGGCCGACGCCGAGGGCGGGCGCATGTACCGCACCGGCGACCTGGTCCGCCGGTTGCCCGACGGCGTGGTGGAGTACCTGGGCCGCAACGACTTCCAGGTCAAGATCCGCGGTTTCCGCATCGAGCTCGGCGAGATCGACGCCCTGCTCGCCGCGCACGACACCGTCGACTTCGCCGTCACCGTCGGCCACGAACAGGCCGACGGCGCCACCATCCTGGCCGCCTACGTGCACGCCGCCGACGGCGCGACGATCGACGTCGACGCGCTGCTCGACCACGCCCGCGCCGGGCTGCCCTCGCACATGGTGCCGACCGCGCTGACCGTGCTCGACGAGATCCCGCTGACCCCGGTCGGCAAGCTGGACCGGGCCGCGCTGCCCGCGCCGGTCCTGCGCACCAGGGAGTTCCGCCCGCCGCGCGGCACCGACGAGGAACTCGTCGCCAAGATCTTCACCGAGCTGCTGTCGCCCGCCGACCCGATCGGCGCCGACGACGACTTCTTCGCCCTCGGCGGCAACTCGCTGCTGGCCACCCAGGCCGCCGCGCGCCTCGGCGCCGAACTCTCGGCCCGCGTGCCCGCCGGTCACGTCTTCGAATCGCCGACCGTCGCCGGGCTGGCCCAGCGGCTGGCCCCGCTGCGCGGGCGCGGCGACCACAGCGCGCCCACCGCCCGGCCGCGCCCGGAGCGCATCCCGCTCTCGCCCGCCCAGCAACGGATGTGGTTCCTCAACCAGTTCGATCCCGCCTCCGCGGCCGAGACCATCCCGTTCGCGCTGCGGCTGCGCGGCCCGTTCGACATCCGCGCCCTGCACAAGGCCCTGGCCGACCTGGTGACCCGGCACGAGTCGCTGCGCACCTGGTACCCGGCCGCCGACGGGGTGGGTCACCAGGTGATCCTCCCGGTCGCCGACGCGGTGCCCGACCTGCTCTTCGACACCCTCACCGAGGACGAGCTGCCCATGTGGCTGGCCGAATTCGCCGCCACCGGTTTCGATGTCGCCGCCGCCGTCCCGCTGCGGGTGGCGGTCGCGGAGCTCGGCGAGCGCGAACACGTGCTCGCGGTGGCCCTGCACCACATCACCGCCGACGGCGCCTCCATCGCGCCGCTGCTGCGCGACCTGCTCGGCGCGTACCTGGCCCGGCGCAACCGGTCGCGGCCGACCTGGCCGCCGCTGCCCGTGCAGTACGCCGACTACACCCTCTGGCACCGCGAACTGCTCGGCGCCGAGGACGACCCGGACTCGCTGGCCGCCGCGCAGATCGCCCACTGGCGCGAGACCCTGGCGGGGCTGCCCGACCGGCTCGACCTGCCCACCGACCTGCCCCGCCCCGCCGTCTTCACCGGCCGCGGTGCCGAGCTGGCCTTCGAGATCCCGGCCGAGGTGCACGTCGCGGTCGCGGAACTGGCCAAGCGCCAGGGTGTCTCGGAGTTCATGGTGGTCCACGCGGCCTTCGCCGTGTTGCTCGCCGGGCTCGCCCACACCGACGACGTCGCCATCGGCACCCCCGTGGCCGGCCGCGGCGCCGCCGAACTCGACGATCTCATCGGCATGTTCGTCAACACCCTGGTGCTGCGCACCCGGGTGGACCCCGCCGCGAGCTTCGCCGAACTCCTCGCCGACACCCGGCGCGCCGACCTGGCCGCCTTCGCCAACGCCGACCTGCCGTTCGAGCGGCTGGTCGAGCTGCTCGACCCGGTCCGTTCCCAGGCGCACCACCCCCTGTTCCAGGTGGCGCTGTTCTTCCAGAACCTGGACCTGCCCAGCCTGCGACTACCGGGACTCGACGCGGAGGCGGTCGAGTTCGACGGCACCGTCGCGCGTTTCGACCTGCAGCTGACCGTGGTGCCCGGCAGCGCGGCCGACCGTCCGATGGCGGCCTCGTTCACCTACGCCACCGACCTGTTCGCCCCGGCGTCGATCGCGGCCATGGCGACCCGCCTCACCCGCATCCTGGCCGCGGTCTCGGCCGATCCGGCGGCCCCGGTGGGCGACATCGACCTGCTGACCGACGCCGAGCGCGCCGAGATGCTCGTCGACTGGAACGACACCGCGCACGAGGTGGCCGACGAGACCATGCTGGAGGCGTATCGCCGTGCGGTGCAGTCGCATCCGGATGCGGTCGCGCTGTCCTACGAGGGCGAGGAGCTGACCTACCGGGAGTTCGACGAGCGCGTCAACATCGTGGCCCGGCTGCTCATCGGCGCGGGCGTCGGCCCGGAATCGCTGGTCGGCCTCGCCGTGCGCCGGTCGGTCGACCTGGTCGTCGGCATGTACGCGGTGATCACCGCGGGCGGCGCCTACGTGCCGCTCGACCCCGACCATCCGGCCGAGCGCATCGCCTACATCCTGGAGACCGCCGCGCCCGCCTGCGTGCTGAGCACCACGGCGGATCAGGTGCCGGTGCCCGCGGGCACCGCGCTGCTGCTGCTCGACGACCTCGACACGCGCGGCGTGCCCGCCGACCCGGTGCTGGCGCGGGAACTGCTGCGCCCGTTGCGTCCCCAGCACCCGGCCTACGTCATCTTCACCTCCGGCTCCACCGGCAGGCCCAAGGGCGTCGCCGTCTCGCACGCCGCGATCCACAACCAGCTGGTGTGGATGCTGGCGCGCTACCCGCTCGTCCTGGGTGACGTCTACCTGCAGAAGACCGCCACCACCTTCGACGTCTCGCTGTGGGGCTACTTCCTGCCGCTGCGGGTCGGCGCGAAACTGCTGCTCGCCACCCCCGACGGCCACCGGGACCCGGCCTACCTGGCCGACCTCGTGCGGCGGGAGCGGGTCACCGTCACCGACTTCGTCCCGTCCATGCTGACGGTCTTCGCCGCCCAGACCCCGCCCGGCGCGCTCGACAGCCTGCGCGACGTGTTCGTCATCGGCGAGGCGCTGCCGCCGGAGACCGTCGACGCCATGGCCGCCATCGGCCCGGCCCGCCTGCACAACCTCTACGGCCCGACCGAGGCCGCGGTGTCGGTGACCTACTGGCCCGCCCGCCCCGGCGAACGCACCGTGCCCATCGGCCTGCCCGAGTGGAACACCCGTGTCTACGTGCTGGATTCGCGGCTGCGACCGGTCGCGCCCGGCGTCGCGGGCGAGCTGTACCTGGCCGGCGTGCAGCTGGCCCGCGGGTACGTCGCCCGGCCCGCGCTGACCGCGGACCGGTTCGTCGCCGACCCGTTCGCGCCGGGGGAGCGGATGTACCGCACCGGCGACCTGGTGGTGTGGCGGCAGGGTTCCGGCGGGGCCCCGCAGCACCTGGACTACCTGGGCCGCATCGACTTCCAGGTCAAGTTCCGCGGCCAGCGCATCGAACTCGGCGAGATCGAGACCGCGCTGCTGGCCAACGAGACGGTGAGCCAGGCGGTCGCGCTGGTCGTGCCGTCGGACCTCGGCGACCAGCTGGTCGCCTACGTGGTCCCGGCGCCGGGCCGCGACGCGGATCCCGCGCGGCTCGCCGCGGCGGTGTCGAAGACGCTGCCCGCGTACATGATCCCGGCCGCGATCACCGTGCTCGACGCGCTGCCGCTCAACGCCTCCGGCAAGCTCGACCGCAAGGCCCTGCCCGCGCCGCGCTTCGCCACCCGCGCCTTCCGCGCGCCCGCCACCGACGCCGAACGGCTGGTCGCCGGGCTCTTCGCGGAGGTGCTCGGCCGCGCCGACATCGGCGCCGACGACGACTTCTTCGCCCTCGGCGGCAACTCGCTGGTCGCCACCCGCCTGGCCGCCCGCCTCGGCGCGGCCACCGGCACGCGGGTCGCGGTGCGCACGCTGTTCGAGTCGCCGACCGTCGCGGCCCTGGCCGCCGCGCTCGGCACCGACGACGCCGAGGACACGAGCGGCCCCGGCGGCATCCCCCGCCCCGAGGTGCTGCCGCTCTCGCCCGCCCAGCGGCGCATGTGGTTCCTCAACCGGTTCGACCAGGGCGCCGCGGCGACCGCGGGCGACGGCGCCGCCGCCTACAACCTGCCCTTCGCGCTCCGGCTGACCGGCGCCCTCGACGTCGCCGCGCTCGCCGCCGCCCTCGGCGACGTCGTGGCACGGCACGAGGTGCTGCGCACGGTCTACCCCGACGGCGGCGACGGGCCGCGCCAGCTGATCCTGCCCCCCGACAGCGTCGAGCTGGATCTGGCCGTGCGCCGCGCCGCCCCGGACGAACTGGCCGCCCAGGTGCTCACCCTGGCGGGCACCGCCTTCGACGTCACCACCGAGGTGCCGCTGCGGGTCCGCCTGCTCGACGTCACCGGGCCGGAGCCGGACGCGCCGACCGAACACGTGCTCGCGGTCGTCGTGCACCACATCGCCGCCGACGCCTCGTCCATGGCGCCGTTGGTCCGCGACGTCACCACCGCCTACCTGGCCCGTGCCGCGGGCTACGCTCCCCGCTGGGAGCCGCTGCCGGTGCAGTACGCCGACTACGCGCTGTGGCAGCTCGACCGGCTCGGCGCGGAGGACGACCCGGACTCGCTCGGCGCCCGCCAGCTCGCCTACTGGCGCGACACGCTCGCGGGCCTGCCCGACCTGCTCGAACTGCCCACCGACCGGCCCCGCCCCGCGGTGGCCTCGCTCGTCGGCGACCGGGTGCCCGTGCGCATCGACGCCGCCACCCACGCCGGGCTGGCCGACCTCGCGCGCGCCAACGGCGCCACGGTCTTCATGGCCCTGCACACCGCGCTCGCCGTGCTGCTGGCGCGGCTGTCGGGCACCGGCGACATCGCCGTCGGCACCCCGATCGCGGGCCGCGGCGAACGGTCCCTGGACGACCTCATCGGCATGTTCGTCAACACCGTCGTGCTGCGGTCGGCGATCGACCCCGACTCGGGGTTCACCGGCCTGCTCGCCGCCCAGCGCGAGCGCGACCTGGCCGCCTTCGCCGCCGCCGACATCCCGTTCGAGCAGCTCGTCGAGGTGCTCGACCCGCCGCGTTCCACCGCCCGGCACCCGTTGTTCCAGGTCGGCCTGTCCTTCCAGAACGTGGATCGCGCAGCCCTGGAACTGCCGGGCCTGAGCATCGCGCCGGTCGCCGCCGACCTGGCCGTGTC
Source organism: Nocardia thailandica NBRC 100428 (assembly GCF_000308795.1). Taxonomy (GTDB): domain Bacteria; phylum Actinomycetota; class Actinomycetes; order Mycobacteriales; family Mycobacteriaceae; genus Nocardia; species Nocardia thailandica. Next base: position 8,039 of record NZ_BAGK01000214.1, on the reverse strand, counting down.
CCAGTTCGACCTGCACCTCATCGTCGGCGACGGGTACGACGCCGACGGCGCGCCCGCGGGCATCGAGGGTTTCCTCACCTACGCCGCCGACCTCTTCGACGCCGCCACCGTCGCCGGGTTCGCCGACCGGCTCGCGCTGCTGCTGGCCGCCGTGGTCGCCGACCCGGCGGTCCCGGTCGGCGACATCGACCTGCGCACCCCCACCGAACGCGCCGCCGAGATCGTCAGCGGCGCGGCCGATCTCGCGGCGCCGGGGCTCACCCTGGCCGATCTGTTCGGCCGCGGCGAGGCCGAGGCGGTCGCGCTGGTCGCCGACCTGCCCGGCGGCGGTCGCACCGCGCTGACCTACGCCGAGCTCACCGCCCGGGTCAACCGGCTCGCCCGCCACCTCGTCGCGCTCGGCGTCGGGCCCGAGGACCGGGTCGCGCTCGCGCTGCCCCGCTCGATCGACCTCGTCGTCGCCATGTACGCGGTGACCCTGTCCGGCGGCGCCTACGTGCCCATCGATCCCGACCAGGCCACCGAGCGCACCGACTACATCCTCGACACCGCGGCACCGGTCTGCGTGCTGACCGACGGCGGCTTCACCACCGCGATCGCGCCGCTGGTCCGGGTGGACGCGCCCGAACTCGACGGCTACGACGGCGCACCCGTCACCGACGCCGACCGGGTCGCCCCGCTGCGCCCGGACAACACCGCCTACGTCATCTTCACCTCCGGTTCCACCGGCAAGCCCAAGGGCGTCGCCGTGCCGCACGCCGCCGTGGTCAACCAGTTGCAGTGGCTGCAGGGCGAATTCGGCATGGACGCCACCGACACCGTCCTGCTGAAGACCCCGGCCACCTTCGACCTGTCGGTGTGGGAGTTCTGGTCCGCCCTCGCCTGCGGCGGCCGCCTGGTGATCGCGGTGCCCGACGGCCACCGCGACCCGGTCTACCTGGCGACCCTCATGGCCTTCACCAAGGTCACCACCCTCATGGCGGTGCCCTCGCTGCTCGAGGCCCTCGCCGCGCAGTGGGAGCTGACCCCGGACACCTCGGTGCCGCAACGGATCCTGAGCATCGGCGAGGCCCTGCCCGGCGCGGTGGCCCAGCGCCTGCTCCGCGTGCTGCCCGGCGCGCGGATCGACAACCTCTACGGCCCGACCGAGGCCGCGGTCTCCGTCACCGACCACCGGGTCACCGAGGCCGACGTCGCGACCGTGCCCATCGGCGCGCCCGAATGGAACTGCCGCGTCTACGTTCTGGACACCCGGCTGCGCCCGGTGCCGCCCGGCGTGCGCGGTGAGCTCTACCTGGCCGGGGTACAGCTGGCCCGCGGCTACCTCGGCCGTCCCGCGCTGACCGCCGAGCGGTTCCTCGCCGACCCGTTCCGGCCCGGCGCGCGCATGTACCGCACCGGCGACCTGGTGTCGCGCACGGCCGAGGGCGAGCTGATCTACCAGGGCCGCAGCGACTTCCAGGTCAAGATCCGCGGCTTCCGCGTCGAACCCGGCGAGGTCGAGGCCGCGCTCGTCGCGCTGCCCGAGGTGGGCCGGGCGGCCGTGCTGGCCCGGCACGACGCCCGCTTCGGCGACCGGCTCGTCGCGTACCTGGTGCCCGCCGAGCCGCCCGGCGACGTCGACGTGGCGCGGGTCAGGTCGGCGCTGCGCGGCACCCTGCCGGGCTATCTGGTGCCCGAGGCGTTCGTCGTCCTCGACGCGCTGCCGCTCACCGTCAACGGCAAGCTGGACCGCGCGGCCCTGCCCGAGCCGGAGTTCGAGGCCACCGCCTACCGTGCCCCGGTCACCCCGACCGAACAGCTGGTCGCCGGGGTCTTCGCCGACCTGCTCGGCGTGGACCGGCTCGGCGTCGACGACGACTTCTTCGCCCTCGGCGGCAACTCCCTGCTCGCCACCCGCGCCGCCGCCCGGATCGGCGCCGCGCTGCACCGCTCGGTCGGCGTCCGCCTGCTGTTCGAGGCGCCGACGGTCGGCGAGCTGGCGCTGCTCGTCGGCCGCGCCGAGGGCGGCGCCCGGCCGCCGCTCACCGCGGGCGACCGGTCCGGCGACCTGCCGCTCTCGCCCGCGCAGCAGCGCATGTGGCTGCTCAACCAGCTCGACACCGACGCCGCGGTCTACAACATCCCGGCCGCCATCCGCCTAACCGGCGACCTGGACGTGCCCGCGCTGCGCGCCGCCGTCGGCGACCTGCTGGCCCGGCACGAGATCCTGCGCACCTGGTACCCCGACACCTCCCGCGGCCCGGTGCAGGAGATCGCCCCGCCCGGCCCGGTCGACCTGGACGCCGAACCGGTCACCGAGGCAGAGCTGCCCGCCGTCGTCGCCCGCATCGCGGGGGAGGGCTTCGACGTCACCGCCGCGCCGCCGGTGCGGGTCCGGCTGCTCGCCGTCGCCAATTCCGCTGCGGCCCAGGCGGCCCCGGCCGAGGCCGCCGATCACGTGCTGGTGTTCGTCGTGCACCACATCAGCGCCGACGGCTGGTCCATGGGCCCGCTGACCCGCGACCTCGTGCTGGCCTACACCGCCCGCACCGCGGGCGAGCCGCCCGCGTGGCAGCCGCTGCCCGTGCAGTACGCCGACTACGCGCTGTGGCAGCAGGCGGCCCTCGGCGCCGAGGACGACCCCGAATCCGTGGCCGCCCGGCAGCTGGCCTACTGGACCCGCGAGCTGGCCGATCTCCCGGAGGAGATCGCGCTGCCCACCGACCGGCCGCGCCCGGCGGCGCAGTCCTTCGCGGGCGCCACCTCCGCGTTCGCCGTCGAACCCGGCCTGCACGCCGCCCTCACCGGGTTCGCGCGCGCCGAGGGCGCCACCCTGTTCATGGTGGTGCAGGCCGCGCTCGCGGTCCTGCTCGCCCGCCTCGCCGACACCACCGACGTGGCCATCGGCACCCCCATCGCGGGCCGCGGCGAGCGCGAACTCGACGATCTCGTCGGCATGTTCGTCAACACGCTGGTGCTGCGCACCGAGGTCCGCGCGGACACCTCCTTCCGCGACCTGGTCGCCGCCACTCGCGACACCGACCTGCGGGCCTTCGCCCATGCCGACATCCCGTTCGAGCGGGTGGTCGACGCGGTCGCGCCGGTCCGCTCGACCGGCCGCCACCCGCTGTTCCAGGTGGCGCTGTCGTTCGAGAACCTCGCCCCGGTCTCCTTCGCGCTGCCCGGGCTCGAGATCGGCGCCCTGGACGCCCGCCCGGCCGACGCCAAGTTCGACCTGCTGCTCACGCTGCGCGAACTGCCCGGCGACGGCGGCATGCAGGCCGAATTCACCTACGCCACCGACCTGTTCGACGCCGACACCGTCGCCGGCTTCGGGCGGCGCCTGATCCGCGTGCTCGCCGCCGCGGTCGCCGCACCCGCGACCGCCGTCGGCGACCTGGAACTGCTCGACGACGCCGAACGGGCGGCGCTGCTCGGTTTCGACGGCGGGCCCGCCGCCGCGCCGCGCACCCTGGCCCAGCTCATGGACGCCGCCGTCCGCGCCAACCCGGCCGGTGAGGCGCTGCGCGACGGCGACCGCAGCTTCGGCTACACCGAGCTGGACGCCGCCGCCAACCAGCTGGCCCGCGCGCTGCTCGCCCGCGGCGCAGGGCCCGAGGTGCCGGTCGCCATCGCCATCCGCCGCTCGGCCGAATCCGTGCTCGCTCTGTGGGCGGTCGCGCGGACCGGCGCGGTCATCGTGCCGGTCGACCCCGACTACCCGGCCGAGCGCATCGCGCACATGGTCACCGACTCCGGGGCCGCGTTCGGCCTCGCCCTGTCGGCCGACCTCGCCGCGCTGCCCGAACTCGCGGGCGACCGCGCCTGGGTCGCGCTCGACGACCCCGAGTTCGCCGCCGAGGTCGGCACCTGCGCGGCGAAGCCGCTGGCCGAGAACGAACTCCGCGCCCCGATCCGCACCACCAACGCCGCCTGGGTGATCTACACCTCCGGCTCGACCGGCCTGCCCAAGGGCGTGGTCGTCAGCAACTCCGGCATCGCCAACTACAGCGCCGCCCAGATCGCGGCCTACCGCATCTCGGCGAGCACCCGCGCGCTGGCCTTCGCCTCCCCGTCGTTCGACGCCTCCATGATGGAACTGCTCATGGCCATCGGCGCGGGCGGCACCCTGGTCATCACCCCGCCCGGCACCGTCGGCGGCACCGAGCTGACCGACCTGATCCGGTCGGCGGGGGTGACCCACACCTTCCTCACCCCGGCCGTCGTCGCGACGCTCGACCCCGAGGCCGTGCCGGACCTGAAGGTCCTCAGCGTGGGCGGCGAGGCGGTCCCGGCCGAGCTCGTCCGGCGCTGGAACACCCTGCCGCAGCGTCGGTTCCACATCGGCTACGGCCCCACCGAGACGACCATCGTCACCACGATCACCCCGGTCCTGCGGCCGGGCGACCCGCTCGGCATCGGCTCGCCGATCCCGGGCGTGCACGCCTACGTCCTCGACGCGCGGCTGCGGCCCGTGCCCGAGGGCGTCACCGGCGAGCTCTACCTCGGCGGTGTCCAGCTCGCCCGCGGCTACCACGACCGGCCCTCGCTCAGCGCCGCCCGCTTCGTGGCCGACCCCTACGGCGCCGAGGGCGCCCGCGTCTACCGCACCGGCGACCTGGTCCGCCGCCGCGGCGATCGCCTGGAATACGTGGGCCGCAACGACTTCCAGGTCAAGGTGCGCGGGTTCCGGATCGAGCTCGGCGAGATCGACGCCGTCCTGGCCGCGGCGCCCGGCGTAGCCTTCGCCACCACCCTCGGCCGCGAATCCGGCACCGGGGCGACCATGCTCGTGTCCTACGTGCTCGCCGAACCCGGCGAGCGCATCGACACCGGCGAACTCACCGCGCTGGCCGCCCAGGTCCTGCCGGAGTACATGGTGCCCGCGGCCGTCGTCGTCCTCGACGAGCTGCCGCTCACCCCGGTCGGAAAGCTCGACCGCAAGGCCCTGCCCGACCCGCTGACCACCCGCGCCGAACACCGGGCCCCACGCAGCACCGCCGAACGCGTGCTGGCCAGGGTGATCTCGGAGGTCCTCGGCCGCGACGGTCTCGGCATCGACGACGACTTCTTCGCGCTCGGCGGCGACAGCATCACCGCCATCCAGGTGGTCTCGCGGGCCGCCGACGCCGGCGTACGGCTGCGCCCGCGCGACCTGTTCGACGCCCGCACCGTCGCCGCCCTCGCCGAACGCGCCGAGGTCAGCATCGATCCGTCCGACGAACCCGTCGAGCTGCCGCTGACCCCGCTGGCCGCCCAGCTGCTGGAGGCGGGCGAGAGCGCGGTCGAGCCGCGCGCGGTCCTGCTCGAGGTCCCGGCGAGCTGCCTCGACGACGCCGTCGCCGACGCGGTCGCCACCGTCATGCGCCAGCACCCGCTGCTGTGGGTGCGGCTGGAACGCACCGAACGCGGGGCCGCCCTGCTGATCCCGCCCACCGCCGAACGCATCGGGCGCGCCTTCCGCCGCCTCGACGCCGAGGACGGCGCGGCGGGGCTCGCCGTCGACGACGTGGTCGCCGCCGCCATCGCCGCCCTCGACCCGGTCGAGGGACGCAACATCCACTTCGTGCTCACCGGGGCCGAGGGCGAGGCGGGCACGCTCGTCGTCGTCGCCAACGCGCTCGTCCTGGACGACCTGTCCTGGCGCGCGGTCATCGATCAGCTCTCCTCGGCGTGGAGCCGGGGCAGGCACGCCGCCCCGGGCGGGCCCGACGCCGGCCTCGGCGACCTGGTGCGCACCCTGGCGGCCTACCCGCAGAGCCCGAAGGCCGCGGCCGACCGCGAGTACTGGCATCGCGCCATCCGCACCCGCGCGCTGTCGCCCGCGGAGACCTCCGCGGATCTGCGCGTGCGCAACCGGGTCTCGCTGGCCATCACCGCCGAGGGCACCGCGGCCGTCGCCGCGGTCGCCGAGGCCTACCGCGCCACCGTCGAGGAGGTCCTGCTCACCGCCGTCGCGCTGGCGATGCAGACCGCCGCGGGCGAGGCCGCCGTGCGGGTCGCCGGACCGGTGGTGCGGCTGCGCGCCGACCAGCGGACGCTCGGCCGCGCGGGCGCCGACGAGGTCGTCGGCGGCTTCACCGGCGAATTCCCGCTGGCGCTGCGGCTGGACAACATCGACCTGCCCGAGGCCCTCGTCGGGGGCGCCGCCGCGGGCGCGGCGCTGGCCCAGATCAAGGAACTGCGCCGGTCGACCCCGGCCCTCGGCGCCGGTTTCGCGGTGCTGCGCTACCTCGACCCCGACGCGACCGACGGCGTCCGCGCCCTTGATCGCGGCCGGTTCGCGCTGCGCTTCCGCGACCTGCTCCCGGCGCGCGTGCACACCGACGCCCCGGCGGGCGACCTGTCGCTCGTGCTCACCGTCGAGGTCACCGAGGGCGGCATGCTCGCCCGCTTCGACTTCGCCGCGAGCCAGCTGACCAGCGAGGCGGTCAAGACCTTCGCCGAGCACTGGATCCGCGCGCTCGGCGGGCTCGCCGAGCACGGATTGCAGCCCGGCGCGGGCGGTTTCACGCCCTCGGACTTCCCGCTGGTCTCGCTGCACCAGGCCGACATCGTCCGGCTCACCCGCGAGTTCCCCGGCCTGGCCGACGTCTGGCCGGTCACCCCGCTGCAGTCGGGCATGCTGTTCCACGCCCTGCTCGCCGAGAACTCCGTCGACCCGTACATCACCCAGTTCGTCCTCGACCTGGACCCCGCGCTCGACGACGAACGGCTGCGCCGGGCCGCCCAGACCGTGCTCGACCGCCACGACAACCTGCGGGTCGCGTTCACCAGCGACGCCGCGGGCACACCGATCCAGGTCGTGCAGGACCCGGTCGCCGTGCCGTGGCAGGTCGTCGACCTGACCGACCGCGCCGACGCCGAGGCCGAATACGCGCGGCTGCGCGAGGCCGACCTGGCCACCCACTTCGCGATGGCCACCGCGCCGCTGCTGCGCTTCACCCTGATCCGCACCGCGGCCACCGCGCACCTGCTGGTGACCAGCCACCACATCCTCATCGACGGCTGGTCCACCCCGCTGCTGCTGCAGGACCTGCTCACCGCCTACGCCGTCGGCGGTCGCGGCAGGCGGCTGCCCCGGCCCGCGCCCTACCGCGAGTACCTGCGCTGGCTGTCCGAACAGGATCTCGACGCGGCCCGCCAGGCCTGGCGCACCGCGCTCACCGGCCTGGCCGAGCCGACCCCGCTCGCGCCCGCCGACCCCGGCCGGGTCATCTCGGCGGGCGCCGCGGAGACGGGTTTCGCCCTCGGCGAGGCCGACACCGCCGCGCTGGAGGCCACGGCCGCCCAGCTCGGCGTCACGGTCAACACGGTCGTGCAGGCCGCGTGGGGCGTGCTCATCGCGCGGCTGGTCGACCGCGACGACGTCGTGTTCGGCGCGACCGTCTCCGGCCGGCCGGCCGCCCTCGACGGCGTCGAGCAGATGGTCGGCCTGTTCCTCAACGCCATCCCGGTGCGGGTGCGGCTGCTGCCCGGCGACACCGTCGCCCAGCTGCTGCGCAGGCTCCAGGACGACCAGGCCGCGCTGCTGGACTACCACTACCTCGGGCTCGGCGAGATCCAGGAGATCGTCGGCACCGAGGGCCTGTTCGACTCGCTGGTGGTCTTCGAGTCCTTCCCGGTCGACCGGGAGGGCCTGGCCGCCGCGGCGACCGGCGCCGCCGCGGTCACCGGACTCGACGCCGCCAACGGCACGCACTACCCGCTGACCGTGCAGGTCGTGGCGGGCGAGCGCCTGCAGGTGTCGGTGAAGTACCTGCGCGACGTCTTCGACGCCGCCACCGCCACCGCGCTCGGCCAGCGGCTGTCGATGCTGCTGGCGCGCTTCGCCGCCGACGCGAGCGCGCCCGTCCGCGAGATCGACGTGCTGCTGGCCGAGGAGCGCACCGCGCTGGCCGCGGGCAACGCCACCGACGTCCCCGAACTGCTCGACGACGCCACGCTGCCGATGCTGTTCGCCGACCAGCTCGCCCGCACCCCCAACGCGACCGCGCTCATCGACGGCGACAGCGCGCTCACCTACGCCGAATTCGACGAGCGGGTGCGGGCGCTGG
>NZ_BAGK01000215.1 GCF_000308795.1 Nocardia thailandica NBRC 100428 | reverse complement strand
GACGCTCCGCCGCACACCGCGCTCACCTACGGCGAATTCGGTGCCCGGGTCGCCCGGCTGGCGCGCCACCTCATCGGGCTCGGGGCCGGTCCCGGCACCCGGGTCGCGGTGGCGTCGCGCCGCGGCGTCGACCAGCTCGTCGCCGTGCACGCCGTGCTGGCCGCCGGCGCGGCCTACGTGCCGGTCGATCCCGATCATCCGGCCGAGCGCACCGCCTACGTGCTGGAGCGGACGGCACCGGTCTGCGTCGTGGCGTGCGCGGACGCCCGCCCGCCGGCCGGGGACATCCCCGTCGTGGTCGACCCGGCGCTCGACGACCTGTCCGGCGAGCCCGTCACCGACGCCGACCGCCTCGCCCCGCTCACCCCGGCCGACACGGCCTACGTGCTGTTCACCTCCGGCTCCACCGGCCGCCCCAAGGGCGTGGCGGTGTCGCACGCCGCCGTGGTCAACCAGCTGCGCTGGCTGCAGCGCACCTACCGGCTCACCGCCGACGACGTGGTGCTGCACAAGACCCCGTTCACCTTCGACGCCTCGGTGTGGGAGCTGCTGTGGCCCCTGCAGGCCGGCGCCCGCCTCGTCCTGGCCACCCCGGACGGGCACCGCGACCCGGCCTACCTGGCCGAAGCCACCGCCCGCCACAGCGTCACCGTCGTCCAGTACGTGCCCTCGGTCCTGGCCGCCGTCGTCGCCGAGGACGCCACCGCCCGCACCGGCGCGCTGCGCCTGGTCTTCGCGGGCGGCGAGGCGCTGCCGACCGCGCTGGCCCGCACCGTCGCCGAGCGGACCGGCGCGCGCGTGGTCAACCTCTACGGACCCACCGAGACCGCCGTCCAGGTCACCGCGCACGAGGCGGGCGCCGAACCCGGCGCCGTCGTGCCCCTCGGCGGACCGGTCGCCAACACCCGCCTGCACGTCCTCGACACCCGGCTGCGCCCGGTGCCCGACGGGGTGCCCGGCGAGCTGTACGTCGCGGGCGCGCAGCTGGCGCAGGGCTACTTCGGCCGCCCGGCCCTGACCGCCGACCGCTTCGTCGCCGACCCGGCGGGCGACGGCGAACGGCTCTACCGCACCGGCGATCTCGTCGCCTGGCGCCCCGACGGCGCGGGCCGCCGCGTGCTGCACTACCTGGGCCGCACCGACCTGCAGGTCAAGCTGCGCGGCCTGCGCATCGAGCCCGCCGAGATCGAGACCGCGCTGACCGGCGTGACCGGCGTCGCCCAGGCCGCCGTCGTCGTCCGCGCCGACGACGGCAGGCCCGAGCAGCTCGTCGCCTACGTCGTGACCACCGCCGAGGTCGGCGCCGCCGACCTCGACGCCGCGGTCGCGGCCACCCTGCCCTCCTACATGGTGCCCGCGGCCTACGTGTTCCTCGACGCGCTGCCGGTCACCGCCTCGGGCAAGCTCGACCGCCGCGCCCTGCCCGCCCCCGACCTGCCCGAGGTCGCCTACCGCGCCCCCGCGACCGCCGTCGAGGTGACGGTGGCCGCCACCTTCGCCGGCGTCCTCGGCCTGGAAAAGGTCGGCGCCGACGACGACTTCTTCGCCCTCGGCGGCAACTCGCTGCTGGCCACCCAGGTCGCGGCGCGGCTCGGCGCCGCGCTCGACGCCACCGTGCCGGTGCGCACCCTGTTCGACGTCAGCACCGTGAGCGGTCTCGCCGAGCGCGTCGGCGCGCTGCGCGGCACCGGGAACCGGCGCGGTCCGGTCGCGGGCGCGCGGCCGGAGCGCCTCCCGCTCTCGCCGGCCCAGTCCCGGCTCTGGTTCCTGCACCGGTTCGCCCCCGATTCGGTCGCCCACCACATCCCGGTCGCGCTGCGGCTGACCGGCGAGCTCGACGTGGCCGCCCTGCGCGGTGCCCTCGGGGATCTCGTCGCCCGGCACGAGACCCTGCGCACCACCTATCCCGAGATCGACGGCGCCGGAACCCAGCTCGTCGGCGCGCCGTTCGTCCCGGAACTGCCGGTGACCCGCGTCGCCCCCGACGCCCTGCCCGGCGCGGTCGCGGGGGTGACGGCCGTGCCGTTCGACCTCACCCGGGAAGCGCCCGTGCGCGCCGCCCTGCTGCGCGTCGCCGACGAGGGGCCCGAGCACGTCCTCGTGCTCGTCGTGCACCACATCGCCGCCGACGGCTGGTCGCTCGGCCCGCTCACCCGCGACCTGGTCGCCGCCTACTCCGCCCGCCGCGCGGGCACCGCCGCCGCCCTGCCCCCGCTGACCGTGCACTACGCCGACTACGCGGTCTGGCAGCACGAGAGCCTCGGCAGCGCCGAGGAGGCGGGCACCGCCCTGAACCGCCAGCTGTCCTGGTGGACCGAGCGCCTGGCCGGGCTGCCCGACGTGCTGACCCTGCCCGCGGACCGCCGCAGGCCCATGGTCGCCTCCGGCGCGGGGGCCACCCTGCACACCCGCCTCGACGCCGGGCTGCACGCGCGCGTCGAGGAACTGGCCCGCGCGCACCGGGCCACCCCGTTCATGGTGCTGCACGCGGCGCTGGCGGTGCTGCTGGCCCGCCTGTCCGCGGGCACCGACATCGCCGTGGGCACCCCCGTGGCCGGGCGCGGTCACCGCGAACTCGACGAGCTGGTCGGCATGTTCGTCAACACCCTGGTCCTGCGCGCCCACATCGACCCGGCGGCCTCCTTCGCCGCCCTGCTCGACCGGGTCCGCGCCGACGACCTCGACGCGTTCGCCCACGCCGATCTGCCCTTCGAGACGCTCGTCGACGCGGTGAACCCGGCGCGCTCCCAGGGCTATTCGCCGCTGTACCAGGTCTCGCTCGCGCTGCAGAACCAGCGGCAGCGCGCCTTCGACCTGCCCGGCCTGCGGCTCTCGGCGGTCGAGCTGCCCGACGCCCCGATCGAGACCGACCTCGACTTCACCTTCGTCGACCGCTTCGACGCCGCGGGCGCCCCGGCGGGCCTCGATCTCGAACTGCGCTACGCCACCGACCTGTTCGACGAGACCACCGCCGCCGGCCTGGCGCAGCGCCTGACCCGGCTGCTGTCGGCCGCCACCGCCGACCCCGCCACCCCCGTCGGCGACCTGCCCCTGCTCGGCCCCGACGCGACCGCCGAGCTGACCGCCGCGGGCCACGGCGACGTGGTCGACCTGTCGGCCGTGCTCGCCGGGCTCGGGCTCACCGCGCCGCTGGCCGCGGACTTCGTCACCGCCGCGGCCGCCCGCGCCCCGCACGCGGTCGCGGCCCGCTGCGACGGCGAGGAGATCACCTATCGCGAGCTGGCCCGCCGCGCCAACCGGCTGGCGCGGCGGCTCATCGCCTGCGGGGTCGGCCCGGAGACCGCGGTCGCGGTGGCCGTGCCGCGCGGCCTCGACCTGCTCGTCGTGCTGCACGGCGTGCTCGCCGCGGGCGGCGTCTACGTGCCCGTCGACCCGGCCCAGCCCGCCGACCGCATCGGGCACGTGCTCGCCACCGCCGCGCCCCGGGTGGTGATCGCCGCCGACGCCGCCGACCTGGCCCACGTCGAGCTGGCCGACTCCGACACGGCCTCGGTGCATTTCGCCGCCGCCTCCCGGGCCGGTGCCGTGGTGCTCACCGTCGCCCAGCTCGAGGACCCCGCCTTCGGCGCGGTGTCGGACGCGCCGGTCACCGACGTGGACCGCATCGCCCCGCTGCACCCCGACCACCCCGCCTACGCGCTGTTCACCTCCGGCTCCACCGGCCTGCCCAAGGGCGTGCTGGTGCCGCATCGGGCGCTGGTCAACGAACTGTGCTGGCTGCGTGGCGAATACGGCTTCACCGCGGCCGACCGCTTCCTGCAGCGGGCCGCGCTGACCTTCGACGTCTCGATCTGGGAGCTGCTCGGCCCCGCGCTCTACGGAGCCACCCTGGTCCTGCTCCGCCCCGGCGGGCACCTGGACCTGGACTACCAGGCCCGGGTGCTCCGCGAGGAACGCGTCAGCGTCGTGGAATTCGTGCCGTCGGTGCTCGCGGCCCTGCTGGCCGAGGGCCTCGGTGACGCCCTGCGCGAGCTGCGCGTACTGCACCTGGGCGGCGAGGAGCTGCCGCCCGCGCTGGCCGAGACGCTGGTGCGGATGCTGCCCGGCGTCGCGCACAACACCTACGGGCCGACCGAGGTGGCCATCTCCTCGACCTACGCGCCGCTGGAGGCCGCGGGCGGGGGCGACGTGCCGATCGGCAGGCCGACCTGGAACACCCGCGGCTACGTGCTCGACGAGCGGCTGCACCCGGTGCCCGCCGGGGTGCCGGGCGAGCTGTACCTGGCGGGCGACCAGCTCGCGCGCGGCTACCTCGGCAGGCCCGACCTGTCCGCGGACCGGTTCGTCGCCGACCCGCACGGCGCGCCCGGCGCCCGGATGTACCGCACCGGCGACCTGGTGCGCCGCACCGCCGCCGGCGAGCTGGTCTACCTGGGCCGCAATGACTTCCAGGTCAAGATCCGCGGCCTGCGGATCGAGCTCGGTGAGATCGAGGCCGCCCTCGGCGACGCCGCGGGCGTGAGCCACGCGGCCGTGCTCCCGGCCACCGACGCGGGCGGGCGGCAGTGCCTGGTCGGGTACGTGGCGGGCGCGGTCGACCCCGAGGCGGTGCGCGCCCACGTCGCCGCGCGGGTGCCCGCCTACATGGTGCCCGCGCACCTGGTGGTGCTGGACTCGGTGCCGCTCAACAGCTCCGGCAAGCTCGACCGCAAGCGGCTGCCCGCCCCCGACCTGTCGGCGGCCGCCGCCTACGTCGCCCCGGCGCCCGGCGCCGAGACGGTGCTGGCCGGCGTGGTCGCCGACCTGCTCGGCGTGGCGCGGATCGGCGCCACCGACGACTTCTTCGCCGTCGGCGGCAATTCGCTGCTGGCCATGCGCCTGGTCGCCCGGGCCAACGCCGCCCTCGGCAGCGGGCTCGCCGTGCGCGACGTGTTCGACGCGCCCACCGTGCGCGGCCTCGCCGCCCGCTCCGCCGACACCGTCGCCGAGCTGCCGCCGGTCACCGCCGGACCGCGCCCCGACCGGATCCCGCTGTCCCCGGCCCAGACCCGCATGTGGCTGCTGCACCGCATCGACCCCGACTCGGCCGCCTACACCCTGCCCGTCGCCCTGCGCCTCACCGGCGACCTCGACGTGGCCGCGCTCGGCGCCGCCGTCGCCGACGTCCTGGACCGCCACGAGTCCCTGCGGACGGTGTTCCGCGAGGACGAGACCGGCCCGGCGCAGGTCGTGCTGCCGACCGCCGAGGCCCTGGCCCGCCTGACCGAACCCGGCGCGTCCGGGATCCGGGTGGCGCCCG
>NZ_BAGK01000216.1 GCF_000308795.1 Nocardia thailandica NBRC 100428 | reverse complement strand
AGGCGTTCCCGCTCAACACCTCCGGCAAGCTCGACCGCAAGGCCCTGCCCGCGCCCGAGGTCACCGAACGCCCCTTCCGTGCCCCCGGCGACCACGTCCAGGAGGTCGTGGCAGGCGTCTTCGCCGAGGTCCTCGACCGCCCCCGGGTCGGGCTCGACGACGACTTCTTCGACCTCGGCGGCAACTCGCTGGTCGCCACGCGGGTCGCGGCCCGGCTCGGCGCCGCGCTGGACACCCGGGTGCCGGTGCGCGCGCTGTTCGAGGCGAGCACGGTGGAGGCCCTCGCCGCCGCGCTGACCGGACTGGCGGGCCGCGGTGCGGGCGCCGCCCTGGTGGCGGGACCGCGGCCGCGACGCATCCCGCTGTCGGCCGCCCAGCAGCGCATGTGGCTGCTCAACCGGCTCGACCCGGACTCGCCCGCCTACAACATCCCCCTCGCCGTCCGGCTCTCCGGCGACGTCGACGCCGAGGCGCTGGCCGCGGCGATCGCCGACGTCCTCGACCGGCACGAGGTGCTGCGCACCGCCTACCCGGCGGACGCCGACGGGATCGGCCACCAGGTGATCTGGGACATCGTGCCGACCCCCACCGTCGAGACCGTCGAGGAGGTGGTGCTGCCGGACCTGGTCGCCGCCGAGGTCACGCGCGGTTTCGACGTCACCGCGGCGCCCCCGGTTAGGGTGCGCGTCCTGCGCACCACCGGCGGGGACGTGGTGCTGGTCGTGGTGATCCACCACATCGGCGCCGACGGGTTCTCCGCCGGTCCGCTGCTGGCCGACACCACCGCGGCCTACCTCGCCCGCCGCGCGGGTACCGAACCCGCCTGGGCGCCACTGGAAGTGCAGTACGCCGACTACACCCTGTGGCAGCGGGCCGTGCTCGGCGACGAGGCCGATCCCGGCTCGCTCGCCGCCCGGCAGCTCGCCTACTGGCGCGCCGCCCTCGACGGACTGCCCGGGGTCCTCGCGCTGCCGCTGGACCGCCCGCGCCCCGCCGTCGCGAGCCGGCGCGGCGCCCGCGTGGAGACCGTCGTGCCCGCGTCGGTCTGGGCGCGGGCCCGCGAACTCGCGCACGGCGCCGAGGCGACCGAGTTCATGGTCGCCCACGCCGCGCTGGCCGCGCTGCTGTCGCGGCTCGGCGGCGGGCGCGACATCGCCGTCGGCACCCCGGTCGCCGGGCGCGGCGAGGCCGCGCTCGACGGCCTGGTCGGCATGTTCGTCAACACCCTCGTCCTGCGCACCACCGTGGACCCGGACGCGGGCTTCGGCGAGCTGCTCGCCCACGCCCGCGCCGTCGACCTGGACGCCTTCGACCACGCCCAGGTCCCGTTCGAACGCCTGGTGGAGGCCCTCGACCCGGTGCGCTCGTCCGCGCACACCCCGCTGTTCCAGGTCATGCTGGCCCTCCAGAACCTGGGCACGACCGGCGCCGAACTGCCCGGCCTCACCGTCACCGCCCTCGACAGCGACGCCGCCGTGGCCAAGTTCGACCTGGACCTGGTGCTCGCCGACACCCCCGACGGCGGCTGCGCGGTCACGCTCACCTACGCCACCGACCTGTTCGACCCCGCCACCGCCGAGCGCATCGCCGCGAGCTACGTGCGCCTGCTCACCGCCGCCGTCACCGCGCCCGAGCGCCGCGTCGGCGACATAGATCTGCTCACCGAGGACGACCGGCGGGCGCTGCGGCGCCGGAACGAGACCGGGGCGCCCGGCGCGCCGCAGGTCCTGCCCGACGCCTTCGACCGGCAGGCCGCCGCCACCCCGGCTGCGGTCGCGATCGAATACGACGGCACCGCGCTCGACTACGGCACCTTCGCCGGGCGGGTGTACCGGCTCGCCCGGCATCTGCTCGCCCTCGGCGCCGGACCCGACGTGCCGGTCGCGGTGGCCGCGCGGCGCTCGCCGGAACTGCTCGTCGCGCTGTACGCGGTCCTGGCCGCGGGCGGCGTGTACGTGCCGGTCGACCCGGATCACCCCGCCGAGCGGATCACCCGGATCCTCGACCTGTCCCGCCCGCTGTGCGTGCTCACCACGACCGCCGACGCGGCGGACCTGCCCGGCGGGTCCACCCCCGTGGTGGCCGTCGACGCCCTCGATCTCGACCGCTACCCGGGCGGGCCGGTCACCGACGCCGAACGGCCCGAGCCGCTGCGGCCCGACCACACCGCCTACGTGATCTTCACCTCCGGCTCGACCGGCCTGCCCAAGGGCGTCGGCGTACCGCACCGGGCGATCACCCAGCACCTGGACCGGTTCGCGGAGGACTTCGCGTTCTCCGGCACCGACACCGTCCTGCACAAGACCCCGGTGACCTTCGACGCCTCGATCTGGGAGCTGCTGCTGCCCCCGCGCGTCGGCGCCCGCCTGGTGGTCGCGCGGCCCGGCGGCCACGGCGACCCGGCCTACCTGGCCCGGCTGATCGCCGACACCGGCGTCGACACCGTGCAGTTCGCCCCGACCCTGCTCGCCGCCTACGCCGCCGAGCTCGAGGACGGCGAGCTGGACGCCAGGGGCCGCGCGGCGCGGGCGCATTCGCTGCTGCGCGTGTTCGCCGGCGGCGAGGCGCTGCCCGCGGGCCTCGCCCAGCGGGTCCGCGCGCTCACCGGCGCGCAGGTGGTCAACCTGTACGGGCCGACTGAGACCACGGTCCAGGTCGCCACCCACGAGGTGCGCGTGTCCGACACCGTGACCGTGCCCATCGGCGTGCCCGTCGCGGGCACCACCCTGCACGTGCTCGACGACCGCCTGCGGCCGGTCCCGCCGGGCGTGACCGGCGAGCTCTACGTGGGCGGGGCGCAGCTCGCGCACGGCTACGTGGGCCGGGCCGACCTGTCGGCCGAGCGTTTCGTCGCCGACCCCTACGGGGAGCCCGGCGCGCGCATGTATCGCACCGGCGACCTCGTGCGGCACGCGCCCGCCGCCGACGACGTCTTCGGCGCGCTGGAATACGTCGGCCGCGCCGACCTGCAGGTCAAGCTGAACGGTCAGCGCGTCGAACTCGCCGAGGTCGAAGCCGCGCTGCTCGCGCAGCCCGGCGTGGCCCAGTCGGCCGCCGCGGTCGTCGCCGGGCCGCACGGTGACCGGCTCGTCGGCTACGTGACCGGTGCGGCGACCCCCGAGCCCGCCCGCCTGCGCGCGGCGCTGGCCGAGGAGCTGCCCGCCTACCTGGTGCCCGCGGTCGTGCTGGTGCTCGACGAGTTCCCGGTCGGCACCTCCGGCAAGCTGGACCGGCGCGCCCTGCCGCGGCCGGAGCTGCGCGCCGCCGCCTACCGGGCGCCGCTCACCGCGCGCGAACAGCTCGTCACCGACGCCTTCGCCCGCGTGCTCGGCCACGAGCGGATCGGCCTGGACGACAGTTTCTTCGACCTCGGCGGCACCTCGCTCGCCGCGGTGCAGCTGTCCGCGCGGCTGGGCCGGGCCCTGGACACGACCGTGCCGGTGGCGTGGTTCTTCACCGATCCCACGCCCGCGCAGCTGCTGGAACGCCTTCGCGGCGACGGCGATCCGGCCGACGACGCGTTCGCCGTGCTGCTGCCGCTGCGCACGGGTGGCGCGGGCGCGCCGCTGTTCTGCGTGCACCCGGTCGGCGGCATCGCCTGGTCGTTCGCGGGCCTGACCCGGCACCTGGCCGACGACCGCCCGGTCTACGGTCTCCAGTCGCCCGCGCTCACCGCCGACGAGGCCCTGCCGGACAGCATCGCCGACTGGGCCGACCGCTACATCGCGGCCATCCGTTCGGTCCAGCCCGAGGGCCCCTACCATCTGCTCGGCTGGTCGCTGGGCGGCCTGCTCGCGCACGCCGTCGCCACCGGCCTGCAGGCCAAGGGCGCCGAGGTGGCCTGCCTGGCCATGATGGACAGCTGGCTCGGCGACGCCGCGGGCGACACCCCGGCCCCGACGGTCGGCGACCTGCTCGGCGGGCTGGCGGGCGACCTGGGCGACCTCGCCCTGGACGCCGAGGCGCTCGCCGCGGCGGCCGATGCCGAGGGCGGCCCGCTGGCCGGGCTCGATCCGGCGCGGCTGCGGCGCATCGTCGCCGCGGCCGAGGACTCGGTCCGGCTGGCCGCCGAGCACCGGCCCGCGACGTTCGACGGCGACCTGGTCTACTTCGCGGCCACCGCCGACGATCCCACGGGCAGGCGCGGCGCGGCGACCTGGAACGCGTCGGTCACCGGCACCGTTCGCACGCACGGCATCCCGGTCACCCACTGGTCCATGACCGGCGAGGAGGCCCTGCGCGTGATCGGCGCCGTCCTCGACCGTCGCCCGTCGTGACCGCCCCCGCCCGGCCCTCTCCCGCGCGCCCGGACGCGGGAGAGGTCGGGTGGAGGCCGCACGCGCGGTGGGACTACCATCGACTGCGCCGGTCGTATCCGTCCGTCCAGTTCGGGGCGTGGTCCCGGCACATCGTCTGCGCACCCGTCTCGGAGGTTGGAGCAAGCATGTCGGTATCGGTGGCCGGGTGAGCGAACCGCAGTTGACCGAACCCACTCCCGAACCCACGGAGCTCGGCGGCGACGCCGGAGTGCGCCGGACCGTGCTGCCCGGCGGGCTGCGCGTGGTCACCGAGCAGGTCCAGGGCGTGCGGTCGGCCTCGATCGGCGTGTGGGTCGGCGTCGGTTCCCGCGACGAGGGGCCGACGGTCGCCGGTGCCGCGCATTTCCTCGAGCACCTGCTGTTCAAGGCGACGCCGACCCGCTCGGCGCTCGACATCGCCCAGGCCATGGACGCCGTCGGCGGCGAGCTCAACGCCTTCACCGCCAAGGAACAGACCTGCTATTACGCCCACGTCATCGACGAGGACCTGCCGCTGGCGGTGGACATGGTCTCCGACGTGGTGCTCAACGGCCTGTGCCGCGCCGTGGACGTCGACGTCGAACGCCAGGTGGTGCTGGAGGAGATCGCCATGCGCGACGACGACCCCGAGGACCTGGTCGCCGACTCCTTCCTCACCGCGCTCTTCGGCGACCATCCGATCGGCCGCCCGGTCATCGGCACCGTCGAATCCATCGAGTCCATGCAGGCCGCGCAGCTGCGCGGCTTCCACCAGCGCCGCTACCGGCCCGACCGCATGGTCGTCGCGGTCGCGGGCAACATCGAGCACGAGCGCACCGTCGAGCTGGTCCGCCGGGCGTTCGAGCACCGCCTCGACCCGGCGGTCCTGCCCGCCCCGCGCCGCGAGGGCCGGTTCCGGCCCACGGGCGCCCCCGGCCTGGTGCGGGTCAACCGCGACGGCGAGCAGGTCCACCTCACCTTCGGCGTGCGCGCCTTCGGCAGGCACGAGGGTTCCCAGCGCTGGCCGCTGTCGGTGCTCAACACCGTGGTCGGCGGCGGGCTCAGCTCGCGGCTGTTCCAGGCCATCCGCGAGGAACGCGGCCTGGCCTACTCGGTCTACTCGAGCGTGGACACCTTCGCCGACACGGGCGCCTTCTCGGTGTCGGTGGGTTGCCAGCCGGAGAACCTCGCCCAGGTGGCGTCCCTGGCGCGCGGCGTGCTCGAGGACGTGGCCGCGCACGGGGTCACCGAGGCCGAATGCGCACGCGCCAAGGGCTCGCTGCGCGGCGGACTCGTTCTCGGACTGGAGGATTCGGCCTCCCGGATGAACCGGATCGGGCGCAGCGAACTCAGCTACGGCAACCACCGCAGCGTCTCGGCGACGCTGGCGCGGATCGACGCGGTCACCACCGAGGAGGTCTCGGCCATCGCCGCGACCCTGCTGGCGCGGCCGTTCGGCGCGTGCGTGGCGGGGCCGTACCGGCGTACCCGCGACCTGCCGGCCGCCGTCCGCCGCCTCGTCGCGGACTAGCGGACTAGTCGCCCGGTGCCGGTCCCTCGGGCTCGGCGGCCTTGTTCGCCGCCTCCACGATCGAGGCGAGCAGCCCGGGCAGCGCGGCGTCGACGCTGTCGGTGAGCAGGTGCTGATAGATCTGGCCGTCGATGACCAGGCGTTCGGTCAGGCCCGCCTCGCGCAGGATCTTGAAGTGGTGGGTCGCGGTCGACTTGTTGATGTCGTCGTAGAGGGCGGCGCAGCGCACGGCGCGGTCGGCGTTGTGCAGGCGGCGCACCATCTCGAGGCGCACGGGATCCTGCAGGGCGGCCAGCACGGTGGGCAGTGCGGCGACCTGTGTCTGCTGCGCGACGGCGTCGGTCATGAGCTACCTCATAAAGGGGTTTGATCACCATCATACTCGGCGTAGGGTCCGAGGGGTTCGATGGATATCAAACCTGGCGAGGGGAGTGACGATGGTGGCCGACGTGGAGGCGGCGCTGACCGACGGGGCGGTGCGCCAACGCTGGGCCTACGGCCTGGTGCTGGCGGCGACCGGCGTGGCGCTCGGGGTCTCGGGCGCGCCTGCGCCGCTGTACGGGCTGTACGAGAAGGAATGGTCGTTCTCGCCGCTGACCACCACGCTGGTGTTCGCGGTCTACGCCTTCGCCGCGCTGGCCGCGGTGCTGGTCGCGGGCCGGGTCTCCGACGTGATCGGCCGCAAACCGGTCATCCTCGGGGCGTTCGTCACCATCCTGGCCGGGCTCGGGGTGTTCCTGGCCGCCGACTCGGTGCCCATGCTGCTGCTGGCGCGCGCCCTGCACGGCGCCGCCGTCGGCGCGACCGTGGTCGCGGGCGCGGCCGCCCTGCTCGACCTGCGCCCGCATCGCGGGGCGCGCTCGGGACAGCTCAGCGGCGTGGCGTTCAACGTCGGGATGGCCGTGGCGATCCTGGGCACCGCCGTGCTCGCCCAGTACGCCCCCGACCCGCTGCACACCCCGTACCTGGTGGTCGGGGTGGTCTGCCTGGCCATCGCCGCGGGCGTCGTCGTGCTGCGCGAACCGCACACCGCCCGGGTGCGCGCCCGCATCACCATCGCCAAACCGGCCGTGCCGCAGGAGATCCGCGGCGACTTCTGGTTCTCGGCCATCGGCGTGATGGCCGCCTGGTCGGTGCTGGGCGTGCAGCTGTCGCTCTACCCGTCGCTGGCCGCGGCCGAGACCGGCGTGCACAACCTCGTCTTCGGCGGTGCGGTGGTCGCGAGCACCGCGCTCGCCGCCGCGCTGGCCCAGCTGCTGGCCACCCGCATCGCCGCGCGCCGCGCCGCGATCGTCGGCGACCTCGGCATGGCCGCCACCCTGCTGCTGACCACCCCCGCGCTGGCCACCGGCGAACCGGCGCTGGTGCTCGGCGCCGGTGTGGCGCTGGGCATCACGTTCGGTCTCGGTTTCGGCGGATCGCTGCGTCACCTGTCGGAGGTGGTGCCCGCCGACCGGCGCGGGGAGACCATGTCGGCCTACTACCTGCTGGCCTACTCGGCGATGGCGCTGCCGACCCTGGTCGCCGGCTGGGCCGCGACCACGTGGAGCCTGGCCACGGTGTTCCCGTGGTTCGTCGGCGCGGTCGCCGTCGCCTGCGTGCTGGCCGCGCTGCTCGGGCTGCGCCGGGACCGCCGCGCGGCCTGAGGCCGCGGAACACGGCCCGCCCCCGGAGACGCTCCGGGGGCGGGCCGCTGTCATCTCACGCGGGCAATCCCCCGTAGGGGACCGTGATCAGCTCCATGAAGTGGCCGTTGGGGTCCAGGAAGTAGACCCCGCGGCCGCCGTCGTTGTGGTTGATCTCGTTCACCCCGCGCTGCTGCGGGTCGGCCCAGTGCGTGATGCCGTAGCGCCGGATCCTGTCGTAGGCGGCATCGAACTCGTCGTCGGAGACCAGGAACGCGTAGTGCTGCGGCTGGATCTCGGTGACGAAGGGCGGGACGTTCGCGAAGTCGAAGGTCACCCCGTTGGCGGTGGGCAGCGGAATGAAATGCGCCCAGGGTGTTCCGATCTCCAGTCCCAGCAGGTCCGCCCAGAATTCGGCGGTCGCCCTGTTGTCCTTGCATCCGACGATGGTGTGATTGAACTGAATGGACAGTGGA
Organism: Nocardia thailandica NBRC 100428; assembly: GCF_000308795.1. Taxonomy (GTDB): domain Bacteria; phylum Actinomycetota; class Actinomycetes; order Mycobacteriales; family Mycobacteriaceae; genus Nocardia; species Nocardia thailandica. The sequence goes on along the minus strand of NZ_BAGK01000216.1, from coordinate 1,477 downwards.
TTTCTCCTCGGTCGTGACGACCCCGACCCCGGACCGGTACAAGTCGGCCGACGGGAGCATCGCCACGCCGACGAGGTTATCCACAGATCGCCCAACCCGACAACCCCCGTCCGGCGGGGGCGGTAGCGTCGCCGGTATGAGGATTCGTGGAGCCGTGCTGGAGACGATCGGCGCGCCCGCGCCGTTCGCCCGGTCGCAGCCGATCACCGTGAGCGAGCTCGAGCTGGGGGAGCCGGGCCCCGGCGAGTTGCTGGTCCGCATCGAGGCCGCCGGCCTGTGCCATTCGGACCTGTCGGTGGTCGACGGCAACCGGGTGCGCCCGGTGCCGATGCTGCTCGGCCACGAGGCGGCGGGCATCGTCGAGGCGGCCGGGCCGGAGGTGACCGACGTCGCGCCGGGCCAACGGGTGGTCATGACCTTCCTGCCGCGCTGCGGCGACTGCGCGGGCTGCGCGAGCGGCGGGCGCACCCCCTGCGGGCCCGGCAGCGTCGCCAACAACGCCGGCGAACTCCTCGGTGGCGGCAGGCGGCTGCGCCGCGACGGCGGCGAGGTGCACCATCACCTGGGCGTCTCGGGCTTCGCCACGCACGCGGTGGTGGACCGGCGCTCGGTGGTCCCGGTCGACGCCGACGTCCCGCCCGAGGTCGCCGCGGTCCTCGGCTGCGCGGTGCTCACCGGCGGTGGCGCCCTGCTGAACTCGGCGAAACCCGCGGCCGGCGACCGGATCATGGTGGTCGGGCTCGGCGGCGTCGGCATGGCCGCGGTGCTGGTGGCCGTGTCGCTGGGTCTCGGCGAGGTCATCGCGGTCGACACCGTGCCCGAGAAGCTCGCGCTGGCGAAGGAATTCGGCGCCACCGCGGTCTACACCCCGGCCGAGGCCGCCGAACTCGGCGTGGTGGCCGAGGCCGTGATCGAGGCCGCGGGCAACGTGCGCGCCTTCGAGACGGCGGTGGCCGCGACCGCGCCCGGTGGCGTCACCGTGACGGTCGGCCTGCCCGCGCCCGACGCCCGGGCCTCGATCTCGCCGCTCGGCCTCGTCGCCCAGGGACGCAGCATCGTCGGCAGCTACCTCGGCTCGGCCGTACCCGCCCGCGACATCCCCGAATACGTGCGGATGTGGCGGGCGGGCACGCTGCCCGTCGAACGGCTCATCTCCGCGCGCATCGGCCTCGGCGACATCAACGCCGCCATGGACGAGCTGGCCTCCGGGGCGGCCCTGCGGCAGGTCATCGTCTTCGACTGAGATCCCGCTCACGACCCGCCCGGCAACCGGGGACCGGCGCGGCGCGCGACCCGTCGACTCGATAGGCTGGTTGACAAGCCGGTCTACGGAGTCGAGGAGGTTCGGTGACCATTCGGGTCGGAGTGCTCGGGGCACGCGGGAAAGTCGGCGAGGCGATCTGCGCGGCGGTGCGCGCCGCCCCGGATCTGGAACTCGTCGCCGAGGTCGACAAGGGCGACGCGCTGGAGCGCTTCA
>NZ_BAGK01000217.1 GCF_000308795.1 Nocardia thailandica NBRC 100428 | reverse complement strand
GGGCGCCCCGCTCGGCCAGCGCCGCGTCGATCCGGCGGCCGTGCCCGCAGAAGTCGTCGTAGGACGAATCGCCCAGGGCGAGTACTGCGTAGCGCACGCCGGTCAGCCGCGCGGTGAGGCTCTCCAGTCGGCTCCAGAAGTCGGTGCCGTTGTCCGGCGGGCCGCCGTCGCCGAAGGTCGAGGTGATCACGAGGACGTCCCCGGTCAGGGCGGCGGGGTCGGCGGCGTCCATGTCGAGCAGGTGCGGCGTGTGGCCCGCCTCGGCGAGCCGGGCCGCGACCGTGGCGGCCAGTTCCTCGGCGTTGCCGGTCTGGGAGGCCCACAGCACGGTGACCGGCCCGCCCGCGACCGTCTCGGCCGCCGCCGGGGCGGTCGCCGCACCCCGCGAGTACATGCCTGCCAGCAGCCCGTCGACGTAGGTCCGGGACGCGGGCGACATCGGCGCGCCCGCGGGCAGCACCGGCTGACCGGTCACCGGCACGGCCTGCAGGGCCGCCAGGTATCCGCTGAGGTAGATCCGCTCGGTCTCGCTCAGGGTCGGCGCCGTCGCGGCGTCGAGGCCGAGCACGGCCGCCAGCGGGTGCGCGCCCTCCGCGCGCGGCGGTTCGGGCGCGGCGGCCGCGCTCACCGCCGGTCCGACCCGGCGCAGCGCCACCGCGCACGCCTTGAACTCCGGTTGCAGCGAGTCGGGATCGACCGCGTCGTTGGTGACGGCGTTGACGGTGAGGTATTCGCCTTGCTCGTCGTTCCAGTGGAACGGCACGAAACAGTCACCGGGGCGCACCCTTTCGCTGATCAGGACCGGCAGCACCGCCCGGCCGCGCCGGGAGGCGATCTCCAGCTCGTCGCCGGGCGCGAGGCCGAGCGGGCCCGCGTCGGCGGGATGCACCTCGACGAACGGCGCCGGGTTCAGCTTGTTCAGCTTGGCGACCTTCCCCGTCTTGGTCATCGTGTGCCACTGGTGCTGGAGACGACCGGTGTTGAGCAGGAACGGGAAATCGTCGTCGGGCAGTTCCCTCGGCGGCAGGTGCGGGCGGGCGAAGAACTGCGCCCGCCGCGACGGCGTCGCGAACGCCAGCCGCGGGGTGTGGCCGTCGGCGTCGGTGAAGACGGGCCGGGCGTGGCCGTCGTTGACGTAGCGGATCGGGTTGCGCCGCACCGCAGGGTCGGTGCACGGCCACTGCATCGGACCCTCGCGCAGGGCCTCGTAGCTCATCCCGGCCAGGCTGTAGCCGGTGTTCGGATTCGCGAACCGCTGGAGCTCGGCGAACACCTCGGCGCTGGAGGCGAAATCGAACCCGTCGAACCCCATCGCCCGGCCGACCTGGGCGATGAGCTGCCAGTCCGGTCGCGCGTCCCCCGGGGGCGGCACCGAGCGGCCGAGCAGGGTGACGGTGCGCTCGGAGTTGACCATGACCGCGTCCGCCTCGGCCCACAGGGTCGCGGGCAGCAGGATGTCGGCGTAGGCGTTGGTCGCCGTCTCGGTGTACGCGTCCTGGACCACCACCAGCTCGGCGGCTTCCAGCCCGGCGATCACGGTCTTGCGGTTGGCGACCGTGGCGACCGGGTTGGTGCAGATGATCCAGGCGGCCTTGATCGCGCCCTCGGCCATCCCGCGGAACATCTCCACGGTGCCCGGCCCGGCCTCGGTCCGCAGGGTGCCCTCGGGCAGGTCCCAGGCGGTCTCGGTGAAGGCGCGGTCGGCGGGGGAGAGCAGGCTGCGCTGGCCCGGCAGGCCCGGACCCATGTAGCCCATCTCGCGCCCGCCCATGGCGTTGGGCTGACCGGTCAGCGAGAACGGGCCGCTACCGGGGCGACAGATAGCGCCGGTGGCCAGGTGCAGGTTGATCAGGGCGTTGGTGTTCCAGGTGCCGTGGGTGGACTGGTTGAGGCCCATCGTCCACAGCGACATCCACTCGCCCGCCTCGGCGATCATCCGCGCCGCGGCGCGGATGTCGGCCTCGGCGAGGCCGGTGATCTCGGCGACCCGGTCCGGCGGGTAATCGGCCAGGAATTCCGGCATCCCGGCCCAGCCGTCGGTGTGCTCGGCGATGAAGTCCGCGTCGATCGCGTCCTCGGCCACGAGCAGATGCAACAGGCCGTTCAGCAGGGCGAGGTCGGTGCCGGGCGCGAGCTGGAGGAACAGGTCGGCGCGGTCGGCGGTCGCGGTGCGGCGCGGATCGACCACGATCAGCTTCGCGCCCGCCTTGAGCCGGTCGGCCATGCGCAGGAACAGGATCGGATGGCAGTCGGCCATGTTCGCGCCGGTGACGAAGAACAGGTCGGCGTGCTCGAAGTCGTCGTAGGACCCGGGCGGCCCGTCCGCGCCGAGCGACTGCTTGTAGCCGGTGCCCGCGCTGGCCATGCACAACCGGGAATTGGCCTCGATGTGGACGGTGCGCAGGTAGCCCTTGGCCAGTTTGGTCGCCAGGTACTGCGCCTCCAGCGACATCTGCCCGGAGACGTAGAGCGCGACCGCGTCGGGCCCGTGCTCGGCGACGATCGCCTGCAAGCGGCCCGCGACCTCGGCGATCGCGTCGTCGACCGGCACGCTCAGCGGGGCCGCGCCCCGTTCGGGCCTGCGCAGCGCGGTGGTCATCCGGCCGGGCGCGGCCATCATCTCCGCGTGCGTGGCCCCCTTGGTGCACAGCCTGCCCGCGTTGGCGGGGTGCAGCTTGTCCCCGCTCACCTTCGCGATCACCGGCAGGCCGGACTGATCGGTCGTGGTAGCGACGCTGATGCCGCACCCCACGCCGCAGTACGAGCACTGCGTACGCACAGTGCCGCCTGCGCGAGGGTCGGGGTGCGAGCTCATGGTTCCGATGATCCGCATCCGGAGTTGCGGTCGATTTACCGGAAGTTATGTCCAGGTGACATTCGACCTCACCGCCGAGATCTCCGGCGGTGAGGAACGGCCGCGATATCGCCCCTGATCAGGGGCTGTGCCGCCGCCGACCGCACCGCCCGGCGGGCGGCGCAGTGAGCGGTATCACCGCGGCTCAGGCCAGCTTGTAGGCCCGGTGCAGGGCCACCACGCCGCCGGTCAGGTCGCGCCACTGCACCGAACCCCAGCCCGCGTCGGCGATACGCCGGGCCAGCCTGCGCTGGTTCGGCCACGCGCGGATGGACTCGGCGAGGTAGACGTAGGCGTCCGGGTTCGAACTGACCGCGCGCGCCACCCGCGGCAGCGCCTTCATCAGATACTCCATGTACACGGTGCGGAACGGCGCGAACACCGGCGTGGAGAACTCCGAGACCACCAGCCGCCCGCCCGGCTTGGTCACCCGCAGCATCTCCCGCAGCGCCACGTCGATGTCGGCGACATTGCGCAGGCCGAAGGAGATGGTCACCGCGTCGAAGGAGTCGTCGGCGAACGGCAGCGCCATCGCGTCCCCGGCCACCATCGGCACCTGCCGGAACCGGCCCGCGGCCAGCATGCCCTGCGAGAAGTCCGTCGCCACACACCAGGCGCCGGACTTGCCCAGCTCCACGGTGGACACCCCGGTCCCCGCGGCCAGGTCGAGCACCCGCTCACCGGGCCGCAACGCCAGCGCCCGCCGGGTCGCCCAGCGCCAGTACCGGTCCTGACCGGCCGAGATCACGGTGTTGGTGATGTCGTAGCGCTGCGCAACGCCGTCGAACATCGACGCGACTTCGTGCGGTTGCTTGTCCAGCGAGGCACGGACCTGATCGGACTGCTTCATTGTCGCCACAGGGCCCGAGCTTATGGTGTTTTCCCGCCGGTGTCGCCCACGGGTGCCGCGTCGTCCGTCACGCCCGCCGGCCGCCGGTCAGGCGGTGTGCGACAACCCGGTCCGCCGCCCCGTGACCGCGGCGTAGTGGGTCATCAGCTCGCCGCAGATCGCGGGCCACGTGCGGTGCAGCACCGACTTGCGCGCCGCCGCGGCGAACCGGGCTCGCTGCGCGGGATCGCGCAACGCGTGCACCGCGCTGGGCAGCAGCTCGGTGAACCGGTCGACCGGCAGCAGATAGCCGTTGCGGCAGTGCGCGATCAGATCCCGCGGGCCGCCCGCGTCCGGCCCGATGACCGGCACACCCGAGGACAGCGCCTCCTGCACGCCCTGACAGAAGGTCTCGTGCTCGCCGGGATGGACCATCACGTCCAGGCTCGCGTAGTGGCGGGCCAGCTCGTCGCCGCCGAGTTCCCCGGTGAACACCGCGCCCGGCAGCAGCGCGGCCAGCCGGTCCCGCTCGGGCCCGCCGCCCACCACCACCAGCTGCACCGCCGGATCGGCGGCCAGCACCGCCAGCCGTTCGACATGCTTCTCCGGCGCGAGCCTGCCGACGAAGCCGACCACCAGCCGGTCGGCGCGCGACCCCAGCCAGGACTCGCGCAGCGCGGCCGACCGGGCCTGCGGGGTGAAGCGGTCGATGTCGACGCCGCGGCCCCAGCGATGCACCCGCGGAACGCCGTGCGCCGCCAGGTCTTCCGCCGCCGCCGAGGATGGGGCAAGCGTGCGGGTCGCGCCCTCGTGGATGCGCCGCGTCCACGCCCAGGCCGCCCGCGAGGCCAGCCCGAGGCCGTAGCTCTTCGCGAAGCCGGCCACATCGGTCTGGTACACCGCGACCGTCGGCAGATCCAGCCGGGTCGCGGCCGCCAGCCCGCCCGCGCCGAGCAGGAACGGCGAGGCCAGATGGACGACGTCGGCGTCGAACGCGGCGATGGCCGCGGTGATCCCCGGCTGCGGCAGGCCGACCGGCAGCGAACTCACCTTCGGCACCATCACCGCGGGCACCCGGTGCACCCGGAAACGGCCGTGGACGCCGGGCGCGGGCGGCTCGCCCCGCACGGTGTCCGGGGCGACGATCAGCGCCTCGTGACCGTGCCGCTCGAGATGGTCGAGGACCCGCAGCACGGAATTCACCACGCCGTTCATGTTCGGCAGGAAGGACTCCGAGACGATGGCTACGCGCACACTGTCAGGGTGACCGCCGCGGCGCGACACCCACCCACGACGACGTGAAGTCGAGGCGAAGTTCTGGCGAACTCGCGTCAGGCCGTTTCCCGCCTGCGCCGCAGCAGCCACAGCACCGGCAACGCGATCAGCCAGGCCACCACGATGACCGAGGCCGCCGGGATCACCGCCACCGAGGCGTCGCGCCCGGCGACCCGCACCAGATCCGGGTCCTTGCGGCTGTACTCCACGTTGATCCGCTGGCCCGCGGTCAGATTGGTCGGATACAGGATGCCGACCTTCGGATTGTGGGTCGCGCCGTCCGGGGTCACGTAGGCCACGGTGGACCGCAGCCGCCCCGCGAAGATGACCTCCCCGGAGGTCGTGCCGAGATTGTGCTCGATCTCGTAGTCGTTGCGCCACGCCGCCAGCACCAGCAACACCATCAGCACGCTGACCACGGTCGCGGCGATCCAGACCCCCTTGATCGCCCGTCGCAGGCGCGTGGTCCGCCTGGGCGACCGACTGGTTTCCGACACGGCCCCACCCTATCCGCCGGCTGCGCTAGCCTGTGCGCCCATGTCCCGAAAATTCAGCTTCACCGTGCCCTACACCGTCCCGGTCGAAGATCTCCACCGGGCACTCGTCGACGATGCCGTCTGGCAGGAACGCTTCGCCGGCGCCGATACCGCCACCCTCGAGCTGTCCCATCCCCAGGGACCCGACTCCATCCACCTGCGCATGACCGAGAAGCCCGGCCCGGACAAGGTGCCCGCGCTGGTCCGCAAGGTCCTCAAGAGCGACCTGGTCCTCGAACGCGTCGACGACTGGAGCCCGCTGTCCGGAGAGGTCGCCAAGGGCACCTTCACCGGCCGCACCGGCGGCATCACCACCGAGATGTCGGGCACCTACGAACTGCGCCCGACCGCCGAAGGCAGCGAGATCGAGGTCGTCGGCACGGTCACCGTGAAGGTCCCGCTGGTCGGCGGTGCCATCGAACCGCTGGCCGAACAGCTGCACCAGCGCGTCCTCAACAGCGAACGCAAGTTCTTCGAGGGCGTGTTCTCGCGCTGAGGCGTGGAGCGCCGGCGCGCTCGAGTCGCGGCCCTTCGGGCCCCGACGAAAAGAGACCCGATACTCGCGCCTTCGGCGCATTGTCTCGGGTCTCTTTTCGTCGGGGCGGCCGCGACCGCCGCTGCGCGGCGGGGCCTCCTCGGGGTCGGCCCGTCGTGGCGGGGGTGGGTAGCGCACCGGGGGCTGCGCGTGGTTCTCGGGTCGGGGCCGGGATCTCCCGGCGTCAGCGCGCGGCCGGCTGGACCAGGACCAGCCAGTTGCCGGAGTTGTCGCGGATGATCGCCTCCGTGCCGTAGGGGCGTTCGGCGGGGGGCTGGATGAACTCGACGCCCTTGGCGGTGAGGTCCTCGTAGGTCTTGGCGATGTCGGGGGTGTTCAGGCCGAGGGCGCCGTGGGTGCCGTCGGCCAGGGCGCGGCGGATGGACTCGGCGAGGTCCTCGGTCAGCGGGGGACCGGGCACCATCAGGGTGACCTCGAGCTCGGGGTGGTCGGGGTGGGCCACGGTGACCCAGCGGAACCCGTTGTCGCCCATGCTCACGTCGGCGGTCTCGACGAAACCGAGCTTGTCGATGTACCACCGCTTGGACTCGTCCTGATCGGTCACGTACACCGTGACCAGGGAGATGTTGCTGATCGTCGTCATGATCCCGACGTTAGGCGTGCTCGGGTCCACCGCGCTTCTCCGAAATTGCGGTGTCGCGCGGGGCCCGGTCGGAGAGTCCGTGCATGAAGACGTAGCAGCCGGGGATGTGCGGCGCGCCGTCGGCGAACTTCGCCTGGTACTCGCTCGGCGCGACCCCGACAAGCGCGCGGAACTTGCGGCTGAACGACCCCAGCGAGGTGTAGCCGACCAGCATGCACACCTCGGTCACGGTCAGATTCGTCGCCCGCAGCAGGTCCTGGGCCCGCTCGATCCGCCGCTCGGCCAGGTATGCCGCCGGGGTGCGCCCGTACACGGCGGCGAAGGCCCGCAGGAAGTGGTACTTCGACACCCCGGCCGCCGCGGCCAGCGCGTCCAGGTCGAGGGGCTCGGCGTACTGCCGGTCGGCGAGGTCGCGCGCGCGCCGCAGATGCGGCAGCAGCGCGAGCACGGGACGGCCTGCGGCGGTCATCGGCTCAGCTGAACGGGGGACGCTCGTCGGCGCGCAGCGAGGCACGGCCCGCGGTCCGCCACAGCCGGGCGGTCAGGTCGGCGTCCTCGTCGGTCACCAGATTGCCCATCACACGGACCGCGGTGCGCTGCAGGTACTTCGAGCGCATGACCGGCGGCCCGCCCAACGGCACCATGCGCGGATGGGTGGCCAGGCCCGCGATCCGCCTGGCCACCGAGAACGTCCGCCCGTAGCGCTCGCGCAGCCGCTGCGGCCACACCGCGCCCAGGTCCTCGTCCAGCAGCTCGGACAGCATGTGGCCGCCCTCCAGGCCGTAGTCGATGCCCTCGCCGTTGAGCGGGTTGACGCAGCCGGCGGCGTCGCCGACCAGCGCCCAGTTGCGCCCGGCCACGTTCGACACCGCCCCGCCCATCGGCAGCAGCGCCGAGGCCACCGCCCGCAGCTCGCCGGTGAACTCCCATTCCTCCCGGCGCAGCGCGGTGTAGTGCTCGAGCAGCGGCTTGAGCGCGATGTGGGAGGGCCGCGCCTCGGTGGCCAGCGAACCGACACCGATGTTGACCTCGCCGTTGCCCAGCGGGAACACCCAGCCGTAGCCGGGCACCAGCTCGCCCGCCGCGTTGCGCAGCTCGAGATGTGACGAGATCCACTGATCGTCGCTGCGGCCGGACCGGATGTAGGCGCGCGCGGCGGTGCCGTAGGCGAACCGCCGGTGCCAGGCGCGGCCCAGCTGCTTGCCGACGGGGGAGCGGACACCGTCGGCCACGATCAGCACCGCGCAGCGCACGGTGTGGGCGGCGTCGCCGATCCGGACCGTCACCCCGGTGACCCGGTCGCCGTCGCGGTGCACCTCGGTGACCTTGGCGCCGTCGACCATCCCGGCGCCGGACTTGATCGCGGTCTGGCGCAGCATGTCGTCGAGTTCGGTTCGGGCGACGGCACTTCCGTAGGTCGGGAAGGACCCGCCGGGCCAGGGCAGCAGCGCCTCCCGGCCGAACCCGGCCATCCGCAACCCGTGGTTGACCGTGTGCGCGCGCACCCACTCGCCCAGACCCAGGTGTTCGAGCTCGGCGGTGGCCCGGGGAGTGAGGCCGTCGCCACAGGTCTTGTCCCGGGGGAACACCGCCGAATCCAGCAGCAGCACATCGCGTCCGGCCCGCGCGGCCCACGCCGCCGACGCCGAACCCGCCGGTCCGGCGCCCACCACCAGCACTTCCACGCTCGCGGGCAGGATGGTGTCGTGGTCGGTCGAGGCATCCGGTGAACCCATGGCTCAATACTGGCACCCTCGCCGCCTGTGTCAGAGTGTCGGGTACACCGTGCAAACACGCTAGGTTGCTACCCGTCGGGGTCGGACGCATCGCTGGGAGAAGAAATGAGCACATCAGCTGTGAGCGACGAGAGCACGGTGGTGGCCGGGGTCGACCTCGGTGATCCGGCCCTCGCCGCCACGGTGCGCGACGGTCTCGCCGCGGTCGAGCAGCTCCTGGTCGACGAGCTCTCCGACGGCGAGGAGTTCCTGCAGGAGGCGGCGCTGCACCTCGCCAGGGCGGGTGGCAAGCGGTTCCGCCCGCTGTTCACCGTCCTCACCGGCCAGCTCGGCCCCCATCCGACCGACCCCGCCCTGGTCACCGCGGGCACCGTCGTCGAACTGGTCCACCTGGCCACCCTGTACCACGACGACGTGATGGACGAGGCCCCGCTGCGCCGGGGCGCGGTCAGCGTCAACGCGCGCTGGGGCAACAACATCGCCATCCTGGCCGGCGACTACCTGTTCGCCCACGCCTCGCGCCTGACCTCGACCCTCGGCCCGGACGCGGTCCGCATCATCGCCGAGACCTTCGCCGAGCTGGTCACCGGCCAGATGCGGGAAACCATGGGCGCCAAGCAGTCCCAGGACCCGATCGAGCACTACCTGAAGGTCGTCTGGGAGAAGACCGGCTCGCTGATCGCCGCCGCCGGACGCTTCGGCGGCACCTTCTCCGGCGGCGACCCCGAGCACGTCGAGCGCCTGGCCCGCCTCGGCGACGCCGTCGGCACCGCCTTCCAGATCTCCGACGACATCATCGACATCGCCTCCGAGTCCGAGCAGTCGGGCAAGACGCCCGGCACCGACCTGCGCGAGGGCGTGCACACCCTGCCGGTGCTCTACGCGCTGCGCGGGGAGGGCCCCGACAGCGACCGGCTGCGCGAACTGCTCGACCACCCGCTCGAGACCGACGCGGAGGTCGCCGAGGCGCTCACCCTGCTGCGCCGCTCGCCCGGGATGGCCGAGGCCAAGGCCAAGCTGCGCGAGTACGCCGACCTCGCCGACGCCGAGCTCGCGGCCCTGCCCGCGGGCCCCGCCAACGACGCGCTGACCCGCCTGGTCCGCTACACCATCGAGCGGGTGGGCTAGCCGCGGAACGGTCTGTGCCGTTCGTTCGTTGACCCCACGTCGGGAGCTCAACGGGACGGGGGTCGCAGAGGAGGAAGATGCACGGGCACGGGTACGCGAACGGGATCAAGACCTTCGCGCTCCTGGTCGGCATGTCGGCACTCATCGTGGCGGTCGGCGCGATGTTCCGCAGCCCGACCATCCTCATCATCTCGATCGTGCTGGCCGTCGGCGTCAACGCCTACGCCTATTTCAACAGTGACAAGCTCGCCCTGCGGGCCATGCACGCCCAGCCGGTCACCGAGCTGGAGGCGCCGGTCGTCTACCGCATCGTGCGGGAGCTGGCCACCACCGCGCGCCAGCCCATGCCGCGGCTCTACATCAGCCCGACGAACGCGCCCAACGCGTTCGCCACCGGCCGCAACCCGCGTCACGCCGCGGTCTGCTGCACCAGCGGCATCCTCAACCTGCTCGACGAGCGGGAACTGCGCGCGGTGCTCGGCCACGAGTTGTCGCACGTCTACAACCGCGACATCCTCATCTCCTCGGTCGCGGGCGCCCTGGCCTCGGTCATCTCCGGCCTGGCCAACCTGGCCTTCTTCGCGAGCTCCTTCGGCGGCCGCGACGGCCAGGGTCCGAACATCATCGGCGTCCTGCTCGTCTCGCTGCTCGGCCCGATCGCGGCGAGCCTGATCAAGCTCGCCGTCTCCCGCTCCCGCGAGTACCAGGCCGACCAGTCCGGCGCCGAACTCACCGGCGACCCGCTCGCCCTCGCCTCGGCCCTGCGCAAGATCGAGCGCGGCGTGCAGGCCGCCCCCCTGCCCCCCGAACCCCAGCTGACCAGCGAATCCCACCTGATGATCGCCAACCCGTTCCGCGCGGGAGACCGCATGGCCCGCTGGTTCTCCACGCACCCGCCGATGGCGGAACGGATCAAGCGCCTCGAGGACATGGCCGCCGGCCGCTACCGCTGAGAGGGCCGCGTCCCGCGCGACCAGCCGAGCGGACCCGCTACACCCGCGCCTAGGTCGAACCCATCGCGGGGGCGCACAACGACGACCCATCAACGCGCCGGTGACGACGACCTGTCACCCCACTGGTGACCACAACGATGGCACGTCACCCCGCGCTGACACGCCCCTGAATCGCAACCACCACGTTTTCGGCCGCCTCGGCGCCGACGGGTGAGACGTCACGCCAAGGCGCAGTATCACCAGTCGGCGCCGAGGTCACGAGGCCGAAAACCCGCGGCGCCAGCCGCCCAACAACGCAGCCGAAAACCGGCGGCGCCAGCCGCAGATTTATCGGTAGTTCACGAACTGCAGGGCGATGCCGAAGTCCTCGCCCTTGAGGAGCGAGATGACGGCCTGCAGGTCGTCGCGCTTCTTGCTGCTGACCCGCAGCTCCTCGCCCTGGATCTGCGCCTTCACGCCCTTGGGCCCTTCGTCGCGGATCTTCTTCGAGATCTTCTTCGCCTTCTCCGCGTCGATGCCCTGCACCAGCGTGCCGGTGATCTTGAACACCTTGCCCGAGGCCTGCGCCTCTCCCGCGTCGAACGCCTTGAGGGAGATGTCGCGGCGGATCAGCTTCTCCTTGAACACCTCGAGCGCGGCCTTCACCCGCTCCTCGGCGTTGGCGGTCAGCACGATCTTGTCCTCGCCGGACCATTCGATGCCCGCGTCGGTGCCCTTGAAGTCGTAGCGGGAGTTCAGTTCCTTCTCCGCCTGGTGCAGCGCGTTGTCGACCTCCTGGCGATCGACCTTGCTCACCACGTCGAATGACGAATCGGCCACACTGCGCTCCTGTCCCTGGAGGTCCGTACAACTGCGTCGGCGGCGATCGCCGCCCTGGGGACAGTTGTACCCGGAGGCCGGGCACGACCCCACGGGCAGGGCCGCTGTCCTGCCGGTTTGCATTCCCCGTGGGGGTTCGTTGTAAGCTTTCGGCGCACCGGAAACGGCGCAACGGCAGATTGCCCGAGCGGCCAATGGGAGCAGACTGTAAATCTGTCGGCGAGAGCCTACGTAGGTTCGAATCCTACATCTGCCACATCGAAACCCCCGTCCTCGTTGGACGGGGGTTTCGTGTTTTCCGGGCGGCCGCGACCGCCGCCGCGCGGCGGGGCCTCCTCGGGGCCGGCCCATGGTGGTGTGGTTGGGGGAGCGGGCAGCGGGGCGGTCGCGAGTGTTCCCGGGGTGCCTTGCTGGTGCAGAAACAGCCTTTCACCAGCCGATTTGGTGGTGTGCGGTAGGTGTGTGTAATCTCGTTCAGGACGCCGGAGCACGGGGTCGCCGAGATCAGCTCGCTGATCGAGACCTTGTGCCACGTTGTCATGCCCCCTTAGCTCAGTCGGCAGAGCGTTTCCATGGTAAGGAAAAGGTCAACGGTTCGATTCCGTTAGGGGGCTCGCCGGATTGCCGGTGATGACCGACTCGGCATCGCTTCCCGCGGGTTAGCGGGCTTGGTCGCGGCATCATCGTGATATGTCCGCGTGGCGGTGTAGCTCAGTCGGTAGAGCAAACGACTCATAATCGTTGTGTCGCCGGTTCAAGTCCGGCCATCGCTACCAATAACGACAGAGCCCAGACCGGAAAGAAGGCATATCGTGGCCGCGAAGTCCACCGATGTCCGGCCAAAGATCACCTTGGCCTGCGAAGAGTGCAAGCACCGCAACTACATCACCAAGAAGAACCGGCGTAACGACCCGGACCGCCTGGAGCTGAAGAAGTTCTGCCCCAACTGCGGCACCCACCGCGCGCACCGCGAGTCGAAGTAAGCCGAAGAAGACTTCCCACGAAGGCCGGACGAGAGTCCGGCCTTCGTGCGTTTCCGGACAACGAACGTTTCGATTTCGTCGCTGCCCGCTTCGCGCCCCGGCCCACTGGGTAAGGTCACGCCCTGTGACAGTGAACACCGGAACCGAGGATGCGGCAGGGGTCACCGCCGCGCCGTTCGATCCCGCCGCGCACGCGACCGCGATGGTCGGCCACCACTACCGCGTCGACGACTACTACGAAGTCGGCCGCGAGAAGGTGCGCGAATACGCCCGTGCCGTGCAGGACTACCACCCGGTGCACTGGGAGGAGGACAGTGCCCGCGCGTTCGGCTACGACGGCCTCATCGCCCCGCTGACCTTCATCTCCCTGGTCGGCATCCTGGCCCAGCGCAAGCTGTTCGAAGAGGTCGTCACCGGCTACGACCTGAGCCAGATCATGCAGACCGACCAGATCCTGGAATTCCACCGCCCGATCCGGGTGGGCGACCGGCTCACCTGCGACGTGTACCTGCACTCGTTCCGGCAGGCGTTCGGCGGCGACATCATGGTGACCAAGAACATCGTCACCGCCCAGGACGACGAGCTCGTGCTCACCACCTACACCACCCTGATCGGGCGCAGCGGCGGTGACATCGATCCCAACCTGACCTCCGCGGTCCGCAACGTGCTCATGCACGGCCTCGGCGACCCCGATCGCGCCGCCGAGCCCACCCTCCCGCAGGACATCGACACCACGGAGCCGGCCACCACCCGGCCCGCGCCGATCTCGGGCGCCAACGCGCGCGCCTTCGACAGCGTCACCGTCGGGGAGGAGCTGCCCCCGCGCACGGTGCGGCTGACCCGCGGCGACCTGGTGAACTACGCCGGTGTCTCCGGCGACGCCAACCCGATCCACTGGAGCGACGAGGTCGTCAAGCTGGTCGGCCTGGACGACGTGGTCGCGCACGGCATGCTCACGATGGGCCTCGGCGGCGGCTTCGTCACCTCGTGGGTGGGCGATCCCGGCGCGGTGAAGGAGTACAACGTCCGGTTCACCAGCCCGGTGTACGTCGGCGTCGACACCCCCGCCGAGGTCGAGTACACCGGCAAGGTCAAGTCGGTCGACCCGGAGAACCGCACCGCGGTGATCGCGCTGACCGCGCGATCGGCGGGCCGGAAGATCTTCGGCCGCGCCACCGCGACCGTCCAGCTGTCCTGACCCCGGGTGTGCGGCGCGCGCCGCACACCCGGCCTGACCTGGTCGCCTGCCCCGGATTGGCAAATTCCGGCCGGGGTGCCGTAGAGTAAGGGTCCTGGGGTCACCGGGCGCTGCGCGCTGACTTCCCCACGAGACAGCCGAACGGCCTGTCCCGGCGGAAGCGGCGCGCGTGTTGTGTGACGCCGGGCCCGACAACTGAATATCGACTGTGGCTGGACGAAGTGTCCGTACGGATGGTCCAGCCGAAGGGGCGTAGCTCAATTGGCAGAGCAGCGGTCTCCAAAACCGCAGGTTGCAGGTTCAAGTCCTGTCGCCCCTGCCCTGAATGCCAGCGACGAGAGAGGATCGGAGTGAGCGAGCGTAGCGAGCGGGCCATCAGCGCAGCGCACGTCGCGCAGCACCGGTCCGAGCGAAGCGAGGAGACGGCGTGAGCGACGAGCGGGAACCTCGCCACGGCGCAGCCGAGGACGGCGACGACACCGCCGCCGCCACTCGGCCGAGTGGCAAGCGGTCCGCTCGCCGGGTGCGCACCTCGGACTCTCCGGTGGACACCGGGTCGGTCGCCACGATCGACCGCGAATCGTCGCGCAAGGCAGAGAAGACTGCCGGTAAGGCCAAGAGCAGCGGAACGGGTAACCCGTTCAAGAAGCTGGTGAAGTTCCTGCGAGAGGTCATCGCGGAGCTCCGCAAAGTGATCTGGCCCAACCGGAAGCAGATGGTCACCTATACGACCGTTGTCCTGGTGTTCGTGGTCTTCATGGTCGCGTTCATCAGTGGGTTGGATCTGGCGTTCATCAAGGGTGTCAGCTGGCTGTTCGGCTGATCGCCGGCACCCGACACCGGTAGCCGATCCCGGGGCGGAACGAGGACTCTCCTCACGCCCGGCCCGGCACCAGAGGATGTACGTGACGACACAGGAAGCGAGTGCGGCAGTGAGCACCCCGGAGAACGACACCAACGACGAGTTCCCGGTCGACGACGTCGTGGCTGAAGAGACTGCCGCCGACGAGGTCGAGGCCGCCGAGGTCGCCGAGGACGCACCCGAGGTCGCCGAGGAGCCCGCCGACGTCGATCCGGTGGAGGCCATGAAGGCCGTGCTGCGCCGCCAGGAAGGCGACTGGTACGTCGTCCACTCGTACGCGGGGTACGAGAACAAGGTGAAGACCAACCTGGAGACCCGCGTCCAGAACCTCGGTCTCGAGGAGTACATCTTCCAGGTCGAGGTCCCGACCGAAGAGGTCACCGAGATCAAGAACGGCCAGCGCAAGCACGTCAACCGCAAGGTGCTGCCCGGCTACATCCTGGTCCGCATGGACCTCAACAACGAGTCGTGGGGCGCGGTCCGCAACACCCCCGGCGTCACCGGTTTCGTCGGCATGACCGCCGGTGGCCAGTCGGGCGGCAAGCCGACCCCGCTGACCATCAACGAGGTCGTCAAGTTCCTCGTCCCGGCCTCCCAGCAGCAGAAGAAGCCCGCCGCCGCGGCGGGTGCCCCGGCTGCCGCCGCGGCCGAGTCCGGTGGCGGCGACGTGATCGCCAAGCCGATCATCGAGGTCGACTTCGAGGTCGGCGAGTCGGTCACCGTCATGGACGGCCCGTTCGCGACGCTGCCCGCCAGTATCAGCGAGGTCAACGCCGAGCAGCAGAAGCTGAAGGTCCTCGTGTCGATCTTCGGCCGCGAGACCCCGGTGGAGCTCGGCTTCAACCAGGTCTCGAAGATCTGAGTCTTGCGACCGGGGGCACCGCTGCGGCGGTGCCCTTCGTCGTTGGTGCGCCCTCCCCCGAACGCGGTCGGGTTCTCGCGATTCGGTAGAGTGTGCAAGTTCGTGCTTCGAACGCCGCTTACGGCAACCGTAGGCAACCGACACCAAGGAAGAAAGATGCCCCCCAAGAAGAAGAAGCTCGCCGGCATCATCAAGCTCCAGATCCAGGCAGGCCAGGCCAACCCGGCTCCGCCCGTTGGTCCGGCGCTTGGTCAGCACGGCGTGAACATCATGGAGTTCTGCAAGGCGTACAACGCCGCGACCGAGTCGCAGCGCGGCAACGTCATCCCGGTCGAGATCTCGGTGTACGAGGACCGGACCTTCGACTTCAAGCTCAAGACCCCGCCCGCCGCCCGTCTGCTGCTCAAGGCCGCCGGCGTGCAGAAGGGCTCGGCCGAGCCGCACAAGAACAAGGTCGCCAAGGTCACCCTCGACCAGGTCCGCGAGATCGCCAAGACCAAGGCCGAGGATCTGAACGCCAACGACCTCGACCAGGCCGTGAAGATCATCGCGGGCACCGCGCGCTCGATGGGCATCACCGTCGAGGGCTGAGTGTCAGCGCCGGAGGCGGTAGCGCAGCGTCACCACGGAGGCGAAGCGCAGCCCTCGGAGAGACACAGCGGGCTGAGCGGAAACGCTCGCCACCCCGGTGGGAGGGCCGGCCAGGCCCGGAAACCACATCTGAACTCCAGTACCTAAGGACAGAAAATCATGGCAAAGCGCAGCAAGGCGTACCTCGCCGCGGCCGAGAAGGTCGATCGCTCCAAGCTCTACTCCCCGCTGGCCGCCGCGCGGCTCGCGAAGGAGACCGCCACCACCAAGACCGACGCCACCGTCGAGGTCGCCGTCCGTCTCGGTGTCGACCCGCGTAAGGCCGACCAGATGGTCCGCGGCACCGTCAACCTGCCGCACGGCACCGGTAAGACCGCTCGCGTCATCGTGTTCGCCGTCGGCGAGAAGGCCGCCGAGGCCGAGGCCGCCGGTGCCGACGCCGTGGGCGCCGAGGACCTGATCGAGCGGATCCAGGGCGGCTGGCTGGACTTCGACGCCGCGATCGCCACCCCGGACCAGATGGCCAAGGTCGGCCGCATCGCGCGTGTCCTCGGCCCGCGTGGTCTGATGCCGAACCCGAAGACGGGCACCGTCACCCCCGACGTGACCAAGGCCGTCAACGACATCAAGGGCGGCAAGATCAACTTCCGCGTCGACAAGCAGGCCAACCTGCACTTCGTCATCGGCAAGGCCTCGTTCGACGACGCCAAGCTGGTGGAGAACTACGGCGCCGCGCTGGACGAGATCCTGCGTGTGAAGCCGTCGACCGCCAAGGGTCGCTACGTCAAGAAGATCACGGTTTCGACCAACACCGGACCGGGCATCCCGGTGGACCCGAACCGTACCCGCAACCTCCTGGAAGAGGATGCGTGATCTTCACGGATCGCCTCTGAAGTGACAGCCGAGGGTGGGAACGCGACCGCGTTCCCACCCTCGCTGTTTTCCGGTCAGTTCGCGCGCCAGCCCAGCAGGACCGATTCCCCGCCCTGCGGCTTCCACGGCAGGAACAGCGCGACGAGCACGGCGCAGACCAGGACGGCGCCGGTGGCGACGAGCGAGGCGGTGTGCGCGCCCTGCAGGGTCGCCGACTTCATCGCGACGATGAGGTTCTCCCGCTGGGTCTCGAAGAACGGCGCCAGCGGCCGCTTGCGGAGCTCGAGCACGCTGAGCGGGCTGGCCTTGACCAGGCTCTTCTCCTCGGGGTTCATGATCCCGGCCGGGATGGCGTCGATCCGGGCGCCGATCCGGCCGGTGTAGTACGAGGCCACGATGGAGCCGAGCACCGCGACGCCGAGCGTGCCGCCGATCTCGCGCGTGGTGTCGTTGACCGCGGAGCCTGCCCCCGCTTCGTCGAGGGGGAGCGAGGACATGATCGATTCGGTGGCGGGACCCTGCACGATGGCGAGGCCGAGGCCCATGGAGACCATCGACGGCAGGACGTCGACCAGGTAGCTGCTGTCCACGGTGACCGATCCGCCCAGATACAAACCGAATCCGGTGAGCACCAGCCCGAAGACGATCACCGCCGTGGTGCCGATCCGTTGCGCGATGAGCGTCGCCGCGGGTGCGCCGATACCCACCGAGAACGCGAAAGGCAGCGAGGCGATGCCGAATTCGAGTGGTGAATATTCACGGACGCCCTGGAAATACTGCGTGATGAGGAACAGGAATCCGAACATCGAGAAATAGCCGACCGCGATCGCGAGCGCGGGCAACGAGAATCGCCGGATCCGGAACAGGCGCATGTCGAGAATCGGTGTGGCGGTGCGTAATTCCCAGACCACGAAGCAGGCGAGCAGAACCGCGCCCGTCGCGGCGGTGGCCAGCGTCGTGACCGAGAGCCACCCGTTGTGTGGTGCCTCGATGATCGCCCAGACCAGCAGGGTGATGCCGGCGATCGAGCTGAGAATGCCGGGGAGGTCGAGCTTTCCGGTCTCCGCGGCGCGGGACTCGGGCACCCAGCGCAGCGTCGCGAGCAGGGCGACCAGCGCCACCGGCACGTTGATCCAGAACACCGAGTGCCAGCTGAAGTGCTCGAGCAGCCAGCCACCGGAGATCGGGCCGATCGCGATGGCGAAGCCCGCCATGGCGGTCCAGGCCGCGATGGCCAGCGCCCGCTCCCGGCGGTCGGTGAAGATGTTGATGATCAGGGCGAGGGTGGCGGGGAAGACCGCGGCGGCGAAGACGCCCATCGCGGCCCTTGCCGCGATGACCTGTCCCATGGTGCCCGCCAGCGCGCCGCCGACCGACATGATCGCGACCCCGGCGAGCCCGATGACCATGATCCGGCGGCGGCCGTAGCGGTCGCCGAGGTTTCCGCAGGCCAGCAGCAGTCCGGCGAAGGTGAGGGTATAGGCGTCGACGACCCACTGCAGGCCGCTGACGCCGGTGTGCAGCTGCACCCCGATGGACGGCAGGGCGACGTTGACGATGGTGTTGTCGAGGACCACGAGCAGTTCGGCGAGGCAGATGACGCCCAGGGCGAGGAATCGCTGTGGGTGCCGGTCCAGCGTCGTCGATGGAGCGACCGATTGCGTTGTCATGGCCGAAGTGAAGCAGTTAAGTGTCACCGCGCGTAACACTTGTTGTGTGAGGCACTCCACACATCTCGCTCGGACTGTGGCGTGTATCACGTCCGTCCGCGCCGAAAAGTGCCCGGTGCCGACCCGTTTTTGCAGATGGCGGGCGGTGCGCTACAGTGGACTCCGGTCATCGACGCGTTCGGTGACTACCCCCTTTCGTTCTACCGAAGACCGTTGGTCGTCGATGCCGCTCGCGCGGGGTCGATCGAAGGTCCGGCGACATTGCCGGCGGCCCACGCAGGGAGAATCGGAGCTGGGAATCGTGTGAGTCCGTGCGGCTCGCCCTGTTCTTCTGCGCCCCGGTACGCCTTGCGTCCGGGGCGTTCGTTTTGTCGCCGGCCCCTGAATTCGGAAGTGCGAAGACACGAACCGACATCAGAGAGGAGGCGAAGTATGGCGAAGCCCGAAAAGGTCACCGCGGTCGCGGAGATCGCTGAGCAGTTCAAGGCGTCCACCGCCACCGTGGTCACGGAATACCGTGGTCTGTCGGTCGGCAAGCTGACCGAACTGCGTCGCGCGCTCGGCGAAGGCAGCACCTACTCCGTCGCCAAGAACACGCTGGTCAAGCTGGCCGCCGCCGAGGCGGGCGTCACCGGCCTCGACGAGCTGTTCGTCGGCCCGACCGCGATCACCTTCATCCAGGGTGAGCCGGTCGACGCGGCCAAGGCGATCAAGCAGTTCGCCAAGGACAACAAGGCCCTGATCATCAAGGGCGGGTACATGGACGGCAAGGCGCTGTCCGTGGCCGAGGTCGAGCGCATCGCCGACCTCGACTCGCGCGAGGTGCTGCTGGCCAAGCTGGCCGGCGCGTTCAAGGCCAAGCCCGCGCAGGCCGCCGGCCTGTTCAACGCCCCCGCTTCGCAGGTCGCGCGTCTCGCGCAGGCCCTGCTCGAGAAGCGTCAGGCGAGCGAAGGCGCGGCCGCCCCGGCCGCCGACGCCGAATAAGACCACTTTTTCCCACCGCGCGACGCGTACGCGCCGCGGGGTACATCATCGAAAGGAACCACCATGGCCAAGCTGAGCACCGAAGAACTGATCGGCGCCTTCAAGGAGCTGACCCTGCTCGAGCTCGCTGAGTTCGTCAAGGTCTTCGAGGAGACCTTCGAGGTCACCGCCGCCGCCCCGGTCGCCGTCGCCGCCGCGGGTGCCGCCCCGGCCGCCGCCGACGCCGCCGAGGAGCAGGACGAGTTCGACGTCATCCTCGAGGGTGCGGGCGACAAGAAGATCCAGGTCATCAAGGTGGTCCGTGAGATCGTCTCCGGCCTGGGCCTGAAGGAAGCCAAGGACCTGGTCGAGGGTGCCCCGAAGCCGATCCTGGAGAAGGTCGCCAAGGACGCCGCCGACGCCGCCAAGGCGAAGCTGGAAGAGGCCGGCGCCAAGGTCACCGTCAAGTAATTCGGTACCTTTTGTCGTCCGAACGGGCGGTTCCATTTCCGGAGCCGCCCGTTCGGCATTTCCGGACATGCGCGCGGTGCTGCGCGGGGAACCGACCGGCTGGAGTTACTCTTCAGTCAGGTGGGGTGTGCCCGGTGTCACCGATGGGATACAGTGACCGCACCCACTGTGACGTGACGCACCGCCGCCGTGTAAGAGGCGCGGTCGTGGGGTGGGGTGCTCGCAGGGATAATTGGAGGTAGGCGTGGGCGTCGAGGTCAGGACCGAGGGTGTAACCAAATCCTTCGGCTCTCAGCGAATTTGGCAGGACGTGTCCCTGACGCTCCCGTCGGGCGAAGTGAGCGCGCTGCTCGGTCCGTCGGGTACCGGTAAGTCGGTCTTCCTGAAGTCCCTGATCGGTCTGCTGCGCCCCGAGCGCGGCTCCATCTTCATCGATGGCACCGACATCACCACCTGCTCGAACAAGGAGCTCTACGAGATCCGCAAGCTGTTCGGCGTCCTGTTCCAGGACGGCGCGCTCTTCGGCTCGATGAATCTGTTCGACAACGTCGCGTTCCCCCTTCGTGAGCACACGAAGAAGTCGGAATCCGAGATCAAGCGCATCGTCATGGAGAAGCTCGAGCTGACCGGTCTGCTCGGCGCCGAGGGCAAGCTCCCCGGCGAGATCTCCGGCGGTATGCGCAAGCGCGCCGGCCTGGCCCGCGCCCTGGTGCTCGACCCGCAGATCATCCTCGTCGACGAGCCCGACTCCGGCCTCGACCCCGTGCGTACCTCGTACCTGGCGCAGCTGCTCATCGACATCAACGCCCAGATCGACGCCACGATCCTGATCGTGACGCACAACATCAACCTGGCCCGTACCGTGCCGGACAACATCGGCATGCTGTTCCGCCGCCAGCTGGTCATGTTCGGTCCCCGCGAGGTCCTGCTGACCAGCGAGGAGCCGGTGGTCAAGCAGTTCCTCAACGGCCGTATGCAGGGCCCGATCGGTATGTCCGAGGAGAAGGACGAGGCGCAGATGGCCCGCGAGCAGGCCATGTTCGACGCCGGTCACCACGCCGGTGGCGCCGAAGAGGTCGAGGGCATCATTCCGCAGATGAAGGCCACCCCGGGCATGCCGGTCCGGCAGGCGGTCATCCGCCGCCAGGCCCGTGTGCGCGAGATCATGCACACCCTGCCGCACGCGGCCCAGGTCGCCATCCGCGAGTCCCTCGCCGAGGACGACTCCACCCAGGTGCTGGCCGCCTACAACGACGGCGTCGGCCTGGACAAGCACAACGGCTGATCCCGCCCGGAACCTCCGCGAGCCCCGGCACGATGCCGGGGCTCGCGGCGTTTCGGGGTGAATCGCCCAGGTCCACGGCTTGAACAGTCGGCGTGTCGCGGGTTAAAATGTCCGGCGGCCCTGAGGGGGATGTACAGGGCGGCAGGCGATCTCAGTACTCGGGCAATCGGCCGCGCGCCACTTGACGAGTCCGTTGTGAGCAGTCACCCTATTCACAACAGCGATTGCCGCAGAGGGGCTCCCAGCGCTCCGAGGCACCCGGCGCAGCCAGCGTCACGGGTTCGGCGCGTTCGCCGCTCGATTCGTCGTGCGGATGGTATGTTGACATGCCCGTCTATATGGGTGTAAGTTTGGACGTTGCGCTGGCTGCCTCCTGTCCACACCTCGATTCGCACACGAAAGTTCCACCTTCCGGTGTTACTTCCGCTGTTTGCTGTTCGGGTTTCGTTCGGGTCGTAACCAGCGGAATTCGTAGCAGACAAGCGACGGTCGCGGACCACCACGCGACGCGCGTGAGGTGCTGGAAGGACGCATCTTGGCAGTCTCCACCCAGACCAAGGCTGGAATCCCCGGAGCCCCCAAGCGGGTTTCGTTCGCGAAGATCCGTGAGCCCTTGGAGGTGCCCGGACTTCTCGACCTACAAACGGAATCGTTCGCCTGGTTGATCGGCTCGCCGGATTGGCGCGAGCGCGCCGCCGCGCGCGGCGATGTCGGCCTGGCCGGCGGTCTGGAGGAGGTGCTCGAGGAGCTCTCGCCGATCGAGGACTTCTCCGGGTCGATGTCCCTGTCCTTCTCGGACCCGCGCTTCGAAGAGGTCAAGGCCTCCATCGAGGAGTGCAAAGAAAAGGACATGACCTACGCGGCGCCGCTGTTCGTCACCGCGGAGTTCATCAACAACAACACCGGTGAGATCAAGTCTCAGACGGTCTTCATGGGCGACTTCCCGATGATGACCGACAAGGGCACGTTCATCATCAACGGCACCGAGCGCGTCGTCGTCTCGCAGCTCGTGCGTTCCCCCGGCGTGTACTTCGATCACTCGATCGACAAGGGCACCGAGAAGGACCTGCACAGCGTGCGCGTCATCCCGTCGCGCGGCGCGTGGCTGGAGTTCGACGTCGACAAGCGCGACACCGTCGGCGTCCGCATCGACCGCAAGCGCCGTCAGCCGGTCACCGTGCTGCTCAAGGCGCTGGGCTGGACCAACGAGGAGATCGTCGAGCGTTTCGGCTTCTCCGAGATCATGATGTCCACCCTGGAGAAGGACAGCACGCCCGGCCAGGACGAGGCGCTGCTCGACATCTACCGCAAGCTGCGTCCGGGCGAGCCGCCGACCAAGGAGTCCGCGCAGACCCTGCTGGAGAACCTGTTCTTCAAGGAGAAGCGCTACGACCTGGCCCGCGTCGGTCGCTACAAGATCAACAAGAAGCTGGGCATCCACCTGGGTGAGCCGGTCACCAGCTCGGTGCTGACGAAGGAAGACATCGTCACCACCATCGAGTACCTGGTGCGCCTGCACGCGGGCGACAAGGTCATGACCGCCCCGGGCGGCGAAGAGGTGCCGGTCGAGGTCGACGACATCGACCACTTCGGCAACCGTCGCCTGCGCACCGTCGGCGAGCTGATCCAGAACCAGATCCGCGTCGGCCTGTCGCGCATGGAGCGCGTGGTCCGCGAGCGGATGACAACCCAGGACGTCGAGGCGATCACGCCGCAGACCCTGATCAACATCCGCCCGGTCGTCGCCGCGATCAAGGAGTTCTTCGGAACCTCCCAGCTGTCGCAGTTCATGGACCAGAACAACCCGCTGTCGGGCCTGACCCACAAGCGCCGCCTGTCGGCGCTCGGCCCGGGTGGTCTGTCCCGTGAGCGCGCCGGCCTGGAAGTCCGTGACGTCCACCCGTCGCACTACGGCCGCATGTGCCCGATCGAGACCCCGGAAGGCCCGAACATCGGCCTGATCGGCTCGCTGTCGGTGTACGCGCGGGTCAACCCGTTCGGCTTCATCGAGACCCCGTACCGCAAGGTCGTCGACGGCAAGGTCACCGACGAGGTGCGCTACCTGACCGCCGACGAGGAGGACCGCCACGTCCGCGCGCAGGCCAACTCGCCGGTCGACGCCGAGGGCCGCTTCATCGAGGACCGCGTCCTCGTGCGCCGCGCCGGCGAAGAGGTCGAGTTCGTCAACCCCTCGCAGGTCGACTACATGGACATCTCGCCGCGCCAGATGGTGTCGGTCGCGACGGCCATGATCCCGTTCCTCGAGCACGACGACGCCAACCGTGCCCTCATGGGCGCGAACATGCAGCGTCAGGCCGTGCCGCTGATCCGTTCCGAGGCCCCGATCGTGGGCACCGGCATGGAGCTGCGCGCCGCGGTCGACGCCGGCGACGTCGTGGTGAACGAGAAGGCGGGTGTGGTCGAGGAGGTCTCCGCCGACTACGTCACCGTCATGGCCGACGACGGCAGCCGCAAGTCCTACCGGATGCGCAAGTTCAACCGCTCCAACCAGGGCACCTGCTCCAACCAGCGTCCGATCGTGGACGAGGGCCAGCGGGTCGAGTCCGGCCAGGTCCTGGCCGACGGTCCCTGCACCGAGAACGGCGAGATGGCGCTGGGCAAGAACCTCCTCGTCGCCGTCATGCCGTGGGAGGGCCACAACTACGAGGACGCGATCATCCTGTCGCAGCGCCTCGTGGAGCAGGACGTGCTCACCTCGATCCACATCGAGGAGCACGAGATCGACGCGCGCGACACCAAGCTGGGGGCCGAGGAGATCACCCGGGACATCCCGAACGTCTCCGACGAGGTCCTGGCCGACCTGGACGAGCGCGGCATCATCCGCATCGGTGCCGAGGTCCGCGACGGCGACATCCTGGTCGGCAAGGTCACCCCGAAGGGCGAGACGGAGCTGACCCCCGAGGAGCGCCTGCTCCGCGCGATCTTCGGTGAGAAGGCGCGCGAGGTCCGCGACACCTCGCTGAAGGTGCCCCACGGCGAGTCCGGCAAGGTCATCGGCATCCGCGTGTTCTCGCGCGAGGACGACGACGATCTGCCCCCCGGCGTGAACGAGCTGGTCCGCGTGTACGTGGCCCAGAAGCGCAAGATCCAGGACGGCGACAAGCTCGCCGGCCGCCACGGCAACAAGGGCGTCATCGGCAAGATCCTCCCCACCGAGGACATGCCCTTCATGCCCGACGGCACCCCGGTCGACATCATCCTGAACACCCACGGTGTTCCGCGTCGTATGAACATCGGCCAGATCCTGGAGACCCACCTCGGCTGGATCGGCAAGGCGGGCTGGCAGGTCGACGTCGCGGGCGACGGCACCCGTCCGGACTGGGCCAAGGCCCTGCCGGAGGAGATGCTGGGCGCGCCCGCGGACTCCAACATCGCGACGCCGGTCTTCGACGGCGCCCGCGACGAGGAGCTGACCGGCCTGCTCGGCTCGACCCTGCCCAACCGTGACGGCGAGCGCATGGTCGACGAGAACGGCAAGGCGACCCTGTTCGACGGCCGCTCCGGCGAGCCGTTCCCGTACCCGGTCGCGGTCGGTTACATGTACATCCTGAAGCTGCACCACCTGGTCGACGACAAGATCCACGCCCGTTCGACCGGTCCGTACTCGATGATCACGCAGCAGCCGCTGGGTGGTAAGGCGCAGTTCGGTGGTCAGCGTTTCGGTGAGATGGAGTGCTGGGCCATGCAGGCCTACGGTGCGGCGTACACGCTGCAGGAACTCCTGACCATCAAGTCCGACGACGTGGTGGGCCGTGTGAAGGTCTACGAGGCGATCGTCAAGGGCGAGAACATTCCGGAGCCGGGCATTCCGGAGTCGTTCAAGGTGCTCCTCAAGGAACTCCAGTCGCTGTGCCTCAACGTGGAGGTGCTGTCGTCCGACGGCGCCGCCATCGAGATGCGAGACGGTGACGACGAGGACCTGGAGCGCGCCGCGGCGAACCTGGGCATCAACCTGTCCAGGAACGAAGCGGCCACCGTCGACGATTTGGCGAACTAGGTACTCCGCCGGCCGGGCGCGGCGACGCGCCCGGCCGAGAGTGCTCGACAACTAGTGAACTTTTGCTCGAATTCGACCCGAACAGGGGAAAGGAAGTTACGTGCTAGACGTCAACTTCTTCGATGAACTCCGGATCGGCCTGGCCACCGCCGAGGACATTCGCCAGTGGAGCTATGGCGAGGTCAAGAAGCCGGAGACCATCAACTACCGCACGCTGAAGCCGGAAAAGGACGGCCTCTTCTGCGAGAAGATCTTCGGTCCCACCCGGGACTGGGAGTGCTACTGCGGTAAGTACAAGCGCGTCCGCTTCAAGGGCATCATCTGTGAGCGCTGTGGCGTCGAGGTGACCCGCGCCAAGGTGCGTCGTGAGCGGATGGGCCACATCGAGCTGGCCGCGCCGGTCACCCACATCTGGTACTTCAAGGGTGTCCCGTCGCGCCTCGGCTACCTGCTCGACCTGGCGCCGAAGGATCTCGAGAAGATCATCTACTTCGCCGCCTACGTCATCGTCGGTGTCGACGAGGAGCTGCGCCACAACGAGCTCAGCACCCTCGAGGCCGAGATGGAGGTCGAGAAGAAGGCCGTCGCCGATCAGCGCGACGCCGACCTCGAGGCCCGCGCGCAGAAGCTGGAAGCCGACCTGGCCGAGCTGGAGGCCGAGGGCGCCAAGTCCGACGTCCGCCGCAAGGTCAAGGACGGCGGTGAGCGCGAGATGCGTCAGCTGCGCGACCGCGCCCAGCGCGAGCTGGACCGCCTCGACGAGATCTGGACGACCTTCACCAAGCTGTCGGTCAAGCAGCTCATCGTCGACGAGGTCCTCTACCGCGAGCTGGTCGACCGCTACGGCGAGTACTTCACCGGCGCCATGGGTGCGGAGTCCATCCAGAAGCTGATGGAGAACTTCGACATCGAGGCCGAGGCCGAGAACCTGCGCGAGACCATCCGCACGGGCAAGGGCCAGAAGAAGCTGCGCGCGCTCAAGCGCCTCAAGGTCGTCGCGGCCTTCCAGACCAACGGCAACTCGCCGATGGGCATGGTGCTCGACGCCGTTCCGGTGATCCCGCCGGAGCTGCGCCCGATGGTTCAGCTCGACGGTGGCCGCTTCGCCACCTCCGACCTGAACGACCTGTACCGCCGCGTCATCAACCGCAACAACCGCCTCAAGCGACTGATCGATCTGGGCGCGCCCGAGATCATCGTCAACAACGAGAAGCGGATGCTGCAGGAGTCGGTCGACGCGCTGTTCGACAACGGCCGTCGTGGTCGCCCGGTCACCGGTCCGGGTAACCGCCCGCTGAAGTCCCTGAGCGACCTGCTCAAGGGCAAGCAGGGTCGTTTCCGCCAGAACCTGCTCGGCAAGCGTGTCGACTACTCGGGCCGTTCGGTCATCGTGGTCGGCCCGCAGCTGAAGCTGCACCAGTGCGGTCTGCCGAAGCTGATGGCGCTCGAGCTGTTCAAGCCGTTCGTCATGAAGCGTCTGGTCGACCTGAACCACGCGCAGAACATCAAGTCCGCCAAGCGGATGGTCGAGCGTCAGCGTCCCCAGGTGTGGGATGTCCTCGAAGAGGTCATCGCCGAGCACCCGGTGCTGCTGAACCGCGCGCCCACCCTGCACCGCCTCGGTATCCAGGCCTTCGAGCCGCAGCTGGTCGAGGGCAAGGCCATCCAGCTGCACCCGCTGGTGTGTGAGGCGTTCAACGCCGACTTCGACGGTGACCAGATGGCGGTGCACCTGCCGCTCTCGGCCGAGGCGCAGGCCGAGGCCCGCATCCTGATGCTGTCGTCGAACAACATCCTGTCCCCGGCGTCGGGTCGCCCGCTGGCGATGCCGCGTCTGGACATGGTGACCGGCCTGTTCTACCTGACCCGCCTGGACGAGAAGGGCGTCGGCACCTACCGTGCCGCCACCAAGGACACCCCCGAGCAGGGCGTCTACTCCTCGCCCGCCGAGGCGCAGATGGCCGTCGACCGCGGTGAGCTCACCGTGCGTTCGCTGATCAAGGTCCGCCTGACCGACCAGCGTCCGCCGCGCGAGATCGAGGCGGAGCTGTTCCCCGAGGGCTGGCAGCGCGGTGACGCGTGGATCGCCGAGACCACGCTGGGTCGCGTGCTGTTCAACGACCTGCTGCCCGCGGACTACGCGTTCATCAACGAGCCGATGCCGAAGAAGCGGCAGGCCACGATCATCAACGATCTGGCCGAGCGCTACCCGATGATCGTCGTGGCGCAGACCGTCGACAAGCTCAAGGACGCCGGCTTCTACTGGGCCACGCGTTCGGGTGTCACCGTCTCCATGTCGGACGTGCTCGTTCCGCCGGAGAAGGCGGAGATCATGGAGCGCTACGAGGCGCAGTCCGATCAGATCGAGAAGAAGTACCAGCGTGGTGCGCTCGATCACCAGGAGCGCAACAACGCCCTGGTCAAGATCTGGCAGGAAGCGACCGAAGAGGTCGGTAAGGCGCTGCGCGCGCACTACCCGGCCGACAACCCGATCATCACGATCGTCGACTCGGGCGCGACCGGTAACTTCACCCAGACCCGTACCCTCGCGGGTATGAAGGGCCTGGTGACGAACCCGAAGGGTGAGTTCATCCCGCGCCCGATCAAGTCCTCGTTCCGTGAGGGCCTGACCGTGCTCGAGTACTTCATCAACACCCACGGTGCTCGTAAGGGTCTGGCCGACACCGCGCTGCGTACCGCCGACTCGGGTTACCTGACCCGTCGTCTGGTCGACGTCTCGCAGGACGTCATCGTGCGCGAGCACGACTGTGGCACCGAGCGCGGCATCGTCGTGCCGATCGCCGAGAAGCAGGCCGACGGCACGATCATCCGCGACGCCCACGTCGAGACCTCGACCTACGCCCGCACGCTGGCGCAGGACGCGCTCGACGCGAGCGGCAACGTGGTCGTGGCCAAGGGTGCCGACCTGGGCGACCCCGCCCTGGAGGCCCTGCTCGAGGCGGGTATCACCGAGGTGAAGGTCCGCTCCGTGCTGACCTGCACCACCGGCACCGGCGTCTGCGCCACCTGCTACGGCCGCTCGATGGCCACCGGCAAGCTGGTCGACATCGGCGAGGCCGTCGGCATCGTCGCCGCCCAGTCCATCGGTGAGCCGGGTACCCAGCTGACCATGCGTACCTTCCACCAGGGTGGTGTCGCGGGTGACGACATCACCGGTGGTCTGCCGCGTGTCCAGGAGCTCTTCGAGGCCCGTGTCCCCAAGGGCAAGGCGCCGATCGCGGAGGTCTCGGGCCGGGTGCGCCTCGAGGACGACGACCGCTTCTACAAGATCACGATCATCCCTGATGACGGGTCGGATGAAGTCGTCTACGACAAGCTCTCGAAGCGTCAGCGTCTGCGGGTGTTCAAGCACGACGACGGCACCGAGCGCCTGCTGGCCGACGGTGACCACGTCGAGGTGGGTCAGCAGCTGCTCGAGGGCGCTGCCGATCCGCACGAGGTGCTGCGCGTGATGGGTCCGCGTCAGGTGCAGGTCCACCTGGTCCACGAGGTCCAGGAGGTGTACCGGTCGCAGGGTGTGTCCATCCACGACAAGCACATCGAGGTCATCGTGCGCCAGATGCTGCGTCGCGTGACGATCATCGATTCGGGTGCGACCGAGTTCCTGCCCGGTTCGCTCACCGAGCGCGCCGAGTTCGAGGCCTCGAACCGTCGCGTGGTCGCCGAGGGCGGCGAGCCCGCCTCCGGCCGTCCGGTGCTGATGGGTATCACCAAGGCGTCGCTGGCCACCGATTCGTGGCTGTCGGCGGCCTCCTTCCAGGAGACCACCCGAGTGCTGACGGACGCGGCCATCAACTGCCGCTCCGACAAGCTGATCGGCCTGAAGGAGAACGTGATCATCGGTAAGCTCATCCCGGCCGGTACCGGTATCAACCGCTACCGGAACATCCAGGTGCAGCCGACCGAGGAAGCCCGCGCCGCCGCGTACGCGGTGCCGTCCTACGACGACACCTACTACTCGCCGGACAGCTTCGGCTCCACCACCGGTGCCGCGGTCCCGCTGGACGACTACGGTTTCAGCGACTACCGCTAGTAGGTGACGGCCTGATCACCTGACAGGCAAGAGATTTCGGCCCCCGCTCTCCGGAGCGGGGGCCGTTTTCGTAAGCATGGGTCCTGAGCAGGCGCGGTCGATCACCGGACTCGCGGACAGGTCTTGCCGACGAAGTGGCACTTCTCCTCGAAACCGGCAGGCAGCCATTGCCCGGTGACCAGCTGAGGGTGATCCGGAAAGCGGTTGTGTGCGGCAACGGCGAAGACTGTCGGTGCCCAAGGTGTATTGAGCTGCACCTGGTGGTCGGCGCCGGTGTGATCGGTGAAGCGGCACGACGTGAGGTCGGGTCGATCGAGCGTGATGCGGTCGAGGCTGGCGAAATTGATGTAGAAGCGCTGCATCCGGTTCGTCAGGTGGACCCTGCGGTCTGTCACGGTGACCGTTCCGCTCGGCTCTGCCAGCCACCGTGGCGCCGACGCCCGCGCGTTCGCCGCTGCCGCTGCCGCGGCGGCGTGAGCGGCACCCGCTGCGGCCAGGCTCGCCGCCCGGATCATCGCCCGCTGAGCGCGCAACTGTTCCTGATAGACGATACTGTCGTTGATCGCCGCGGCCTTGGCTCTCGCGCGGCGCGAGTTTTTCCGTGGTGTGACGAATTCGCGTACCGGCGGCGGCGTCGGTGGGGCCGCCATCGGCGGAACCGGATTCGGGGGGACGAATGGAACCACTGCCGGAGATCGCCAGAACGACCAGGTCGCGTGCCCTTCACCCAGGCATTTCTCGCCGTGGTCGGTATGGAGGATCGTTCTCAGTGGCGTGAGTGCATCGGGGCCCTGTGATCTGAGGATGCTGAGCACTCCGCAGGTGTGCAGAAGGATGTCGTCCACCCATGTCCAGCCGACGCGAGCGGCCAATTCTCGATTGATGTCTGCAAGGGGATCGAACATCGCCCACCGCCCTGTGACCTGCGAAAACCGGTGACGAATACGCTAACCTACCGGCGCGGTGTCCGGATAGAGGCGAGCTGATTTGTTGTCATTCCGCGCCGTGCGCTCCGGTCGGTTGCACGTGTGTAGAGATCTCCGCGCACGTGAGCGGCTGCTCGGCTCCTCCTCGGTTCGGTACCCGGGCCGACAGTCCGTCCAGGAGCGCTGCGAGGCCGAAGGTGAAGCCGGTGTCGGGGTGTCGGGTGAATCCGGCGCTCGCCGTAGCCCTCTCGATGCGCGCGCGGAGGCGGGGGTGGGTTCGGGCTATGGCGGTGGCTTCGGTGAGGGCGGCGGTGAGTCGGGTTTCGGGGGCGGGGGTTCCGGTGCGGGAGAGGCGGCGTTTGAGGGCGATGGTGGCCGAGGCGCCCGCGGCGGTGCCGAGGACGAAGGTGAAGACGGTGGCGGCGGCCTTGTCGGCGGTGTCCTCGTCGAAGCCGGCGTGCTCGTAGACGGCGAGGACGCAGTCGTCGTGGCGGGCCTTGTTGGGGCCGTAGAGCAGGTAGCCGGCCTGGGCCTGGAGGAGCCAGGGGTGGCGGGCGATCATCGTGTACATGCCGGTGGCCAGCGTCTCGGCGGCATCGCGCCAGTTCCCGGATTCGGGGTCGGGCAGGGGGATTTCGCCCCAGACCCGGTCGCAGGCGAGGCGGATCAGGGTGTCCTTGTTGCCGACGTGCCAGTACATCGCGGTCGCGGCGGCGTCGAGCCGTTTGCCGAGTTCGCGCATGTTGAGCCCGTCCAGGCCCTCCTCGTCGAGGAGCGCGACGGCGGTCCGGACGATGTGTTCGCGGGTGAGGGTGTCGCGCGGCATGCGCTCACGATAGGAGTGCCGGGTCGGCTTGCACAAAGTTCAAACGCGCCTGCACTTTGTTCAAGTGATTCTGTGTGCCGGTTTCCCGCTCTCGGCCGAGGATCCGGGCCGGATCCGCGTACAGTGCGGCTGTGAGATCTCAGGTGGTCCTCGCGGTCCTCGGGACGATCGGTGTCTGCGCGGTGGGGTTCGGCGGCTATCGGGTGGCGGTCGGATTCCTGTCGGAGCAGGTGGTCGTCGGCTGTGACGACGGCAGCCCGACCGGATACTGCGTGTACCACCGGCACACGCCCGGCCTGCTGAGCGACTCCGAGCAGCTTCTGATCGGCCCGTCGCCGAATCGCGGCCTGGTCTACGAGATTCCGTACCGGGCGGATCAGGTGGCGGCCGCCTGGGACGCCACCACCGATGTCCTGACCGTCACGATGCCGGGGACGACCCTGACCGTCACGCCCCAGGAGTACGTCGACAGCCGGTGATCACCGCACCCGCGGGCACGTCTTCCCGGCGAGGTGGCACTTCTCCTCGAATCCGGCGGGCAGCCACCGTCCCGATTCCAGCAGTGGATGCGCGGGGAACTGGAGGAACGCCGCGACCACGAAAACCAGGACCGCCCAGGGGGTCTGGGCCTGGAGCTGCCGCCGCTCGCCCGCGTCGTCGGGGAAGCTGAGGGTCACCCGGTCGGGCGCGGTCAGATCGATCGTCTCCAGCGCGGACCAGGGGAGGGAGAAGGAACGGTCGGGGTTGGTGAAGTGCAGCCGCTGGTCGGTGATCGTCGCGGTGCCGGGGCGTTCGCGGACCCACTGGCCGCCGACGGGACCGCGGCGCCGGTGCGCGGACCCGCCGCCGAGTGTGACGGTGACCGTGTTCCCGGACGAGCTACCGATGGTGATGCCGCCGGGGCGCCGGGACGGGCGCGGCGGCTCGGGCGCGCGCCAGACCGCCCAGTGGACCGGCCCCTCGGCCAGGCACTTCTCCCCGGCCGCGAGCCGGATCCGGGTGGGCTTGCCGGGCAGGTCGACCGGGCCGGGGCCGGTCAGCCGCTGGGCGACCCCGCAGGTGTAGAGCAGATAGTCGTCGAACCACGACCAGCCCGCCTGATGCGCCAGCGCCCGATCGATCTCGGCCAGCGGATCGAACATCGCCCACCACCTCGGGTCATCCCGGTCATCCGTTGTCACACTCCGGATTCCACGGTAGCCGAGCGCGCCGCGATCAGGGCTGACCTGTGACGTAGTCCAGGGCGGCGTCGATGGCGGGCTGGCCGCCCGCGGCGGCGTACCCGGCGAGCGCGCCGATCGCGGCGCCTGCCACGGTGGCCACGGGCACGGTGATGAAGTCGAGGATGAACAGCCCGAGGGGGAAGCCGAGCACGAACCCGATGGCCGCGCCGATGGCGGCGCCCTCGATGATCTGCGGCTGCAACCGCTGGGTCTCGGCGAAGAACCGCTCCTGGGCGCTGATGTCGCGCAGCGGGCGGTCGGCCTCGCCGACCGGGGTGAGGGTGAGGCGGGTGCCGTCGGCCTCGAGTGCCGGGGTCAGCGCGATGGCGTGCTCGCCCGCACGAATCAGCATGGGCAGCGCCTCGACGACGGTGCCGGCGGCGTCGCGGACGGCGACGACCTTGTTGTCGTGCAGGATCTCGAAGCTGCCGTGAGTGAGCGTGGTGACCACCGAGCGGCGGTCCTCGCTGACCTCGGTGCGGTAGTCGACCGACTCGGCCGAGCCGGTGAGGCCGGGTGCCGCGGTCGCCGGGGCGGACACGGCGGCGGGCTCCGCCTGGGCGAAGGCGCCACCCACGACCGTGCCGCCGAGCGCGAGCACAGCCGTCACCGCAATGGTCGAGATCCTCATCGTGTGTTTCATCCGTTCTGCCGCCCGACATGCCCGATTTCGGCGATCAACATACCGCGAGTCCGTGAGGTTCCGCAGTACCGAGTGGAAATTGTGGAACAACCGGACGTGACGGGGTGATCCGCCGTGATTCGGCCGGTGGTTCCGGGGTGCGGGCGGGCTGTGGCCGCGTCAGGGCCTGCGGGCGAACGCGGGCGCGTGCTCCGGCCGGACGCCGACACCGCCGACATAGGCGGCCAGGCCCGCGAGGGCGGGCACCCGGCCGACGGCCCGCAGCGGCGCCGGGACCCGGGTGAGGGTGCCCGCCAGCGCCGGTTCGAGCAGGGTCGCGTGTTCGCCGAGCTGCGAGCGCTGGGTGACGGCGGTGGGGAAGTGTCGTCGCCGCCCCACGCGCGCCAGCACCCGGTCGGGGACCGGTCCCCGGCGCAGTGGCTCGGCCAGGATCCGGGCCGCGGCGACCGCGTCCTGGATGGCCAGGTTCACTCCGACGCCGCCGACCGGGGACATGGTGTGCGCGGCGTCCCCGAGGCAGAGCAGGCCCGGGGTGTGCCAGCGGTCGAGCCTGCCCATGGTCACCTCGAGCAGTTTCACGTCGTCCCAGGAGGCGATGGCGTCCAGCGCCGCGGCGTCCCAGCCGAACAGGGCGTGCAACTGCCCGCGCAGCCGGTCGAGGCCGGCGGCCCGGAACCGCGCGTCGGCGCCCTTGGGGATCAGGTAGGAGGTCTGGAGGTAGTCGCCGCGGTCCATCGTGACGGCGACCGCCCCGGCCTCGAACCGGCCGAACACCTCGCCGCCGCCCGCCCGGTCGGGCGGGGCGGGCACGCGCACCCACCACACGTCCATCGGGACGTCGAAGGCGCGCTGCCGCAGGCCCGCGCCCGCCCGGATCACCGAATCGCGTCCGTCGCAGGCGATCACGAGGTCGGCGCGCAGGTCGCCGGGGCCGTCCGGGCCCTGGACGCGGACGCCGCGGACCACCCCGTCGGTGACGATCGGCGCGGTCGCGGCGGTGGACATGCGCAGGGTGAAGGTCGGCTCGGCGCGCGCGGCCTCGGCCAGCATGGTCAGGAAGTCCCACTGCGGCACCATGGCGATGCGCTTGTGCCTGCCGGGGATCCGGGTGAAATCGGCCGCCACGATGGTCTGCCCGGCCACGATCATCCGCATGCGGGTGAGGCTGCGCTGTTCGAGCGCGGCGAACCGGTCGCCGAGCCCGAGTTCGTCGAGCAGGCGCAGGGTGGACGGGTGCACGGTGTCCCCGCGGAAGTCGCGCAGGAAGTCGCCGTGCTTCTCCAGCACCGTGACCTCGACGCCCGCGCGGGCCAGCAGGAGCCCCGTCATCATGCCCGCGGGCCCGCCCCCGACGACGACGCATCGCGTGTGTTCCATCCCCGCTCCTCACCCCGAATGTTCTACTACGAAATGTAGTAGAACATTCGCGCGCTGTCGAGGCTTGACGGCGGGGGTGGGCCGTCGCATACTGAACTAGATGGTTCAGTATGACTTCCTCGACGCCTCGTTCGGCGCGCTCGCGGACCCCACAAGGCGGGGCATCCTCGAGCACCTCGGACGTGGACCCGCGAGTATCACCGAACTCGCCGACCGCTTCGAGATGACGCTCACCGGCATGAAGAAGCACGTGGCGCTGCTCGAGCACGCGGGCATGGTGGTCACGGAGAAGCGCGGCCGGGTCCGGTACTGCCGGCTCGGCGAGAACGTCTTCGACCGCGAGGTGGCGTGGATGCAGAACTATCGGCAGATGCTGGAGGCCCGGATGGACCGTCTCGGCGAATTCCTCGAACGAACGGAGCAGCAACCATGAGCGCGACCACGACCAACGACGCCACCATCACCACCGTCGGCGACCGGGAGGTGCACATCGAACGGATCTTCGCGGCGTCCCCGGAACGGGTGTGGGCGGCCTACAGCCGGATCGAGCAGCTGTCGCAGTGGTGGGGCCGCGGCCACGTCCTCGATGTCGAGCGCTGGGAGTTCCGCAAGGGCGGGCACTGGCGCTTCGTCGAGCACGACGGCGACGAGTCCTACGGCTTTGAAGGGCGCTTCCGCGAGATCGTGCCCGGCGAGAAGATCGTGCAGTCCTTCGAATGGGACGGCATGCCCGCCCACATCAGCATCGACACGACCACGCTGGTCGACCTGGGCGACGGCCGGACCAAGGTCGTCACCGACAGCATCTTCCACACCGCCGAGGAGCGCGACAGCATGCTGCAGTCCGGCATGGAGGGCGGCCTCAACGATTCCTACCGCGCCCTCGATGCCCTCCTCGCCTCCTGAGGTTCGCGGGCCCCGCGAGCCGGATGGCGCGGGGCCCACGACGATCCGCCGCTCAGCAGCGGCGCTTGCGCGGCTTCAGGTGCAGCGGTGGCAGCGGGGGAGCGGGGATGCGCTGGTCGGGAGTGTGCCCGGCGATGTCGGGGAACCGGGCGGTGTCGCGGGCCTCCCAGGCCTCGCGGGCGGCGACGATCTCGTCGTGGGTGCGGCCGACGAAGTTCCACCACATGACCAGTTCCTCGCCGAACGGCTCGCCGCCGATCAGCACCAGGTGCGCGCCCTCGGCGCTGGACAGGGCCAGCGAGTCCCGGCCGGTGCCCAGGTAGAGCAGCGGACCCGTCGGCGGCTCGGTGCCCGCCACCGTCGCCGCGCCGTCGATGAGCATGACCGCGTGCTCGAAGGACGGGTCGAGCGGGAGCTCGATGGCGGTGCCCGGCTCGATCCGGATGTCGGCGCCCACGATCGGGGTGTAGGCCGTGGCGGGGGAGCGGACGCCGCCGAGGGTGCCGATCAGCACGATCGCGCGCAGCCCGTCGTCGGTGTAGACCGGCAGGTCGCGGTGCTGCTCGAAATGCGGTGTCACCGAGGCGGATTCGCCCGGCAGCGCGATCCACAGCTGCAGGCCGTGGCCCGCGGGGCGGGAGCGGTCACCGTACTCGGAGTGGGCGATGCCGTGCCCGGAGGTCATCAGGTTGAGCTGACCGGGTTCGATCTCCACGTCCGAGCCGACCGAGTCGCGGTGCCGGATCCGGCCCTCGAACGGCCAGGTGACCGTCTGCAGGCCGATGTGCGGGTGCGGCTCGATGTCGTGGGCCTCGCCCGTGCCCGCGACGGTCGGTGTGCCGAAGTGGTCGAAGAAGCACCACGCGCCGACCGTGGGGATGTCGCGTTGCGGCAGGACGCGTTCCACGAAGACGCCGCGCACCCCGCCCAGCGGGACCTCGCGCGCCGGGAACAGCTCGGTGACCGGTCCCGGCCCCGGCGAGGGTTCACACAGCGCCTCGTCGGGGTGGAGCTCGAGGTCGCTCACCGCTGCACGCCCTTGCCGAGCACGTGCGCGTCGTACTCGGGGTGCTTGTCCAGGTACTTCCGGATGAACGGGCAGTGCGCGAAGATCACCCGTTCGCGGGAGACCACGTCGTCGAGCGCGCCCCGGGCGAGGGTGCTGCCCAGCCCCTTGCCCGCGAACGCGCCGTCGATCTCGGTGTGGACGAAGTCGGTGACGTCGTCGCGCTCCTCGTACTCGGTGAATCCGGCGAGTTCGCCACCGAAGTAGATCTCGTACCGCTTCTTCTCCGGGTTGTGCACGACCTCGGTCTTCGGGGTGGAGTCGGTCACGGCTGTCTGCTCCTTCTTCCGCGGGGGCACCGGATGGTCGCTGAGGATCGACACCCGGTTGAAGGCGCCGATGGTGGTCGCCGCCCACACGACCACCGCGATCTGGTCCTCGCTCAACTGCGCGCGGGCCGAGGCGTATTCCCGGGCGAGGACGTGCTCGTCCGGCAGGGTCGCGGTGGCCTCGGCGAGCCCGAGCACCGCCCGGTCGAGCGCCGAATACGGCCCGCCGCGCCGCCAGCCGGGCAGGACCGCCAGCTCCTGCGCGGTCGCGCCCGCCGCCAGGGCCGCCCGCTCGTGCACGTCGAGGCAGTAGGCGCAGCCGTTGATCTGGGAGACGCGCAGGTTCACCAGTTCGATCAGCCTGCGGTCGATGCCCGCGGCCACCGCCGCCGCCCGCACCTCGCCCGCGACGGCGAGCAGCGCACGGAACGCCTTCGGCGTCTGCTTGTCGATCCACACCCGCGCGTTCTCGGCCCCGGAAGTCACGGACCGAGTCTAGGCGGGGTGACGGGCGGGCGCGGGCCGGTGGCCACGGTGTGCCGGGCGGCCCGGCACACCACGGCGCCTCACTCGCGCGCGGCGGAGGTGAAACTCATGTCGGCGTACCGGTTTCCGGCGACCTGTCCGGCGATCGGTTCGAGGGCGGCCAGCTCCTCGGGGGTCAGCGCGATGGTCGCGGCGGCCACGTTCTCCTCCAGCCGGGTGCGCTTGCGGGTGCCGGGGATCGGGACGACCGGCAGGCCGTGCGCCCGCGCCTGGGCGTGCACCCACGCGAGGGCCACCTGGGCGCGGGAGATCCCGCGGTCGGCGGCGATGGCGGCGAGCGGGGCGAGCAGGGCCGCGTTGTGGGCCGCGTTGTCGCCGGAGAAGCGCGGCATGTGGGCGCGGAAGTCCGCGCTGTCGCCGAGGTCGGCGCCCGAGGCGAACGCGCCGGTCAGGAAGCCGCGGCCCAGCGGGGAGTAGGGCACGAAGGTCACGCCCAGCTCGGCGGCGGCAGGCACGGCGGTGTTCTCCACGTCGCGGGAGAACAGCGACCACTCCGACTGGAGCGCCGCGATCGGGTGCACGGCGTGCGCGGCGCGCAGTTCGTCGCCGGTCACCTCCGAGAGCCCGATGGCGCGCACCTTGCCCGCGGCGACGAGCTCGCCGAGCACCCCCGCGGTCTCCTCGATCGGCACCGCCGGGTCGCGCCGGTGCATGTAGTACAGGTCGATGACGTCGACCCCGAGCCTGCGCAGGCTCGCGTCGACGGCGGCGCGGATGTAGGCGGGGGAGTTGTCGAAGCCGCGGTAGGCCGGGTCGTCGGCCTTGCGCACGATGCCGAACTTGGTGGCGATCACCAGGTTCGCGCGGTTCGCGGCGACGAAGTCGGCCAGGAACTCCTCGTTGTGGCCCGAGCCGTAGATGTCGGCGGTGTCGAACAGCGTGACGCCCAGCTCGAGCGCCCGGTCGAGGGTCGCCCGCGACTCGGTCAGGTCGGTGGCGCCGTAGAACTCGCTCATCCCCATGCAGCCGAGGCCCTGCGTGCCGACCTCGATCCCGGAGGAGCCGAGCACGGTGGTCGGCAGCGTAGCGGTGGTCATGAAAGATCCTTCCCTGCGTCGTGTTCTGCGCACACGGCCGGCCGGACCACGTCGTCGCGTCCTTCGTAGACGCCGATCTTGTAGTCGAGCACGGCCACGGTCTTCTGCAGTTCCGCGATGCGGTCGAGCACGTCGGCACGGGTCTGCCGGAACATCGCCAGGCGCTCGGGGTAGGTCGACTCGCCCGCGCGGACCAGTTCGGCGTAGCGGACCATGTCGGCGACCGGCATGCCGGTCAGGCGCAGCCGCCCGATCAGCTCCAGCCATTCCAGATCCCGGCTGCTGAACCGCCGCTTGCCCGCGTGATCGCGGCCGACGTAGCTCATCAGCCCGATCTTCTCGTACCAGCGCAGCGTGTCCCGGCTCAGTCCCGAGAGCTCGGAGACCTCGCCGATCGAGTACCTCGGCCGCTCCCGCTCGGGAATCCGGATCGCCTTCTCCGCCACGTGTTCGCCTCTCGTCGGAACGGTCTCGACGCTATCCACCTGGAGTGCACTCCAAGCAAGACTTATTCTCGGCGAGATCCGCCCAGGCGGCGCTACGCTGGGAGAATGCCTGGTAAGGACATCGATCGGATCAGGGCGCGCTCGGCACTGGAGACGGTGCGCGAGTCACCGGTCATCGCGGCCATCGCCCTGGCGCCCGTGGTCGTCGCGCTCGGGGTGGTGTGGTGGCTGACCAACTTCTGGGTCGTGCTGGCCCTGGTGGTCGTGCTCGGCGGCGTCGCCGTGGTGAAGGGCCGCCTGCTCACCTGACGCCGCCCGCGTCAGCGGGGCACGTGGAAATGGGTCAGATCCCCCGTGCCCTGGTCGACCTGTGCCCAGGAGCCGGTGAACTCGAGCACGGCCAGCGCGGAGGTCGGGAACTTGCGGCTCAGCGCGACGGACGCGTCGCTGGAGTGGTCGGCCGCCAGATCCCACGCCGTCCACGGCATCCCGGGCGCGTGCCCGACGATCAGCAGGGTCCGCACCGCGTCGTCGGTGAGCCGCACCAGCTCGATCAGGGTGCCGGGGGACGCCTCGTAGATCTCGCCCGCGAACTCCACCGGCGCGTCGACGCCGGTGGCGGCCAGGGTCTCGCGGGTACGGGTGGCCGTCGAGCAGCGGACCGCGTCGACGGGCGGCACGGTGGCCCGGAGCCAGTCGCCGGCCAGCGCCGCCTCCCGCTGCCCGCGCGGGGCCAGCGGGCGCTCGTGATCGTCCACACCCTCGGGATAGGCCGACTTGCCGTGCCGCATCAGGATCAGGGTTCGCACCATGGGACCACGGTAATCCGGCACTCCGGAGAGGCGGCCATCACACTCGAGGCACACTGAAAGCTGCGTCACTGTCCATCACGCATCAGTATCGAGGATCAGCACCTATGGCCTACGTCATCACGCAGCGTTGTTGCAACGACGCCAGCTGCGTTTCCGAGTGTCCGGTCGACTGCATTCGCCCGACTCCCGACCAGCGGGAGTTCGCCACGGCGGAAATGCTGCACATCGACCCCGACACCTGTATCGACTGCGGTGCCTGCGTCGACGCGTGCCCGGTGGACGCCATCTTCCCCGAAGACGAACTGTCCGCCTCGCTCGCGCGCTACCGCGACATCAACGCCGCCTGGTTCCGGCGCCATCCGCTGGAGTCGAACTACGACCCGATCCCGGCGCCCGTCCGCCCGCCCAAGAATCTGGGCACGCTGCGCGTCGCCATCGTCGGCGCGGGCCCGGCCGCCTGCTACGCCGCCGACGAACTGCTGCGCCGCAGCGACGTCGAGGTGGAGATGTTCGACCGGCTGCCCACCCCGTGGGGCCTGGTCCGCGCGGGCGTCGCGCCCGACCACGCGGGCACCAAGGCGGTGGCCGACATGTTCGACTCCGCGTTCCGGCGGGAGACGCTGCAGTACTACCTCAACGTCGAGGTGGGCACCCACATCGATCACGCCGAGCTGCTGGCGCATCACCACGCGGTCATCTACGCGGTGGGCGCCTCGGCGGATCGGCAGCTGAACGTGCCCGGCGAGGACCTGCCGGGCAGCCACTCGGCCACGGAGTTCGTCGCCTGGTACAACGGGCACCCCGATTTCGCCGATCGCGCCTTCGACCTGTCGGGGGAGCGGGCGGTGATCGTCGGCAACGGCAACGTCGCCCTCGACGTGGCCCGCGTGCTCACCGTCGATCCCGACGAACTGGCCAAGACCGACATCGCCGATCACGCCCTGGACGCGCTGCGCCGCAGCAACATCCGCGAGGTCGTCGTCCTCGGCCGTCGTGGCCCGCTGCAGGCCGCCTACTCCAGCCCGGAGTTCCTGGCGCTGACGCACCTGCGCGGGGTCGACGTGATCATCGACCCGGCCGATCTGGAACTCGACCCGGCCAGCCGCGCCCTGCTCGACGACCCCGAGTCCGAGCCGTCGGTGGCGCTGAAATACGAGCTGGCGAAGGAGTATTCGGCGGTCGCGCCGAATCCGGACAACAAGCGCATCGTCTTCCGGTACCTGGCGACGCCGACCGCGCTGCTCGGCGAGGACCATGTCACCCGGATCGAGTTCGCCCACAACGAGCTCGTCGAGGAGGGCGGTCAGCTGGTGGCCCGGCCGACCGGCGAGACCGAAACCCTCGACACCGCACTGGTGTTGCGGTCCATCGGCTACCGCGGCGTGCCCGTCGCGAACCTGCCGTTCGACGAGCAGCGCGCGGTGGTCCCCAACGAGGACGGCCGCGTCGTCGACGGCGGCGAGCCGGTGCCGGGTGTCTACGTCTCGGGCTGGATCAAGCGCGGCCCGCGCGGCGTCATCGGCTCCAACCGACTGGACGCCGAGCAGACGGTCGAGCACCTGATCGCCGACTTCATCGCGGGCAGGCTGGCCGCTCCCACGGCGGGCCGCGCCGAACTGCAGGCCCTGCTGGCCGAGCGCCAGCCGGACCTGGTCGACCGCAAGGGCTGGAAGACCATCGACCAGCAGGAGCGGACGGCGGGCAAGGCCGCAGGCCGACCCCGCGTCAAGTTCACCACCCGGGAAGCGCTCCTGAAGGCCGCCGAGTAGAAATCAGCGAACCGACCCGTCGGGCGTGAACACCAGCCCCGACGGGCCGACCCCGAGGAGGCCCCGCCGCGCACGCGTCGGGGCCCGAAGGGCCGCGACTCGAGCGCGCCAGCGCTCCATATCTCAGCTCAAATACCACACAACCGCACGACGGTGGTCGTGACGCCGCCGACGACGAACCACAGGCGCAGCACCGGCTTGCCGGTGCGGTCGCCGGGCTCGTACCGGCTGCGCACGGTGATGTGCTCGCGGGCGAGCACCGGGGCGGTGTATTCGATGACCGCCCGGTGCGGGCCCGCGACCAGTTTCGGGTAGTCGACGAGGAACTGCTCGACGGCCTGCCAGTAGCAGGTGTTGTCGACGTGGTTGAACTGGTCGATGTCGGTGGCGCGCACCGGGAACGGCAGGTCGGTGTCGGATTCGCGGGGCGCGGGATCGGTGAGGTACGGGCGCCAGCGCAGCCGGTGTTCCTCGGTGGAGCGCGACAGGTAGGCCAGGCCCTCGTCGCTGATGCGGGAGGGCAGGTTGCTGGACTCGCTGAGGTTGATCCAGAAGCCCTCGGTCTCGATCAGCCCGCCGTTTCCGCTGGTGATGCGCACGCGGCTGTTGGTCCACCGGGTCGACAGGCTCGAGCACCAG
Source organism: Nocardia thailandica NBRC 100428 (assembly GCF_000308795.1). Lineage (GTDB taxonomy): Bacteria > Actinomycetota > Actinomycetes > Mycobacteriales > Mycobacteriaceae > Nocardia > Nocardia thailandica. The sequence continues at coordinate 76,651 of NZ_BAGK01000217.1, read as the reverse complement.
CGCACCAGGTGCACCTGGTCGGGCCAGGTGACGGGGCGGAGGACGTCGATGACGGTGCGGCGCACGATCCAGGTGGGATCGGTGCGGTGCAGGCCGGAGGCGTGCAGTTCGTCGTAGGCGATGTCCTGCAGGTAGCGGGCGACCGCGTCGAACCGCAACCGCTGGTACGGGTCCACATCACCAGCCCGGACAGGCCACGCCTCGGCGAAGCCCATGCCCTCCTGGGGAAGCGGGGCCAGTGGCTGATCGAGCGACACTTGTACTCCTCGCGCGTCACAGTTGTGCCGCGACTTCTTACGTAGTTCTCCCCACGACTCTACGGGGCGTAGATCACACCCTCACGCCGAGTCGGTCCCGACGGCCCAGGTGACCCGCCGGTAGGGGCCCGCGCGGGGGCCGCGAGCATGACAGACGCCGACGCCGGCCGGTAGCCTGCTGGGATGGCCGGCGGGGCGATGGCGGGCTCGATGTTCGGGCGCTATGAATTGCGCAGGCTCCTCGGAGTCGGTGGCATGGGTGAGGTCTACGAGGCCTTCGATACGAGCAAGCGGCGGGTGGTCGCGGTGAAAGTGCTCGATCGGCACCTGGCCACCGATCCGACCTATGTCGAGCGGTTCCGGCGGGAGTCGTTCGCGCTGGCCAGCGTGCAGGAACCGCACGTCATCCCCGTGCACGACTGGGGCGAGATCGACGGCGTCCTCTACATCGACATGCGCCTGGTCCGGGGCACCGATCTCAAGGAGCGGCTGCAGCGGCACGGCAGGCTGAGCCCGGCCGAGTCGGTCCAGGTCGTCGAGCAGATCGCGGCCGCCCTGGACGCCGCCCATGACCAGGGCCTGATCCATCGCGACGTCAAACCCGCGAACATCCTGCTGACCGCGAACCTGTTCGCCTACCTGGTGGATTTCGGGATCGCGCACGCAGAGTCCGACCCGCAGCTGACCAGCGCGGGCAGCGCGGTCGGGTCGATGGCGTACATGGCGCCGGAGCGGTTCGACGCCGTGCCGATGACGGCCGCGGTCGACACCTACGCGCTGGCCTGCGTGTTCTACGAGTGCCTGGTGGGGCGGGTGCCGTTCCCGGTGAACAGCCTGCCCGGCGCGATCGGCTCGCACCAGATGGCGCCGCCGCCGCGCCCGAGCACCGTCGACCCGGATCTCGCGGTCTACGACGCGGTCATCGAGCGCGGCATGGCCAAGCGGCCCGGCGATCGCTACGCCACCTCCGGCGACCTGGCCAGGGCTGCGAGGGCCGCGATGGTGCAGGCGGATCGGGACGCGCCGTCCACGGTGTCCGGGCCCGCGGTCGTGCCGCCGCCCGCGCCCGAACCGCCCGCGCCCGCGCCCGCCGACCCGCCGGAGACCGCGCCGTCGCCCGAGGTCGACGGCACCGGCATCCGCGCGTCACCGGGCCGGGCCGGGCCGCCGCGTGCCTCCGGGCCGGTGCCCGTCCCGCCGCGGGCCTCCGGACCGCATCCGGTCCAGGGTGCCGGCGGCCCGGTACCACGGCAGCCCGGTGGGCCCTCCGGCCCGGTGCCGCGGACCTCGGGCCCGCACGCCGTATCCGGGCCGGTCGGGGCGCGCCGGGTGTCCGGCCCGCAGCCGGCCTCCGGTACCGGCCGGGGGACGTATCCGCTTCCGCCGTCCCCGAATTCGGGCGAGGCGCCGGTGCCGCGCGGTCCGGCGTCGGAACGGGACCCGGTGCCGGGCGCGGCCGCGGCGTACCAGGGCGGCGGCGAGGCGTGGCGGCACGCCGTGACGGCGCGGCCCCACCCCACGGTCCAGGACCGCGACCCCGCCTGGGCGGCGCGCAATCACCTGTCGGCTCCCCTGCCCGCGCCGGCCCGTTCCGGCGGCGCGTCCGCGCCCCTGCTGGCCGGGGTGCTCGGCGCGCTCATCGTGATCGCGCTCGTCGGTATCGCGATCGTGGTGCTGCTGACCATGAGCCGCGGCGACGATCGCGCGCAGACCGGGGAGCCCGGGACGGGCACGCAGGAGGTGCCCGCGCCGACGGTCACCGAGGTCACCGGGCCGTCGACCGGCCGGTCGACCGCGCCGACCGCGGCTCCGGAGTCGCCGGAGTCGCCGTTCCAGGGATCGGTGGCGAGCACCGACAGGCAGGGGTTCCTCGCCGACGGCCCGCGCTGCAACGCCGACGATCCCGCCGTCACCATCGCCCGAACTCCCAACTCCGCCATCGTGATCTGCCGGACCGGCGACCACCGGTACTACTACAAGGGCGCCAACAGGAACGGCACCGTCGAGATCGACGATCCCGTGCCCGCGGGCGGCGGGGGATTCACCGCGACCAGGGTCGCCCCCGACGGCACCTTCCGCTACCAGGTCAGCTCGGCGGGCCTGACCATCCTGCAGAACGGTTCGGTGATCGGCAGCGAGGCGATGGCCGAGTTCGCCTTCCGCTGAGCCCCCCCGGGCGGCTAAGTTCCGACAGGGACGAACGAGAGGAAGGTCGGCAACGATGCGGGCAGCCCAGGTGAGCGAATTGGCCGGACCGGAGGCGATCCGGATCGTCGACATCCCCGAACCCACGGTGTATCCCGGCGGGGTCCTGATCGACGTGCACGCGGCGGGCATCGCCTTCCCCGACGTGCTGATGACGCGCGGTCTCTACCAGATGAAGCCCGGCCTGCCGTTCGTCGTCGGCGGCGAGGTCGCGGGGGTCGTGCGCGAGGCGCCGGAGGATTCTCCGCTGCGCCCCGGCGACCGGGTCTGCGCGCTGACCATGCTGGGCAACGCCGTCGCCGAGGTGGCCGTCGCGCCGGCGAACGCGGTGTTCCGGCTGCCCGACAACGTGTCGCTCGAGGCGGGCGCCGGCATCCTGTTCAACGACCTGACCGTGCATTTCTGCCTGCGCAAGCGCGGCAGGCTCGCGCCGGGGGAGACCGTGCTCGTGCACGGCGCCGCGGGCGGTATCGGCACCTCGACCCTGCGGATGGCTCAGGCCCTCGGCGCGGGCCGGGTGATCGCCGTGGTCAGCACCGAGGAGAAGGCGGGCGTCGCCAAGGCCGCAGGCGCCACCGACGTGGTGCTCACCGAGGGTTGGCTCGACGCGGTCAAGGAGCTGACCGGCGGGCGCGGGGTGGACATCGTGCTCGACCCGGTCGGCGGCGACCGCTTCACCGACAGCGTGCGTTCGTTGGCCCAGGGCGGGCGGCTGCTGGTCGTCGGCTTCACCGCGGGCGAGATCCCGACCGTGAAGGTGAACCGGCTGCTGCTCAAGAACGTCGAGGTGGTCGGCGCCGCCTGGGGCGAGTGGGTCATGAGCCATCCGGGTTACCTGGCCGAGCAGTGGGCCGAGGTGGAGCCGCTGCTGGCCTCCGGCGCGATCGCCGCGCCGCAGCCGGTGCTCTACTCCCTCGACCGGGCCGCGGAGGCCGTCGCGGCCCTGGACAACCGGACCGCGACCGGCAAGGTGGTCGTCGGCGTCCGCTGACGTCGGTGCCGCCGGGTACGCTGCGGCGTGCCGGCGGCCGGTCGCCGGTCCGGGGAGAGGTGGGGCCGTGGAACTGTCGGATAGGGTGCTGAATCGCACCCTGCTGTCCCGCCAGCACCTGCTGGAGCGCGCCGCGCTCACCCCCGCGGCGGTCTGCGACGCCCTGATCGGCCTGCAGGCCCAGGACGTCCCGCCGCCGTTCATCGGATTGTGGTCGCGGGTCGTCGATTTCGACCCGGCGACGGTCTCCTCGGCGCTCGAGGACCGGTCGCTGGTGCGGCTCACGTTGATGCGCGGCACGATCCACCTGGTGACGCCGCCGGACGCGCTGCGCATCGCCCCGCACATCCAGCCGGAGGTCGAGAAGATCCCGTTCCGGCCGGGTTTCAACTACGGGGCGATGGTCGGACTCGATCCGGACGAGGTGCGCAGGCACGGCGAGGAGGTCTTCGGGGACGACCCGGTGTCGGCCGCGGACCTGCGCGCCGAGGCCGCCCGCCGTTTCCCCGACCGCGATCCCGGCGCGGTCGCGCAGACCTGGCTCTATCAGCTCCCGGTCCTGCAGACCCCGCCGCGCGGGCGCTGGAAGGACAACTCCCGTCCGGTCTGGTGCCGGGTGGAGCCGTGGCTGGGCGCCCCGCTCGACCCGGGCTACCCACTGGCCGAACTGATCCTGCGCTACCTGCGCGCCTTCGGCCCCGCCACCACCGGCGACATGCAGACCTGGTCCAAGCTGCCCGGCATGAAGGACGCGGTGACGGCGCTGGGCGACCGGGTCCGCACCTACACCGACTCCCGTGGCCGCACCCTCTACGACGCGGCCGACGCCGAACTCGCCGACCCCGACGTCCCCGCGCCGGTGCGGCTGCTCGGCTGGTACGACAACGTGTTCCTGTCCCACCAGGACCGCACCCGCGTCCTCGGCCACGCGGGCGCGCCGGTGATCCGCGCGCGGGCCGCGAACGTCTCCCCGATCCTGGTCGACGGCCTCGCGGCGGGCGTCTACAAGGTGTTCGTCGCGCGTGGCACCGCCCGCCTGCGGATCAGCCCGGCCCGTCCGTGGACGAAAGCCGAAGCCGCCCAGGTCGAATCCGAGGCCGCCGCGCTGCTCGCCTTCCTCGAGGCCGACGCCGCGCGCAGCGTGGAGATCCTCGCGCCGGGCGCGGACGTGCGCCCGTGACACGGCTTTAACCGCCGGGCAACACGGCCTGCCTAGGGTCGGGTCCACGTCGTTCATGGCTGAAACGGACGACCGGCGCCGCCGCATCACGGCGGGCGAACCAGCCGCACACCCGAAGAGGTCTGCGTATGGCACGCCCCGCGTCCGTCGTCGTTCACGATGTCACCGTCTACACCCCCGAGGGCTGGCGGCCCGGCCACGAGGTCGTCGTCCGCGACGGCGTCGTCGCCGCCCTGCGCGCGGGCCCGGAGGACGCGGGCCTGCCCCGGGTGGACGGTGGCGGCGGCTACCTGATCCCCGGTCTGGTCAACACCCATACCCACCTCCAGCAGGCCGTGCTGCGCGGCACCGGCGAGGGTCTGCCGCTGCTGGAGTGGCTGCGCTGCGTCGGCGAGCACACGGTGGCCGCCACCCCCGAACAGAGTTACCTGTCCGCGCTAGCGGGCGGCCTCGAACTGCTGCGCAGCGGCGTGACCACCGTCGTCGAGCACCTGTGGCCCAACCCGTCCGACGCCGTGCACGCGGCGGTGATCCGCGCCCTCGACGAGCTCGGGATCCGGGTCGTCCTCGGCCGAGGGGTCGCCGATCGCGCCGACATCACCCGCAGGTGGGGCCTGGACCCGCGCCTCATGCAGCCCCTCGACGACGCCCTGGCGCACGTGGGCGAACTCGACCGGCGGCTGGCGGGTACCCGCATCACCACCGCGCTGGCCGTGCCCAACCCGCGCTGCCTGACCCCCGAGGGCATGGCCGCGGTCGGCGAGTACGCCGCCGCCACCGGCAAGACGGTGTCGATCCACGTCCTCGAGACCACCACGGACGAGGAGATGTGCCGGACGCACGCGGGCGTCGGGGCGGTCGACTACCTCGACGCGGGCGGCCTGCTCGGGCCGCGCACCCTGGCGGTGCACTGCGTCCACCTCGACGCTGCGGGGCGTTCGCGTTTCGCCGAACGCGGTGTCACGGTGTCCTACAACCCCGTCAGCAACATGCGCCTCGGCAGCGGCGTCGCGCCGGTGCCCGAGATGCTGGCGGCGGGCATCCCCGTCACCCTGGGCGTCGACGGTGCCGCCAGCAACGACACCCAGGACATGCTGCTGAGCCTGCGCCTCGGCGCCTACCTCCAGCGGGCCGCGCACCGGAAGGCCGACCTGCTCGGCTTCGCCGACATGCTGCACATGGCGACCGGCGCCGCGGGGCGCGTGCTGGGGCGCGCCGCCCACACCGGCGTCGCGGTCGGCGACCCGGCCGACCTCGTGCTGCTGCGCTTCGACCGGGACTTCGCCTGCCTGCCCGTTCACGACCCCGGTGCCACCCTGCTGACGACGGCTTCGCCCCGGGTGATCGACAGCGTGTGGGTCGCCGGCGAGGCCGTGATCCGCGACGGCCGCAGCACCCGGGTCGACGCCGACGAGCTGACGCGGCGCCTGATCAGCATGTGATGACTGTTAATCAGCGCGAAACAGCTTCAGCATTGCATGTAATCCAGGGCAGTAAGACTGATTTCACACACGAGTTGCACGCACACACCGGAAGGGGTGACCATCGGTGACGCTCTACGACACCGTCAACGACGCCGACGCGCGCACACTGCTGACCGGGCTGGAGGTCTCCTTCGCCGGCGTCGGCAAGCGCTACGACGGACCGGAGGGCACCCTGGCCCTCGCCGACATCGACCTCGACATCGCCGCGGGCGAATTCGTCGCCGTGGTCGGGCCGTCCGGCTGCGGCAAATCCACGCTGCTGCGGCTGGCCGCCGGTCTCGAACAGGTCAGCGCGGGCGCGGTCGCGGTCCGCACGGAATCGATCGGCTTCATCTTCCAGGAGGCCACGCTCCTGCCCTGGCGGTCGGTGCGCCGCAACGTCGAGCTGTCGGCCGAGCTGGCCGGCGTCGACCGCCGGACCCGGCGCGCCCGCGCCGAGGCCGCGCTGGACAAGGTCGGGCTCGCCGATTTCGCCGGACAGCTGCCCAGCCGCCTGTCGGGTGGCATGCGGATGCGGGTGTCGCTGGCCAGGGCGCTGTCGCTGGAACCGCGGCTGATGCTCCTGGACGAACCGTTCGGCGCGCTCGACGAGATGACCCGGCTGACCATGCAGGAGGAACTGCTCCGCCTCTACGCCGACAACCGGTTCACCGCCCTGTTCATCACCCACTCGGTCTCCGAGGCGGTGTTCCTGGCCTCCCGCGTGGTCGTCATGTCGGCCCGGCCGGGGCGGGTCCACGAGGTGATCGAGGTCGACCTGCCCTATCCGCGCGAGCGGGCCGTGCGGTTCGACCCGGCCTTCACCGCCCTCACCGCCCGGATCTCGGACTCGCTGAAGGAGGCTCGCTGATGGTGAGCATCACCGCCCGCCCCGCCGTGACCGTCCCCGTGCGCCGCGTCCCCCGGCCCGACCTCAGGAAGGCGGCCCGCGCCACGCTCGCGCCCGTGCTCTCGGTCGGCCTCGCCCTCGGCGCCTGGTACGCGGTGTCGATGCTGGTACTCAGCCCACAGCGGCGCTTCCTGCTGCCGCCGCCGCACACCGTGCTCGCCGAGTCGTTCGGTAACCCGAAGACCGTCGAGACCATGCTGCACGCGCTCGCGGTCACCGCCCGGGTCGCGGTGACCGGCCTCGGCCTGGCCGCCGTGCTCGGCGTCGCGATCGCGGTGCTGATGAGCCAGGCCAAGCCGATCGAGAACGTCGTCTACCCCTACGCGGTCGTCCTGCAGGCGATTCCGGTGCTCGCGGTGGTCCCGCTGATCGGCCTCTGGCTCGGTTACGGCTTCGCCGCGCGCACCACCGTCTGCGTGCTCATCGCCATCCACCCGATCATCGCCATGACGCTGTTCGGCATCAAATCCGTCGACCGCAACCTGCGCGAACTGTTCACCCTCGGCCGCGCGGGCCGCGCGCGGCGGCTGTGGTCGCTGGAACTGCCCGCCGCCCTGCCCTCCATCCTGACCGGACTGCGGACCGCCGCCGGCCTCTCGGTCACCGGCGCGATCATCGGCGACATGTTCTTCGCGCAGGGCAAGCCCGGCATCGGCACCCTGCTCGACACCTACCGTGCCCGCCTGCAATCCGAGGACCTCATCGCCGCGCTGCTGCTCGCCGCGCTGTTCGGTGTCCTGGTCTTCGCCGTCTTCACCGTCGTCCAGAAGATCACCGTCGGTCGCTGGCACACCTCCGCCCACTAGCTAGGACTCGCCATGAAGAAGCCGAACACCCTGCGCCGCCTCGGCGCGGCGGCCGCCGCCGTGCTGCTGGCAGGCACCGTGGCCGCCTGCTCCGGCGACGCCGACCCCGCCGCCCCGGTCGCCCTCGACCCGGCGCCCGCCGACCAGCGGCTCGACGGGCTGTGCCCGGACACCGTCGCCGTGCAGCTGCAGTGGTCGCCGGAGACCGACTCCGGCCCGATCTTCGGCCTGCTCGGCCCCGGCTACACCGTCGACGCCGACAACAACAAGATCACCGGTCCGCTGGTGACCGGCGGCCGCGACACCGGCGTGAAGCTCGAGATCCGCGCGGGCGGACCGGCCATCGGCTTCCAGACCGTGCCCTCCCAGATGTACGTGGACCCCGGGATCACCCTGGGCCTAGCCCATTCCGAACACGCGGTCGCCGCCGCCGCGAAGCAGCCGATCGTCGCGGTCACCACCCTGCTGCGCGGCAGCCCGCAGATGCTCATGTGGGACCCGGCGGCCCATCCCGACTGGCGCGGCATCGCCGACATCGGCCGCTCGGGCAAGCCGATCGTGGTGTCCAAGGGGCAGATGTACCCGGACTGGCTGGTCGCGCGCGGCCTGGTGAAACCCGAACAGATCGACGCCTCCTACGACAACTCCCCGTCCCGCTTCGTCGGCGACTCCTCCCTCGCCCAGCAGGGATTCGCCAACGCCGAGCCGTTCACCTACGAACACGAGGTCCGGGCGTGGGGGAAGCCGGTGGCGTACCAGCTGCTGCGCGACGTCGGTTACGAGGGCTACGCCCGCACCGTCACCGTGCGCGCCGACCGCGTCGACGAACTGCGACCCTGCCTGCGGCGTCTCGTGCCGATGATCCAGCGCGCCACCGCCGACTTCCGCGCCGACCCGTCGCGGGTCGACGCCGTCGTGGTCGACGTCGTCGCGAAGAACCCCAAGCTCACCCCCTACAGCGCCGAACTCGCCGCCTTCGGCAGCCGTGCCCTCATCGACGGCGGCCTGATCGGCAACGACACCGACGGTGTCCTCGGCAGTTTCGACACCGCCCGCATGCAGCGGGTCATCGACGAGTTCGCGCCCATCCTGCGCAAGGGCGGCGCCGACGTACCGGCGGGCCTGCGCGCCGACCAGCTCGTCACCACCGAATTCCTCGACCGCGGCATCGCCGTCACCGGATAGGAGCGCCCATGACCACCGACTACGACCTGTCCGAAGTCGCCCGCGAACAGCAGATGGGCGGCCTCGGCACCGAGACCGACACCCGGGAGATCCGCGTCATCGATCTCACCGACTTCGAGGGCAGGCGCGCCGAGATCGCCGGGGAGCTGTGGGACGCGGCCACCGAGATCGGCTTCTTCCAGCTCGCCGGGCACGGCATCCCCCAGGACCTCGTCGACGAGATGTTCGCCGCCACCGCCGGATTCTTCTCGCTGCCCGAGGCGGTCAAGGCGCGGTATCCCCTGGTCAAGGCCGACAACGCGGGCTGGGAGAGCCTGAGTCAGGTGCGGCCCTCGATCGGCGTGCCGGATCAGAAGGAGTCCTATCAGGTCACCCGGCCGCACATGGAGGGCCGCTGGCCGACCGAGGCCGAACTCCCCGGATTCCGTTCCCGCGTCCTGGATTTCGAGCGGCGTTGCTGGACCGTCGCCATGCGGGTGCTGTCCTGCTTCGCCGACCGTCTCGGCCTCGACCGCGAACACTTCACCGCCGCACACGATCCCGCCTCCCCGCAGTACCAGAGCACCCTGCGCCTGCTGCACTACTTCGCGGTGCCGGAGGAACTGCGCGGGGTCCCCGGCCGCTGGCGGGCGGGCGCGCACACCGACTTCGACTGCCTCACCCTGCTGTTCCAGCGCGACGGGCAGGGCGGGCTGCAGGTGTGCCCCGGCAAGGAGATGGCCGAGCAGGAGTGGACCTCCATCACCCCGTCGTCGAGCCTGATCACCTGCAACATCGGCGACATGCTGACCCGGTGGAGCGACGACGCCCTCCCGTCGAACTTCCACCGCGTGCGCAGCCCCGGCGAGGGCGAGTACCAGGGCGAGCGCTACAGCATCGCCTACTTCGCCCAGGCCGACCGCGACGCGGTCATCCAGGGACCCGGCGGCAAGTACCCGCCGGTGACCGCCGCCGACTTCCTCGACGCGCGGGTCAGGGCCAACTACCGCCCCCGGGGATAATCCCCCCATCGACACGGAAGGGATCGGCACATGACCGACGACAGCTCCTCATCGCTGCTCGGGCAGTCGGTGCACCGGCAGATCCGCGGGATGGTCCTTTCCGGCGAGCTGACCCCGGGGCAACCGCTCAGCGTGCCCGCGCTGGCGGCTCGGCTCGGGGTCAGCCGCAGCCCGGTCCGCGAGGCGGTGCAACAGCTGATCCACGAGGGGCTCGCGATCAGCGCACCGCACGCGGGCGCGAAGGTGGCCGCCGTCGACGACGACCGCATCCGGGACGTGCTCGCCGTGCGCGCCGTCCTGGACGGGCTCGCCGCGGCGGCGGCCGCCACCCGGCTCACCGAGGCCGACCTGGACGAGCTGGGCGGCATCCTCGCCGCCCAGGAGGCGCACCTCGCCGACGCGCCCGACCCGGCCCGCGACGCCGCGCTCGACCTGGAATTCCACACTTTCCTGCGCGACGCCTCCGGCAACACCTGCGTCGCCGAGGAACTGGCCCGCCTCGAGGCCCAGGCACACCTCTACCGCGGCGACCTGTGGTGCTCGGCCCGCAACCGCCGCGTCGCCCTGCGCGAACACCGCCGCATCGTCGAGGCCCTCGAGTCCGGCCACCCCGAGTCCGCCCGCGCGGCCGCCGAAGCCCACGTCCACGGCCTGCTCACCCGCCTCGGCCGGGCCTGACCGGCGCTCAGCGCGGCTCGCGGTAGGCCGGCGCCTTGGCGGTGCCCGCCGGGGTGAGCGTGCGCAGCAGGGGCATGGACCGGCGGGGGACCACCGTGGACAGCACGATGACACTGTGCGAGCGCACCACCGAGCCGGTCCGATCGATGCTGAGCAGCACCGCCTGGAGCCCGGCGTGCGAGTCCGCGCCGATCCGGCACAGCACGTCGCCGGAACCCGTCGTCGCGTAGGCCTCGAGGACGCCGGGCATGGCGTCGAGTTCGGCGGTCACCGCGTCGAGCGCGCCCTGGGCGATCTCCAGGGTGACGAACGCCTGCACGTCGAACCCGGCCGCGGTGACGTCGATCTGCGGATCGTAGGAGGCGATCACCCCGGACTGCTCCATCCGGTTGATCCGGGCCTGCACGGTCGCCCTCGCCACCTTCGTCTGCCGGGACAGCTCGAGGATCCCGGCCCGCTGATGCTCGTGCATCGCGGTGAGGATGGCCAGATCCAATTCGTCGAGGGCGTGCATCTTCGACCTCCGTGGCGTCGTTGCCTGCTATTCAAATTGTCCACCAATTCCGCCGAACCGCTGGGCGCTCGCGGCAGTGTGTCCAGGCCGATGCTCCTCTGTTGCCGAGTTCTCGGCCGGTCGGCTTCCCTTGGGTATGACCATCGAGCAGCAGCTGGTCGGCCTGGTCGACCACGACGACAGCACCGACCCGTTCCCGGTGATCGGCTGGGACGCGCTGGTGTGGGTGGTCGGCAACGCCACGCAGACCGCCCACTATCTGGAATCGGCGTTCGGGATGCGGCTCGAGGCGTACTCGGGCCCCGAGACCGGCAATCGCGACCACAAGTCGTTCGTCCTGCGCAGCGGGAGCGCCCGGTTCGTCGTCCAGGGCGCGGTCGATCCGGACAGCCCGCTGGTCGCCCACCACGACCGGCACGGCGACGGGGTGGTCGACATCGCCCTCGAGGTCCCCGACGTGGACCGCTGCATCGACTGGGCCCGCGCGCACGGCGCGACGGTCCTGGTCGAACCGCACGACGAGGCGGACGATTTCGGCGTCGTCCGGTCGGCGGCGCTGGCCACCTACGGCGAGACCCGGCACACCCTGGTCGACCGCTCCGGCTACTACGGCCCGTACCTGCCCGGGTATGTCGCGCGCCGGTCCGGCTACCAGCCGCGGCCCGGCGGCCCCTCCCGGTTGTTCCAGGCCATCGACCACGTCGTCGGCAACGTCGAGCTCGGCCGCATGGACCAGTGGGTCGAGTTCTACCGCCGCGTCATGGGATTCACCAACATGGCCGAGTTCGTCGGCGACGACATCGCCACCGAGTACTCCGCCCTCATGAGCAAGGTGGTCGCCAACGGCAACCACCGGGTGAAGTTCCCGCTCAACGAACCCGCGGTCGGGCGCAAGAAGTCCCAGATCGACGAGTACCTGGAGTTCTATCGCGGGCCGGGCGTCCAGCACATCGCCCTGGCCACCTCCGACATCCTGGCCACCGTCGACGCCCTGCGCACCGAGGGCGTCGAATTCCTGGCCACCCCGGACACCTACTACTCCGACCCCGACCTGCGCGCCCGTATCGGCCGGGTCCGCGTCCCGGTCGCCGAACTCCAGCGGCGCGGCATCCTGGTCGACCGCGACGAGGACGGCTACCTGCTGCAGATCTTCTGCAAACCGGTCACCGATCGCCCGACCGTGTTCTTCGAGATCATCGAGCGGCACGGGTCACTCGGCTTCGGAAAAGGCAACTTCAAGGCACTTTTCCAGGCGATCGAGCGCGAACAGGAGGCGCGCGGGAATCTGTAGGGCCGTGGCGATCTGGGTAGAGTTGCGGCCATGCGGATCCTGCCTGCTCTCCTCGCCGGAACGGCTTGTGTGCTGAGCCTGACCGCGTGCGGTACCGGCGGCGACGATTCCGCGGGGCCGGCCAGGCCGGTGCCGCGGGTGGTGGCCCTCGGGCCGTTCGCCGGCGAGTGCGGGCACGTCACCGACGACGAGGTACGCGACCTCGCCGGGCTCGGCCAGATCTCGGGGTCGTTCAAGAACGCGGTCGGCTGCAATTGGCAGTCCTTCGGGCAGGGCTCACCGAGTGTCACCTTCGCCTCGTATCGGGGCAGCCCGATCGACCGGGAGAAGGCCTGGGTCTCCACCAACGGCCGCGCGCCCGAGTCGATCACCGTCGGGGGCAAACCGGGCTTCGCCGCACTCGACCCGCGCGGGCGCATCTGCGACCTGGCGGTACAGCTCGGCGACGACTTCTTCGAGTGGTCCACGTCCTACGGCAGCTTCGGCGCGGTCGGGGGCAACCCGTGCGACCGCAGCCGCAAACTCGCCGAACTGACCGTGCAGCGGCTGGGGGGATGACGATGATCGGACGACGGGCGGCCGCGGCGCTCGGCTGCGCCGGGCTGTTGATCGGGGTGGCGACCGGCTGCGGCCGGACCGTGCCGGGGAACCCGCAGCCGGTCGGTTCCGGCCAGCAGGTGAATGTGAAGTTCGACAAACTCCTGCGCGAGTGTGAGGTGGTCTCGGCCCAGCAGATCGAGGACGCGGTCGGCAAAGGTACCTCGCCGGAGTTCTCGTTCTTCGGCGCGGTCTGCATGTGGGACCTGATCGGGGCGCCCGGCGGCGACGGCATGGCCACCCTGGCCTGGTACGAGAACGGCAACCTGCGTAACGAGCGCAGCACGTACGACAAGCTGAAGTACACCACCGAGAACATCACCGTCCAGGGCACTCTCGCGCTGCAGATCCGCCGCCCGAACGACGGCGACTCGTGCGGGGTGAGCGCCGCGGCCGCGGACACCGGCGTCATCAGCTGGTGGATCAACTACCGGCCCGGTTCGGGGCACCCGAACCCCTGCGACGCGGCGAAGAAGCTGGTGGAACTCACCTTGAACCTGGCGCGTTAGAACTCTTGACCGACCACCCCGCTTTGACCCTCGAACGGACACGCGGGTATCGTGGATCGCTGTGCCCGGATTGTGACGGGCAAGTTCGTGCGTGAACGTAGGCCAGCGAAAGCGGCTGACCGTTCCAGCGTGCCCGGAAAACGGGGCCTGAGCTGCGCGCGACACGCCCGACCGCGGGTCAACAGAAACGTGGCTGGACGTGCGAGTGAAAGCTCGATGAACACAGAAGTGATCTCCGCGCGAGCGGGGATGAGACGTTCCGACAGCCGCAATAACCAATAAGGAAAGCCGGTCTATGCCAACCATCAACCAGCTGGTCCGCAAGGGTCGCCGCGACAAGGTCGCCAAGACCAAGACTGCGGCCCTCAAGGGGAGCCCGCAGCGTCGTGGCGTGTGCACCCGCGTGTACACCACGACCCCGAAGAAGCCGAACTCCGCGCTGCGTAAGGTCGCGCGCGTTCGCCTGACCAGCTCGGTCGAGGTCACGGCGTACATCCCGGGCGAGGGCCACAACCTGCAGGAGCACTCGATGGTGCTCGTCCGCGGCGGTCGTGTGAAGGACCTTCCGGGTGTCCGTTACAAGATCATCCGTGGCTCGCTCGACACCCAGGGTGTGAAGAACCGCAAGCAGGCTCGCAGCCGCTACGGCGCCAAGAAGGAGAAGAGCTGATATGCCGCGCAAGGGCCCCGCACCCAAGCGTCCGCTGATCAACGACCCGGTCTACGGGTCGCCGCTGGTCACCCAGCTGGTCAACAAGATCCTGCTGGACGGCAAGAAGTCCACCGCCGAGCGCATCGTCTACGGCGCCCTCGAGCAGGCTCGCGAGAAGACCGGCACCGACCCGGTCGTCACCCTCAAGCGCGCGCTGGACAACGTCAAGCCCGCCCTCGAGGTGAAGCCCCGCCGTGTCGGTGGCGCCACCTACCAGGTGCCGGTCGAGGTCCGTCCGGGCCGCGCCAACACCCTGGCGCTGCGCTGGCTGGTCAACTTCTCCCGCGCCCGTCGTGAGAAGACCATGGTCGAGCGTCTGGCCAACGAGCTGCTCGACGCGAGCAACGGTCTCGGTGCCTCGGTGAAGCGTCGCGAGGACACCCACAAGATGGCCGAGTCCAACCGGGCGTTCGCGCACTACCGCTGGTGATTTCGGCCCGGCCTCCGGCCGGGTTGATCACAGTCGGGGGCGGCGCCGCACCATCGGCGCCGCCGCCGGCAAACACACAGTGATGACCCGACAGGGGTCGATCCCGAGAATCCCAACCAACGCAGAGCGGGGAAGATTTCCGTGGCACAGGACGTGCTCACCGACCTGAACAAGGTCCGCAACATCGGCATCATGGCCCACATCGATGCGGGCAAGACCACCACTACCGAACGCATCCTCTTCTACACCGGTATCACCTACAAGATCGGTGAGGTCCACGACGGCGCGGCCACGATGGACTGGATGGAGCAGGAGCAGGAGCGTGGTATCACCATCACCTCCGCGGCTACCACCTGCTTCTGGAAAGACAACCAGATCAACATCATCGACACCCCCGGGCACGTCGACTTCACCGTCGAGGTGGAGCGTTCGCTGCGCGTGCTCGATGGTGCGGTCGCCGTGTTCGACGGCAAAGAGGGTGTCGAGCCGCAGTCCGAGCAGGTGTGGCGTCAGGCCGACAAGTACGACGTGCCGCGTATCTGCTTCGTGAACAAGATGGACAAGCTCGGCGCGGACTTCTACTTCACCGTGCAGACCATCAAGGACCGCCTCGGCGCGAAGCCGCTCGTCATCCAGCTGCCCATCGGCGCGGAGAACGACTTCGAGGGCATCGTCGACCTGGTCGAGAACAACGCCAAGGTCTGGAAGGGCGAGACCAAGCTCGGCGAGGAGTACGAGGTCGTCGAGATCCCGGCCGACCTCAAGGACAAGGCCGAGCAGTACCGCCAGGAGCTGCTCGAGACCGTCGCCGAGTCCGACGAGGCGCTGCTGGAGAAGTTCTTCGGCGGCGAGGAGCTCTCGATCGAGGAGATCAAGGGCGCCATCCGCAAGATGACCGTGAACTCGGAGCTCTACCCCGTGCTCTGCGGTTCGGCGTTCAAGAACAAGGGCGTGCAGCCCATGCTCGACGCCGTCATCGACTACCTGCCCTCCCCCCTGGACGTCGAGGCCACCACCGGCCACGTCCCGGGTAAGGAAGACGAGATCGTCACCCGCAAGCCGAACGTCGACGAGCCGTTCTCGGCGCTGGCGTTCAAGATCGCGGTGCACCCGTTCTTCGGTGAGCTCACCTACGTCCGCGTCTACTCGGGCAAGGTCGACTCCGGCTCGCAGGTCGTGAACTCGACCAAGGGCAAGAAGGAGCGCCTGGGCAAGCTGTTCCAGATGCACTCCAACAAGGAGAACCCGGTCACCACCGCCTCGGCCGGCCACATCTACGCCGTGATCGGTCTGAAGGACACCACCACCGGTGACACCCTCTCCGACCCGCAGAACCAGGTCGTCCTCGAGTCGATGACCTTCCCGGACCCGGTCATCGAGGTCTCGATCGAGCCCAAGACCAAGTCCGACCAGGAGAAGCTCGGTACCGCGATCCAGAAGCTGGCGCGCGAGGATCCGACGTTCTCGGTGAAGCTGGACTCGGAGACCGGCCAGACCGTCATCGGCGGCATGGGCGAGCTCCACCTCGACATCCTGGTCGACCGCATGAAGCGGGAGTTCAAGGTCGAGGCGAACGTCGGCAAGCCGCAGGTGGCCTACCGCGAGACCATCACCAAGCCGGTCGAGAAGCTCGAGTTCACCCACAAGAAGCAGACGGGTGGCTCCGGCCAGTTCGCGAAGGTCATCATCGCCCTCGAGCCGTTCGTCGGCGAGGACGGCGCGCACTACGAGTTCGAGAACAAGGTCACCGGTGGCCGCGTTCCGCGTGAGTACATCCCGTCGGTCGACGCGGGTGCCCAGGACGCCATGCAGTACGGTGTCCTCGCCGGCTACCCGCTGGTGAACCTGAAGGTCACCCTGCTCGACGGCGCGTACCACGACGTCGACTCGTCGGAAATGGCCTTCAAGATCGCCGGTTCCCAGGCGCTCAAGGAAGCTGCCCGCAAGGCCGGTCCGGTCATCCTCGAGCCGCTCATGGCGGTCGAGGTGACCACGCCCGAGGACTACATGGGCGATGTGATCGGCGACCTGAACTCCCGCCGTGGCCAGATCCAGGCCATGGAGGAACGCAGTGGTGCCCGTGTCGTCAAGGCGCTGGTTCCGCTCTCGGAGATGTTCGGCTACATCGGTGACCTGCGGTCGAAGACCCAGGGCCGGGCCAACTACTCCATGGTGTTCGCCCAGTACGCGGAGGTTCCGGCCAACGTGTCCAAGGAGATCATCGCCAAGGCGACCGGCGAGTAATTCGCTTGCCGGGGCCGAGTACGCTCGGTCCCGGCACCGGGCGTCAGCACGACCCCCCGTAATAAACCGCACTGCTGCAGAAAAGCACGCACAAACTAGTCCAGGAGGACAACAGTGGCGAAGGCGAAGTTCGAGCGGACGAAGCCCCACGTCAACATCGGCACCATCGGTCACGTCGACCATGGCAAGACCACGCTGACGGCTGCCATCACCAAGGTGCTGGCTGACAAGTACCCGGACCTGAACGCGGCCTTCGCGTTCGACCAGATCGACAAGGCTCCGGAGGAGAAGGCTCGTGGTATCACGATCAACATCTCCCACGTCGAGTACCAGACCGAGAAGCGTCACTACGCCCACGTCGACGCCCCCGGCCACGCGGACTACATCAAGAACATGATCACCGGTGCCGCCCAGATGGACGGCGCGATCCTGGTCGTGGCCGCCACCGACGGCCCGATGCCGCAGACCCGTGAGCACGTGCTGCTGGCCCGCCAGGTCGGCGTGCCCTACATCCTGGTCGCGCTGAACAAGTCCGACATGGTCGACGACGAGGAGATCCTCGAGCTCGTCGAGATGGAGGTCCGCGAGCTGCTGGCTTCGCAGGAGTTCGACGAGGACGCCCCCGTCGTGCGCGTCTCCGGCCTGAAGGCCCTCGAGGGTGACGAGAAGTGGGCCGAGTCGGTCCTCGAGCTCATGAACGCCGTCGACGAGTCGATCCCGGACCCGGTCCGTGAGACCGACAAGCCGTTCCTGATGCCCGTCGAGGACGTCTTCACGATCACCGGTCGTGGCACCGTCGTCACCGGTCGCGTCGAGCGCGGTGTGGTCAACGTGAACGAGGAAGTCGAGATCGTCGGCATCCGTCCGGAGAAGACCAAGACCACGGTCACCGGTATCGAGATGTTCCGCAAGCTGCTCGACCAGGGCCAGGCGGGCGACAACGTCGGTCTGCTGGTTCGCGGTATCAAGCGTGAGGACGTGGAGCGCGGCCAGGTCGTCGTGAAGCCGGGCACCACCACCCCGCACACCGAGTTCGAGGGCCAGGCGTACATCCTGTCGAAGGACGAGGGCGGCCGCCACACCCCGTTCTTCAACAACTACCGCCCGCAGTTCTACTTCCGCACCACCGACGTGACCGGCGTCGTGACCCTCCCCGAGGGCACCGAGATGGTCATGCCGGGCGACAACACCGAGATGAGCGTCAAGCTGATCCAGCCGGTCGCCATGGACGAGGGCCTGCGTTTCGCGATCCGTGAGGGTGGCCGCACCGTCGGTGCCGGTCGCGTCACCAAGATCATCAAGTGATTCCCTGAATCACTGACACCGCAACGGCGTCGCTCCCCTGGGAGCGGCGCCGTTCGGCGTTTCGGGCCCGCACACCACCGGCGTCGGCGCGGCGTGGCCGACGCCGGTGTGGGGACGGGATTCGACGGGGTCCGCCGGTGTCCCGTCAGCGGAGGCGGGCGCCGTAGGCGTGGGTTACCTTCAGGGACAGCAGGACTCGGCGGTCGGCGACCATGACCTCGCGGTATTCGGTCCAGTCGGGGTGTTCGCCCGCGGCGGCGCGGTAGTAGTCGACGAGCGCTGCGACCTCGGGGCCGTCGGGGTCGGTGCCGGGGCCGGTGAGGGTGGCGGTGCCCTCGGCGGTGGCCCAGGACCAGCCGTCGGGGCTGGTGACCTCGAGGGCGGCGCGGGGGTCACGGCGCAGATTGACCGTCTTGGCCCGGCCCTCGGTCATGGAGACGTAGATGATGCCTGCGTCCCGGTCGTAGTAGGGGGTGACCGGGGACAGCTGGGGGAGCCCGTCGGCCTTGATGGTGGCGAGGACGCCGAGCTTGCTCTCGGCGAGCAGGGTGTGGGGATCGAAGGGTGAGTCGGGCACGGGCGGGCTCCTGGGGACGGCTGTGGACACACTCGATTCCCCACGAGCAACCGGGCGCGGCCGACGTTTATGCCCGCCGCGCCCGCCCGATCAGGCGGACTGCCCGACCCGCACGCGCACCGTGACCCGTCCCCGGTCGTCGCGCTGGGCCACCGCGTGACCGGGGTGGTCGACGCCGTCGATCCGCAGGGTGACCGGGCCGCCCGTGCCGAGGAAGTTCCGCCACCAGGACTTCTTGTCCGGCATCGCCACCCCGATCAGGTAGTCGGCGCCCGAGCGCCGGTAGTTCACGGGCGTGCTGAAGGTGCGCCCGGAGCGTCGGCCGACGTAGCTGATCTGGGCGAACGACTTGCCCATCAGCCGGCCGACGCCGGGCGCCTCGGCCAGCGCGACCACGCCGCTGTTCATCAGGCCGACCACGCGACGCGCCACTGATTCCGCCATCTGTCTCTCCTTGCCGTCGGACGAGCGATTCCCCGCCCACGGTACGGAGCCTGCCCGGCCGGGGTACGAGAGGCCCGGCGCCGCGAAGATCGGCCGACACCGGGAAGCGCACGCGGAGAACCGGATTCATGGTTACGGCACGTCCGCAGGCGCGGTTCCAGCTCACGTCGGGTCCCCCGCTCAGCCCAGCTGGGTCATCCCCGCCGCGACCACCCGCGCCACCTCCGTGAGGTCGTCCGCCGTCGGCACCGGCAGCCCGTCGAGGGCGTGCAGGCGTTCGCTGCTGGCGATGGCGAACATGGCCGAGACCCACGCGGCCGCGCAGGCCCGCAGCGTGCCGGGGCGGACCGGGCCGGGCGCGCTGGCGGCCAGGACCCGCGCGGTGGCCTCGAGGAGGTCGTCGCGCAGGGCGCGCAGCCTGCGGCGCACGTCGGGATGGGTGTCGGCCTCGCGCCACATGATCACGCGCAGCACCGAGGAGTGGTGATCGCGCAGGTTCAGCGCGTGGTCGAGTTCCAGCAGGCTGCCCGCGGGGTCGCCGGGCCGGACGACCGCGTTCAGGTCGGCGATGGGGCGCTCGGGCACGCGTTCGCGCATGAGCGCCGACAGGATCGCGTTCTTGGTCGGGAAGTAGTAGAAGACGAGCCCTTTGGGCACCCCGGCGGCCGCGGCGAGGGCCGCGGTCGGGGTCCCGTCGAAACCCCGCGCGGCGAAGAGGTTCTCCGCCGCGTCGAGGATGAGCTGCCGGGTGTGGCCGTCGCGGCGCCCGGCGCGTCGACCCGGCATCAGTGATGCGGAGCCATGTCGTGCAGGCGCTGCGACATCGCGGGCAGGGCCGCGACCGCGACCACCGCCGTCACCACTCCCACGACCCAGGCGGTCCAGGATGCGCCGCGGAACGCGGTGAAGTCCATGACCCAGGGCGACAGGAACAGCAGGACGCCGAACAGGCCCATGGCGTAGTCGGCCCACACCATGCTCGCGCGGGCCATCTGGATCAGGCCGGTGGCGGCGATGAGTACGCCGAGCACGATCAGGCTCCAGCGGGCGTCGTCGCTCGTGTCGAGCCAGAGCGGGGACAGGGCGGCGAAGGCCCCGAGAATGACGGCCAGCAGATCCTGGCCCCGGCTGTCGGTGAACATCGAACTTCCTCCTCGGACGGATGAAAAACACTGCTGACCTCGGTATAGACCTGATTGACCGCCCGGTCGAGATGCCGCCGGACACGGTTCGGCGCCGTTTCCCGCCGCGCCGGTCACGGCGATATCGACCCGTGACGCACCGGGGTGCGACCCGGCACTGATAGAACGGAGGGTGGGCCCGTCAGTGGCCCGGAACACAACGGAAGGAAACCCGGCATGCGAGACCTGTGCCCGGAAAGCGCCCGACGCCGCGGGGCGACCGCGTGAGCGCGCCGATCGTCATCGTCGGGGCGGGACTGGCCGGTCTGCGGACCGCCGAGGAGCTGCGCCGCGCGGGATACGAGGGCGGCCTCGTGCTGCTCGGTGACGAGGCCCGTGCCCCCTACGACCGCCCGCCGCTGTCCAAGCAGTTCGTCCGCGGCGAGACCGACGACACCACCCTGCGTCCGCCGGAGTTCTTCGCGGACAAGGACATCCAGCTGGTCCTCGGCAAGGCGGCGACCGGCGTCGACACCGCGGCCAAGCGGGTCGCCCTCGACGACGGCACGGCGATCGACTACGCCACCCTGATCATCGCCACCGGCCTGCGCCCCCGCCGTCTCCCCGGCCTGCCCGATCTCGCGGGCGTGCACGTGCTGCGCGCACACGACGACGCGGCCGCGCTGCGCGACGAGCTGCCCGGCGCGACCCGGGCGCTGATCATCGGCGGCGGTTTCATCGGCTGTGAACTCGCGGCGAGTTTCCGCGCGAGCGGTCTCGAGGTCACCCTGGTCGAGCCGCAGCCGACCCCGCTCGCGGGCGTGCTCGGCGAGCGGATCGGCGGCCTGGTCGCCCGCCTGCACCGGGACGAGGGCGTCGACCTGCGCACCGGCGTCGGCGTCGACTCGCTGCTCGGCGAAGACGACCGGGTGACCGGCGCGCTGCTCACCGACGGCACCCGGGTCGACGCCCAGGTGGTCGTCCTCGGCGTCGGCTCGGTGCCGGTGACCGACTGGCTGGCCGGCTCGGGCATCGAGCTGGCGCCGCCCGCGCAGGGCGGCGGCGTGGTGGCCGACGAGTCCGGCCGCACCGCGACCCCGGACGTCTGGGCGGTCGGCGACGTCGCCGCCTGGCTGCATCCGAGCGGTGAGTGCAAGCGGGTCGAGCACTGGACCAGCGCGGGCGAGCAGGCCAAGCTGCTGGTGACCGCGTTGCTGGGCGGTGCGGCGCCGACCGCGGCCCGCGTGCCCTACGTGTGGAGCGATCAGTACGACCTGAAGATCCAGGCGCTCGGCACGCCCTCGCCCTCCGACGACGTGACCGTGGTCAGCGACGACGGCCGCAAGTTCCTGGCCTACTACTCCCGCGACGGCATCCTCACCGCCGTCCTCGGCGCCGGGATGACGGCGCAGGTCATGAAGACCCGCGCCAAGCTGGCCACCCCGACCCCGGTCGCGGACCTGCTCGCGCCCACGTCCTGAGCGGCCCGGCCGCCCGCCCGGTCCGGTGGACCCGCGGGCGGCCGGGGCCGTGCCGCACCGGCCGGGTGCGGCACGGCCCCGCCCGTGATCGCCCGTTCGGAGAGCCGGTACCTCCTGTAATACGGTGGTCGGTGTGATCGTCGCGCTCATCGATTCCGGACTGGGTCTGCTGCCGACGTCGGCCTGGTTGCGCAAGCTGCGGCCGGAGGTCGATCTGCTGCTGCAGCTCGATCCGGACGGCGCGCCGTGGGGTCCCAAGCCCGAGCAATGGGTGGTCGAGCGGGTGCTCGGCGCCGCGCGGACCGCCCTGGAACTGGGCGCCGAGGTCATCGTGCTGCCGTGCAACACCGCCAGTGTCACCGCGCTGGAGCAGGTGCGGGCCGAGGTGG
Source organism: Nocardia thailandica NBRC 100428 (assembly GCF_000308795.1). Classification (GTDB taxonomy): domain Bacteria; phylum Actinomycetota; class Actinomycetes; order Mycobacteriales; family Mycobacteriaceae; genus Nocardia; species Nocardia thailandica. The sequence goes on along the minus strand of NZ_BAGK01000217.1, from coordinate 54,361 downwards.
GGGAGACGGTCCCGGTGATCGGCACCGTTCCCGCGATCAAGCCCGCGGCCGCCGCGTGCCGCTCGGTGGCGGTGTGGGCGACGGCGGCGACCACCGCGAGCACCTATCAGGCCGACCTCATCGCCCGCTTCGCCGGCGAGGCGAAGGTGACCGGCGTCGCCTGCCACGGCCTGGCCGACGCCATCGACCGGGGTGACCTGCCCGCGATCGCCGATTCGATCGCCGACGCCGCGGCCCGCACCCCCGCCGACGTCGAGGGTGTCGTCCTGGGCTGCACGCACTATCCGCTGGTCGTCGACACCATCATGTCCGCGCTGCCCGCCGGCGTCCGGCTCTTCGACAGCGCCCAGGCCGTCGCCGCCCAGACCCTGCGCCGGATGGACGCGCTCGGCAGGCCCATCTCCGGCACCGGCGCCGTCCGGGTCCTGAACAGCGGGCGCCCCGGCACCCTGCCCGCCGGCGCGGCGACGTTCGAGTCGGGGCGGATTCTGGGCGCCTGAGCCGGGCGCGGCGGTCCGGGTGTCGTCCCGGACGTGACGACGACGGCGGGCCGCCGTGCAGGGGATGCGTCGGATCGCGACCGGGCCGTGGGCGTCCCGGTAGCCTGATGCCTGCTCGCGCGGTCGGGTCCGCGCCGGTTCGCGGGAGGTGTGGTGACCGAGATCCTGTCGGCGCAGGCGGTGCGTCTGGCGCTGCGAGAGCAGTCGGACGCGGGCGACGCGATCCACCTGCAACGGTTCTTCAAGACCGGCGACGGCGAGTACGCCGCCGGTGACGTCTTCCTCGGCGTCCGGGTGCCCGCCACCAGGAAGATCGCCAAAGCCTTTGCCGCGCTGCCGCTTCCCGAGGTGGCCGATCTCCTGGACGGGCCCGTGCACGAGGAGCGCCTCGCCGCCCTGTTCATCCTGAACGCCCAGTACGCCGCCGCCGCGAAACCGCGCACGCGGGACGAGGACAAGCAGCGGGCGATCGTGGAGCTCTACCTCGACGCGGTCCGCCGCGGCCGGGTCGACAACTGGGATCTCGTCGACAGCTCCGCCGAGCACATCCTCGGCCCCTGGCTGGCCGACCGGCCCCGCGACCTGCTCTTCGAACTGGCCGCCCGGGAGTCCCTGTGGGAACGGCGCGTCGCCGTCCTGAGCACCTTCGCCTTCATCAAGTCCGGCGACCCCTCGACCACCCTGGCGCTCGCCGACCGCCTGCTACCCGACCGCCGCGACCTCATCCAGAAGGCCGTCGGCTGGATGCTGCGCGAGATCGGCAAGCGCGTCGACCGCACGGTGCTCACCGACTACCTGGACAGCCGCGCCCCCCGAATGGGCCGCACCGCCCTGAGTTACGCCACCGAGCACCTCACCCCCGAAGAGCGCGCGAATTATCGAGCGATGCCGAGGCAGGAGTAATCCTCGGCGCCCCAGGCCGGAAGGGCACACGTCCGAACACCGTGCAGCCCGAACAACGACCAAGGCCCTCCAAGGGATGCCCCCGCCGAACGCTTGAATGCTCCGGCTGAGCGTGCGGACGGACCAGCCGGGGGCGAACAGCTCCAGGCCGAATGCTCCGGGCCGAATACCCGCCCCGACCACTCAGCCTCGACCGCCCGGGGCCGACCGCCCGGACAAAACGCCCCCACCACGTTTTCGGCCGCCTCGGCGCCGAGGGGTGAGACGTCACGCCGAAGGCGCAGTATCACCCCTCGGCGCCGAGGTCACGAGGCCGAAAACCCGCGGCGCCAGCCGCCATCAGAACTGTATGCGGACTTCGTCGGTCACCGGGTGGGCCTGGCAGCCGAGGACGTAGCCGTTCTCGATGTCTTCGGGGTCGAGGATCTCGCAGTTGTCCATCTCGACCTTGCCGGAGAGGACGGTGCAGGCGCAGGAGCCGCATTCGCCCTCCTGGCAGGAGTAGGGCACGTCGAGGCCCTTGTCGAGCATGATGTCGACGAGGGTCTGCTTGCGCGGCCAGGTCAGCTCGTGGACCTCGCCGTCGAGTTCGACGAAGACCGTGGCGGCGTCGGCGGCGTCGGCCTCGCTGACCTCGGCGGGGGCGTGGTCGGCGAAGGGGTCGCCCGCGAGGGAGTTGAACACCTCGGCGTGGGTGCGGTTGCGCGGCACGCCGAGTCCGGCGAGGGCCTCGTGCACCAGGTCCATGAACGGCTTGGGGCCGCACATGAACGATTCGTAGGCGGTGTACGGCTCGACCAGGACGGCGAGCTGCTCGCGGGTGGGCAGGCCCTGGAGCGGTTCGAGCCAGTGGATGACGGTGAGCCGCTGGGGATGGCGGGTGGAGAGGGCGCGCAGTTCCTCGGCGAAGATGACGGAGTTCGCGTCGCGGTTGGCGTAGAACAGCACGATGCGGCCGTCGCCCTGCGACAGCGCCGATTTGAGGATCGACATGACCGGTGTGATGCCGCTGCCCGCGGCGAACAGCAGGAGGTTCTCGCCGAGGTCCTTGGGGGTGAACACTCCCGACGGGGGCAGCACCTCGAGCTGGTCGCCGGCGCTGATGTTGTCGCAGATCCAGTTGGAGCCGTAGCCGCCGTCGGTGCGCTTGACGGTCACCTTGGGCTGGTCGTCGGTGAACGGCGAGGAGGCCAGCGAGTAGCAGCGCGCGACGGATCCGGTCCGGTCGCTGGGGATCCGGAGGGTGAGGAACTGACCGGGCTGGTAGCGGAATCGCTCGCTGAGTTCCGCGGGCACGTCGAAGACGACCGAGTGCGCGTCGGGGGTCTCGGTGATGACCGCGGCCACCCGCAGCACGACCGAGCGCGAACCGTGCGGTACCTCGACTGTGGTCATGACTTCCTCTCGGGCATTGCAGCCAAAACTAGAACGTGTTTCAGTTTCATGCTAGGTCGGGGTCGGCCTGCAGGGCAAGCTGCGCCTCGAGGCCGGCGACCAGCACCTCCATCCCGAAGTCGTAGGAGTACCGTCCGCGCAGGTCGGCCATGTACCGCGTGGCACGGGCCACCGCCTCGGGCAGCGTGACGTCCGCGGGGGCGGAGCGGTCGCGCGGATTGACCCGGCTGCGACCGAACAGGTAGGTGTGGATGGTCGCGTAGGCGGCCAGGACGTTGCGGTCGCTGAAGCCGGCGTCGAACAGGATCTCCATGACCGCTTCGATCAGATCGAGCTGTTTGCCCAGCATCTGTTCGAGCAGGATGTCACCGAGTCCGGGATGCCTGCGCAGCTTATCGTCTATCTGGTCGACCAGGTCGCGCAGGCGTTCCTGCCAGGTGCCCGACTCCGCGGTCGGCTTGCGCACCCCGGCCAGCGCGGCCTCGGCGACCAGGTCGAGCAGCTCGCGTTTGTCGGCGACGTAGTAGTACGGCGCCATCGGCGAGACCCCCAGCTCCCGGGACAGCCTGCGCATCGACAGTTTCTCCACGCCGTCCTCGCGCACCACCCGCAGCGCCGCCTCGACGATCTCCGCTTCCGAGAGTGTGCTGCCACCCCCGTTCGACTGCATTCGCCCCGCTCCCATGTCACCTCTACCGGCGGCGTGCCCTCACGCGCCTCACTGTTGCCGAAATCGTGCCCACGGCAGTCTAGAGTGCCCCGGCGCCGACCGGGTCCGCCTGCGGGAACAGGCCCACTCAGCGGTCGGTTCGGAGAATTCGCCGAATTTTGACAGTCCCTGACGTTATGGTGTGACCGCGGCGACATCCGTCGTCGCCTGTCACCACCCGGAGGGAGGCCGTCATGGCCGACGACACCAGGAACGACGCCGAAGGCACGCTCGTCGAGGAGACGCTGATCGAAGAGGTCAGCATCGACGGCATGTGCGGCGTCTACTGAGCGAGGAGGCGGTCGTGCTCGATCTCGATACCCGCTGGACGCTGCATCCCCGGGTCGCCATGCGCCCGGAGTCGTTCGGCGCGCTGCTGTACCACTTCGGCACCCGGAAGCTGTCGTTCCTCAAGAGCCGTGCGCTCGTCGAGATCGTCCGCACCCTGCCCGCGCACGATTCCGTGCGGGCGGCGCTGCGGGCGGGCGGGGCCGCCGACTCCGCGTCCTATCTCCAGGCGCTCGGCCGGCTCGCCGAATCCGACATGCTGGTGCCCGCGCCCGGCCCCGCCGTGCCGCTCGCCGCGGCCGAACCCCCGTCCGTGGCCGGTTCCGCCGTCCCCGAGGGCGGCAGGCTGATCGATCGATTCGAATCCGGCCTCGCCGCGCCGATCTGCCTGACCTGGGAACTGACCTACGCGTGCAACCTGTCCTGCGTGCACTGCCTGTCCTCGTCGGGCCGCCGTGACCCGAACGAGCTGACCACCGAACAGTGCAAGGCGCTCATCGACGAGTTCGAGCGCATGCAGATCTTCTACGTCAACATCGGCGGCGGCGAACCGACGGTCCGGCCCGACTTCTGGGAACTGGTCGACTACGCCACCGCCCACCACGTCGGAGTCAAGTTCTCCACCAACGGCGTTCGCATCGACGAGAAGGTGGCCGCCCGGCTGGCCGCCAGCGACTACGTCGACGTGCAGATCTCCCTCGACGGCGCGACGGCCGAGGTCAACGACGCCGTGCGCGGCCCCGGTTCCTACGCGACCGCCATCCGCGCGCTGGAGAACCTGGCGGCGGCCGGATTCCGCGATGCCAAGCTGTCGGTCGTCGCCACCCGGCACAACATCGCCCAGCTCGACGAGTTCAAGGCCATCGCCGACCGGTACGGCGCCACCCTGCGCCTGACCCGGCTGCGCCCCTCCGGCCGCGGCGCCGACGTGTGGGACGAACTGCATCCCCTGCCCGAACAGCAGCGCGAACTCTACGACTGGCTCGTGCGCAACGGCGAGGGCGTGCTCACCGGCGACTCGTTCTTCCACCTGTCGGCGTTCGGTTCGGCGCTGCCCGGGCTGAACATGTGCGGCGCGGGCCGGGTGGTCTGCCTGGTCGACCCGGTCGGTGACGTCTACGCCTGCCCGTTCGCCATCCACGATCGGTTCAAGGCCGGAAACATCGTCGCCGACGGCGGTTTCGAGTCGGTCTGGACCGATTCGTCGCTGTTCGGGGAACTGCGCGAGCCCGCCGAGGGCGGCGCGTGCACCAAGTGTTCGCACTTCGACGCCTGCCGGGGCGGCTGCATGGCCGCCAAGTTCTTCACCGGCCTGCCCGCCGACGGGCCCGACCCGGAATGCGTGCAGGGCTACGGCGAGGCGGCGCTCGCGCTGCCGGGCCGGGTCGTGCCGCGCCCCGCCGTCGACCACTCGCGGCCGGTGCGGGCCAAGGCCAGGGTGCCGCTGCCGCTGGCGGTCGCCCGCCGGCCCGCGCGCGCCTGCGACGTCAGCCCGCTGGGCTAGGGGGACCGGTTGCCGGGAATGCGCTACCGGTGCGCGCGCCGGTCCCGGCGACCGCTCCGCGTCCGAATTCCAAGGGATTTCGGTCCTTTTTTCTGGGGTGATGATGCTCGTGCGCGCGCGGACGCCTAGCATGCGAGGAATGCGCCATGATCGCCTGCCCGACGGGTTCGGGGTACGGATCGATCCACGGGTACGGGCCTTCTCCGGTGGCCGCATCCTGCTCGGCGGCTCGCCGGCGCGGATGCTGCGGCTGGCTCCGGAAGCCGCCGAGATGATCGGTGACGGGTACCTGGAGGTGACCGACAGCAAGTCGGCCATCGTGGCCCGCCGGCTGCTCGATTCCGGCGTGGCCAACCCGCGGCCCCGGCTGCTTCCCTCGCCCGACGACGTGACCGTCGTGATCCCGCTCCACAACAACGCCGACGGCCTGCTGCGCCTGCTGGCCACGCTGCGCGGGCACACGGTGATCGTCGTCGACGACGGCTCCGACGAGCCGGTGCGGATACCGCCCGAGCCCGGCTGCGGCCCGGTCACCGTGATCCGGCACGAGCGCCCGCTCGGCCCGGCCGCCGCCCGCAACGCCGGAATGGCCGCCGCGTCAACCGACTTCGTCGCCTTCCTCGACTCCGACGTGGTGCCGCACCGCGGCTGGCTCGAGGTCATGCTCGGGCACTTCAGCGACCCGCAGGTCGCGCTGGTCGCGCCGCGCATCGTCGCGCTGGACTCGGAGTCCAACGCGCTGGCCCGGTACGAGCACACCCGCTCCTCGCTCGACCTCGGCCGCCGGGAGGCCGCCGTGCACGCGGGCAGCGTGGTGTCCTACGTTCCGAGCGCGGCGCTGATCGCCCGCCGTGCCGCGGTACTCGGCGAGGGCGGCTTCGACGAGTCCATGCAGGTGGCCGAGGACGTCGACCTGTGCTGGCGGCTGGAACGGGCGGGCTGGCGGCTGCGCTACGAGCCCGCCGCGCACGTCGCCCACGATCACCGGGTGGCCTTCCGCGCCTGGTTCGGCCGGAAACTGTTCTACGGCACCGGCGCCGCGCCGCTCGGCAAGCGGCACGCGGACATGGTCTCGCCGCTCAAGGTCCCGACCTGGACGGTGCTGGCCAGCCTGCTGTTCGCGACGCTGTCGCGCTGGGGCCTGCTCGGCGGCCTGGTCACCCTCGGCTCGGCGCTGCTGCGGCTGCGCAAGGTCTTCACCGACCTCGACAACCCGACCCGGATCGCGGCGATCTACCTGGCCCGCGGCTATTTCGCCGGTATGTGGCGGCTCGCCTCGGCGATGTGCCGGGACTACTGGCCGGTGACCCTGCTCGCCGTGCTGATCTCGGCGCGTATCCGCCGCGTCGCGGTCACGATGGCGCTGGCCGACGGGCTCGCGGACTGGTACACCCACCGCGACGAGGGCGGCCTCGATCCCGTGCGGTACCTGCTGTTCAAGCGGCTCGACGACGTGGCCTACGGCTCCGGTCTGTGGCTGGGGGCGTTCCGCGCCCGCAGCCTGCAGGCGCTCAAGCCGACCGTGCCGCCGTCCTGAGTCACCGGTGAGCGTGGGCGGTGAGCGGTTCCGGGTCGGGTGACGGCCGACGAGGCGATCGGTCGCACAGCGATGTGCTGATCGTCGGCGCGGGCTCGGCCGGATGCGTGGTCGCCGCCGCGCTGTCGGCCGATCCGGACCGGGTCGTCACCGTCGTCGAGGCGGGACCGGTCTGGCCGGGTCCGGGCGCGCTGCCCGCCGAACTGCGCGATCCCGCGGTCCTCCCGGTCGGCCCGGATTCGGTGGTGGCCCGGCACTATCCGGGAAACCTGGTGCGGGGCAGGCTGATCGGCGGTTCCGGGGCGATCAACGGCAGCTACTACGTGCGGGCGACCGCCGCCGACCATCGGGCCTGGCAGGAGGTGGCGGCGGATCCGTTCTGGGCGCCGGAGGCCGTGCTGGCCACCCATGTCGCGCTGGAGCGGGACGCCGATTTCGCGGACGCGCCCTGGCACGGGAGCCGCGGCCCGGTGCCGGTCCGGCGGATCGCGCGGCTCGCCCCGGTCAGCGAGGAGTTCGTCGCCGCCTGTGCCCGTGCGGGATTCGCCGGGATCGCCGACCTCAACGCCCCCTCGCACATCTCGCACACCCCGCACACCTCGCACACCCAGGACCCGTCGGCCCCCTCGCCGATCTCGGCGCGGGACGACGTGGAGGGCGTCGGCCCGGTGCCCTGCGCCCTGGACGACCACGGCCGCCGGGCCGGGCCCGCGCTGACCCACCTCTACCCGGCGGCCCACCGGCCGAACCTGACCGTCATCGGCGACACCACCGTCACCCGGCTGCGGCTCACGCGCGGCCGGGTGACCGGCGTCGAGTGGCGGCGCGGCCGGGCCCGGGGTGTCCACGGCGCCGACCGGGTGATCCTGTGCGCGGGCGCGGTCGAGTCGGCGGCGCTGCTGATCCGCTCCGGCATCGGGCCCGTCGACCAGCTGCTCCGGCTCGGCATCCCGGTGGCGCAGCCCGCCCCGGTCGGCCGCTGGTGCACCGATCATCCCGAGGCCGGCCTGGAGTTCCCGGCCGCGGACCCGGGGCAGGCCACCGTTCCGCTCGAGGCCGTCCTGCTGACGGCGGGGGTCGAGGTGCGGCCCTACACCCTGGCCTTCACGCCGGGGGTCCGCCGGATCGGGGTGGCGTTGACGCGGCCGCGATCGGTGGGCGTTCTCGAACTGCGCTCGGCCGATCCGGACGTGCCCGCCCGGGTCGACGCACCGGTACCTGACCGACCCGGCCGACCGGGCCGCGCTGCGGCACGGGGTGGAGGTCGCGGCCGCCGTGGCCGGGGTCCCCGCCCGGGCACTCGACGACGGTGCGCTGCGCGCGCGGCTCGGCACATCGCAGCATCTGTCCGGCACCTGCCGCATGGGTCCCGACGGCGACGAGCGCGCGGTGGTCGATTCCCGCGGGCGGGTGTACGGGGTGGCGGGTCTGTCGGTCGTCGACCTGTCGGTGGTCCCCGTTCCGCTGGGACGTGGGCCACAGGCGACCGTGCTGATGCTCGCCGAGCGGCTCGGGTCACTTCCGGCGTGACGACGTGACAAGCCTTAGCACAGTGTGACGTGCCGGACAAACCTCGACAACCGGCGAAAGTTGCTGATACTCACCGGTACAGTTTGGGGGGGAAAGAAAGGCAAATGGTCAGCAATCTCGCAGGTGGGCGGCCCCCACGGCAGGCTGCGGAGGCGGGCGCTCAGCTCGGTGCTCTGGAGGCCTACGCCGCACAAGCCCATGGTTATCTCAGCGCCGGTGGCGAACAACTCTCGCAACTAGCAGGTTTGCTCCGTCCGCTCGTCCTCGAATCGTGGCTGCGCAGTGTGCGCGGCGGTGTCGATCCGATGGACGTGCTCGACGGACGCGGCCTGCGAGGGGCCGATCTGGCGCGCTATCGCGACGCTCATCCGATAGCTGCGTTGATGCCACTCATCGACAAACTCCTGGTGCAGGACGCGGCACGGGCGGGACTCATCGTCACCGTCGCCGACCAGTTCGGCCGAGTGCTGTCGGTGCACGGGCACCCCGAGCAGGTCGCCGCGGCCGCCGAGATCGGCGTGCGCGAGGGCGACGACCTCAGCGAGCGCCGCATCGGCACCAACGCCGTCGGCCTCGTGGTGCGCACCGGCCGGGCGACCTGGATCCACGGCCCCGAGCACTTCCTCCATCGCATGCATCAGATCACCGGTGCCGCCGCGCCCGTCCACGAACCGGACGGCAGGCTCGTCGGTGTGCTGATGATCGCCGGCGGCGTCCGGGTGGCCAAGCCGGAGATCCTCGCCCTGGTGAAGGCCGCGGCCACCGCCGCGGAGATGGACCTGGTCCTGCGGTCCATGCGCGCGGGCCGGGCGGGCGCGGTCGCCGCGCCGCCGACGCCCGATGCGAGCCAGGCCCGGCTCGGCCTGGACGTCCTCGGCCTCGGCCAGCCGCAGCTGACCGTGGCGGGGGAGCGGGTGCCGCTGTCGCAGCGGCACGCGGAGATCCTGCTGTTGCTGACCGAGCATCCCGAGGGCCTCGGCGCCGACCATCTGGCGCTGCTGCTCGACGACACCGATCTGGACAACGGGACGATCCGCGCGGCCATGTCCCGGTTGCGCTCGGTGGTCGGGCCCGATGTGTTCGGGTCGCGGCCATATCGTCTGCGCGTCCATGTCGCAACCGATGTCGAGGCGTTGCGCGCGGCGCTGGATACCGGTGATGTCGATTCGGCATTGCGCTTGTACGCCGGTCCAGTGCTACCCCGTTCCTCGGCGCCCGGCATCTGTGACCTCCGCGACGAGTTGCGGGTCCGGTTGCGCACCGCCGTGCTCTCCTCGCCCGACGCCAACGTGCTGCGCCGGTGGACGGCGTGTCCGGAGGGTCGCGACGACGCCGCTGCCTGGGCCGCCTACCGCGGCACGGTCGACCGCGATTCGCCGCTGTATGCGCAGATCGAGGCCAAGATCCGGGTCCTCGACCGGCGGCTGGGCGCCGATGCAACGCAGATGCAACGTTTCGGCTCCTAACCTCCCGACTGAAAGTGCTCCAGCTCACATATGACCGCCACTGTGTGGCGGGGCACACAGTGATGCCCAGGTCGCGGCGGGGGAGCCGAACGGGCTGGACGGTCGTCCGAAGTTTTTAGCGGAAAAAGTTTCTTTTTATTAACCGAGCGCCTAGTGTCCCATCACAGGACGGCATCGATGTGATGCACGCGACACACAACCGAGGTTCCGGCATCGACGGAACTCCGGGCGCGACGTTGGAGGAACGATCTAAACCCACTCATCCCGCACCGGGCATCGGGGCCCGGGCGCGGTGCGCGATCCGATCCGGATCGCAGTCGGACATCAACTGATCTGTCGGGGATCTGAGCGCGAGCGAGGCGAGCTGCCCATCGCGCGAATACGCCGAATTCTCGGACCAACGGAGTACAGAGCTGTCTTCGTGCTGCCCGAAAAACGTTCGGTCCGCTGTTTTTTCGCGATACGAGGAGGCTCTGGTGCAGGGTACGGAGTTGGGTGGGTTCGGTGCGCGGTCGCACGAGGCGCAGGCGGAGACACCCCCACAGGCCCCGGCCCCGTTCCCGCTGACCCCCGCGCAGCTCGGCGTCTGGTACGCGCAGCTGCTCGACCCCGACGTGCCGATCAACATCGCCCAGTACGTCGACCTCGCCGGCGACCTGGACGTGACCGCGCTCCAGCAGGCGGCCGCCACCGCCGCCCACAGCTACGGCTCCCCGCTGGTCCGCCTGGGCGAGAACGACGGCGTCCCGTTCCAGTTCGTCGACCACTCGATCCCCGTCGAGGACGAACTGCCGCTGATCGACCTGCGCGAGCACGACGACCCGGTCGCCGCCGCCCACGAGTGGATGCGCGCCGACTTCGGCACCCCCGTCGACCTGCTGACCGACCGCCTGGTAGGCGGCGCCATCCTCCGGGTCGGCGACCGGCGCTGGTTCTGGTACCTGCGCGGACACCACATCGTGCTCGACGGCTACGGCGCCTTCGCCAACACCCAGCGCATCGCCGAGCTCTACACCGCCCGGGTCCTCGGCATCCCCGCGCCCGAGATCGACCCCGGCGACCTGGCCGACCTGGTCGCGGGCGAACAGCGCTACCGCGACAGCAGCCGCTTCGCCACCGACCGCGCGCACTGGGCCGAGCGCATCGCCGGCCTGGACAGCCCGACCAGCCTGGACACCCGCACCGCGCCCCGCTCGGCCAACAACCGGGTCACCGGCGGCCGCCTGTCCGAGGAACTCGTCGAGCGGCTGGAGAACATCGCCGCCAGCGACGACTCCACCATCGCCGCGGTGCTGCTCGCCGCCTTCGCCGCCTACCTCGGCCGGCTCACCGACCGCCCCGACGCGGTGCTCAGCCTGCCGGTCACCGCGCGCACGACCGCCGTCATGCGCCGCTCGGCGGGCATGCTGTCCAACATCGTGCCGCTGCGCCTGCCCACCGGCGCGGCCACCGACACCGCGACGACCTGGGGCGAGCTGCTGCGCGCCGCCCGCGTCGAGGTCGCGGGCGCGCTGCGGCACCAGCGCTATCGCGCCGAGGACATCCGCCGCGACGCCGAGGACGACGGCCGCCCGGCGCGCCGCGCGCTCTACGGCCCGCTGGCCAACTTCATGCTCTTCCGCAACGACCTCACCCTGGGCGACACCCCCGGCCGCTACCACGTGCTGTCCACCGGTCCCATCGAGGACCTGAGCCTCAACGTCTACTACGGCGTGCGCAACCGGGTGCACGTGGACTTCGAGGCCAATCCGCACCTCTACGGCGCCGACGACCTGGCCCGCCACCACTCCCGCTTCCTGCGCTTCCTCGAGCGGCTCACCGCGGTCGCGCTGGACACGCCGGTGAGCGCGGTCGAGGTGGCCACCGAGCTGGAGCTACAGGTCAGCACCCGGATCTGGAACGCGACGGGCTTCGACGTCACCGCGGCACTCGCCGAGCGCGGGGTCCGGCAGCCCACGCTGCTCGCCCTTTTCGAGGCTCAGGCCGCGCGGACCCCGGACGCGGTCGCGGTCCGCATGGCGGGCGCGGACGGCGCGATCCTGACCTATCGCGAGCTGGCCGAGCGGGCGAACCGGCTCGCCCGCCATCTCGCGGACACCGGCGTGGGCCCGGAAAGCCTGGTCGCCCTGAACATCCGGCGCTCGATCGACCTCGTCGTCGCCATGTACGGCGTGCTCGCGGCCGGCGCCGCCTACGTGCCGATCGATCCGGACCACCCGGCGGACCGCGTCGCCCACATCCTGGGCACCGCGCGCCCCGCGGCCGTGCTCACCACCACGCGCGACGGCGCCCCGGCCGCGACCGGCGCCCCGGTGCTGACCGTGGACACCCTCGCACTCGACGGCCTCTCGGGCGCCCCGCTCACCGACGCCGAGCGCACCGCGCCGCTGCGCCCCGGCCACCCGGCGTACGTCATCTTCACCTCCGGCTCGACCGGTCTGCCCAAGGGCGTGGCCGTCGAGCACGCGGCCATCGTCAACCGCCTGGTCTGGATGCAGGCCGCCTACCGGCTGGAACCGGCCGACGTGGTGCTGCAGAAGACGCCCGCTACCTTCGACGTGTCGGTGTGGGAGTTCTTCTGGCCCTTGCAGATCGGCGCCACGCTGGTGCTGGCCGAGCCGGACGGGCATCGCGACCCGGGCTACCTGCGCGCGGTGATCGCCGAATACGGTGTCACTGTCGCGCATTTCGTGCCGTCGATGCTCGAGGCGTTCCTCGCGCAGCAGGAGATCGCCCAGCGGTCCACGCTGCGCGCGGTGTTCGCCTCCGGCGAGGCGCTGCCCGCGCCGCTGGCCCAGCGCCTGCGGCTGCTGACCGGCGCCCGGCTGCACAACCTGTACGGTCCCACCGAGGCCGCCGTCGACGTCACCTACCACGAGGTGTGCGACGCCGACCGGGTCACGGTGCCGATCGGGGCGCCGGTGTTCAACACCGCGCTCTACGTACTCGACTCGCGGCTCCGGCCGGTTCCGGTCGGTGCGCCGGGCGAGCTGTATCTGTCGGGGGTACAGCTCGCCCGGGGCTACGTCGAGCGCCCCGAACTCACCGCGGGCCGGTTCGTGGCCGACATCCGCACGCCGGGCGCCCGCATGTACCGCACCGGCGACCTGGTGCGCTGGACCACCACCGGCGAACTGGAATACCTGGGCCGCACCGACTTCCAGGTGAAGCTGCGTGGCCTGCGGATCGAGCTCGGCGAGATCGAGGCGGTGCTGGCCGCGGTCGACGCGGTGGTGCGCGCGGTGGTCGTCGTCCGCGACGACGCCGGACTCGGCGAGCAGCTGGTGGCCTACGTGGTCGAGGCCGAGCCGGGCGCGGTGGCGGTCGAGCAGCTGCGCGAGGCCGCGCTGCGGGCCCTGCCCGGGTACATGGTCCCCGCCGCGTTCGTCGTGCTCGACCACCTGCCCGTCAACGCCTCGGGCAAGCTGGACCGCCGGGCCCTGCCCGCCCCCGCCCGCGTGACCGTCCGCTACTCCGCGCCGGAGGGTCCGATCGAGGAGGCCGTCGCCCGCGTCTTCGCCGAGGTGCTCGGCGCCGAGCGGGTCGGGCGCGAGGACGACTTCTTCGCCCTGGGCGGCAACTCCCTGGTCGCCACGCAGGTGGCCGCCCGTCTCGGCGCGGACCTGGGGTGCAGGCTCGGCGTGCGCGAGCTGTTCGGCGCGCCCACGGTGGCCCGGCTCGCGGCCTCGGTGGCCGAACGGCTCGGCGAGGGTCCCGCCGGCCTGCCCGTGCTGGTCGCGCGGCCGCGGCCCGAGCTGATCCCGCTCTCGCCCGCCCAGCAGCGCATCTGGTTCCTCAACCGGTTCGATCCGGCCGCGCCCGGCTACAACATGCCGTTCGTGGTGCGGCTGCGCGGCACCGCGGACCTGCCCGCCCTGGCGGCCGCGCTGGCGCAGGTCGTCGACCGGCACGAGGCGCTGCGCACGATCTTCCCGGCCGTGACCCGGCCCGGGGGCGAAGTCGCCCGTCAGGTGGTGCTGCCGCCCGGCTCCGCGCGCGTTCCCGCACCGGTGGCCGTCGACGCCGCCGCCATGGAGACCGAGCTGGCCTGCTTCGCCGCGACGGGCTTCGACCTGGAGACCGAAACCCCGTTCCGCGCCCGCATTCTCACCACCGGCACCGAGACGGCGCTCGCCGTCGTCCTCCATCACATCGCCGCCGACGGCGTCTCGCTGCGGGTGCTGGTCCGCGACGTGCTGACCGCCTACCGCGCGGCGGCCGACGGCACCGAGCCCGGCTGGGCGCCGCTGCCGGTGCAGTACGCCGACTACACCCTCTGGCAGCGCGAACTGCTCGGCGTCGAGGCCGACCCGCAGTCCCTCGCCGCCCGCGAGATCGCCTTCTGGGAGCGCACGCTGGCCGGGTTGCCCGATCAGCTGGAGCTGCCCTCGGCCCGTCCCCGGCCGCTGGAGCCGAGCCTGCGCGGCGCCCGCGCCGAGTTCGTCATCGACGCCGCGCTGCACCGCGGTCTCGCGGATCTGGCCGCCGCGCAAGGCGCTTCGCTGTTCATGGTGCTGCACACCGCGCTGGCCGTGCTGCTCGCCCGGTTGTCGGGCAGCACCGACATCGCGATCGGCACCGGCGTCGCGGGACGCGGCGACCGGGCCATCGACGACCTCATCGGCATGTTCGTCAACACGCTGGTGCTGCGCACCGAGATCGACCCCGCCGCGCCGTTCCTCGCCGCGCTCGAACGCAGCCGGGAGACCGACCTGGCCGCCTTCGCCCACGCCACCGTGCCGTTCGACCGGCTCGTCGACGTGGTCAACCCGGCCCGCACGCAGGCCAGGCACCCGCTGTTCCAGGTGGCCCTGAACTTCCAGGCGCTGCTGGACACCACCTTCGACCTCGACGGCGCCACCGTCACCGTGCACGAGATCGAGCTCGACGCCACCAAGTTCGACCTGCAGTTCACCCTCACCGAGCGTCGCGACGCCGCGGGCGCGCCCGGTGGCATCGACGCCACCCTCCTCTACGCCACCGACCTCTTCGACGACGACGAGATGCGCACCCTCGGCGCGCGTTTCGTGCGCGTGCTGCGCTCGGTGGTGCGCGACCCGCGCACCCCGGCCGGCGACCTCGGCCTGCTCTCGGACGCCGAGACCGCCGCGCTGACCGCCATGCGTGGCGACGCCGTCACCGCCACCGGCCTGCTGCCCGACCTGCTCGCCGCCGCCGTCGCCGCCGACCCGGACCGCGTCGCGGTCACCGACGGTGCCCGCGAACTGAGCTACCGCGAACTCGACCGCGCCTCCTCGCGCCTGGCGCGCGTGCTCATCGACCGGGGTGTCGGCCCGGACGACCTGGTCGCCGTCGGCGTGCCCCGTTCGCTGGAATCCGTGCTGGCCGTGTGGGCCGTCGCCAAGGCGGGCGCGGGCTGGCTGCCGGTCGACCCCGCCTACCCGGCCGACCGGATCACGCACATGATCACCGACTCCGGCGCGAAACTGGGCCTGACCGTGGCGGCCGTCGCCGAGGGCCTGCCGGGCGACCTGGACTGGCTGGTCCTCGACGAGCTGCGGCTCATGGCCGAATGCGCGGCCCGGTCCGGCGATCCGGTCACGCCCGCCGAGCGCGTCCGGCCGCTGCGGGCCGGGCACCTGGCCTACGTCATCTACACCTCGGGCTCCACCGGCCTGCCCAAGGGCGTGCTGGTCACCCAGGCCGGCATCGCCGGGTTCGCGGCCGAGGAGGCCGCGCGCATGTTCGGCACCCCCGACGCCCGCGTGCTCCAGGTGGGGTCGCCCTCCTTCGACATCTCGGTCATGGAACTGCTGCTCGCGGTGCAGTCGAAGGCCACCCTGGTCATCGCCCCCGCGGGCCGCCACGTCGGCCGCGAGCTCGCCGAGCTGCTGGCCGAGCAGCGGGTGACCCACGCGCTGATGACCCCGTCGGGGCTGGCCGTGCTCGACCCGGCCGAGCTGCCGGACCTGCGCATGATCATGGTCGGTGGCGAGGCCTGCCCGCCCGACCTGGTCGCCCGCTGGACCGGTCAGGGGGTGCCGCGGGTGTTCGTCAACGCCTACGGCCCGTCCGAGACCACCGTGGCGACCAACATCAGCGGCCCGCTCACCGCGGCCGACCCCGTGACCGTCGGCGCCCCGCTGCGCGGCATCGGCGAATGGGTGCTCGACGCCCGCCTGCGGCCGGTTCCGGTCGGCGTCGCGGGCGAACTGTACGTCGCGGGCGCGCAGCTGGCCCGTGGCTACCGCAACCGCGCGGCGCTGTCGGCGGAGCGGTTCGTCGCGTGCCCGTGGGCGCCCGGTGAGCGCATGTACCGCACCGGCGACCTGGTCCGCTGGACCGCCGTCCCCGGGGAGTCCGGGGAACCCGTGAGCCACACCCTGGAATACCTGGGGCGCAACGACGATCAGGTCAAGCTGCGCGGATTCCGGATCGAGCTCGGCGAGATCGAGGCCGCGCTGCTGGCCCAGCCGGGCGTGCGCCGGGCCGTCGTGGTGGTGCACCACGACAGCCGCCGCGGCGATCAGCTGGTCGCGCATCTCGTGCCCGAGGACGCCGCCGCCTTCTCGGTGTCCGCCGTCGAGGACGGCCTGCGCCGCAGGCTGGCCCCGCACATGGTGCCCGCCGCGTTCACCGTGCTCGACGCCCTGCCGCTGACCCCCAACGGCAAGCTGGACCGGCGCGCCCTGCCGGAGCCGGTCTTCGCCGCCCGCGCCTTCCGCGCCCCCGCCTCGGGCACCGAAACCGTGGTGGCCCAGGTCTTCGGCGAGGTCCTCGGTGTCGACCGGGTCGGCGCGGACGACGACTTCTTCGCCCTCGGCGGCAACTCCCTGGTGGCCACCCAGGTGGCCGCCCGGCTGGGCGACGCCCTCGGCGTCGTCGTGCCGCTGCGGACGCTCTTCGACGCGACCACCGTCTCCGCGCTCGCCGAGCGGCTGGCGGGCGGCGAGGCGGGCGCGGCCCGTCCCGCGCTCGTGGCCGGACCGCGCCCCGAGCGGATCCCGCTGTCCTACGCGCAGCAGCGCATGTGGTTCCTCAACCAGTTCGACGCGGACTCGGTGGCCGACAACATCGTCGCCGCCCTCCGGCTGCGCGGCGCGCTCGACCACGCCGCCCTGACCGCCGCCGTGCTCGACGTGCTGGCCCGGCACGAGGCCCTGCGTACCCGCTACCCGTCCGCCGAGGGCGTCGGCCACCAGCAGGTCCTGCCCGCGGACGAGGTCGTGGTCGACCTGGCCCCGGTCGAGACCGCCGCCGCCGATGTCGAGCGCCGCGTCGTCGAGCTCGCCGCGGTGCCCTTCGCGGTGACCGAGGCCGCGCCGGTGCGCCTGCACCTGCTGCGGCTGGACGACACCGAACACGTCCTCGTCCTGTCGCTGCACCACATCGCCGCCGACGGCTGGTCGGTCGCGCCGCTCACCCGCGACCTCATGCTCGCCTACGCCGCCCGCGCCGCGGGCGCGGCGCCGCAGTGGGCGCCGCTGCCCGTGCAGTACGCCGACTTCGCCCTGTGGCAGCGCGCCGCCCTCGGCACCGAGCAGGACCCCGCCTCGCCGATGGCCCGCCAGATCTCGTTCTGGACACGCGAACTCGCGGACCTGCCGGAGCTGCTGTCGCTGCCCACCGACCGTCCTCGGCCCGCCGTCGCGTCCGGACGCGGTGCGCGCCACCACTTCCCGATCGACGCCGCGACCCTGCGCGGGCTCCGCGCGCTGGCGGCCGGACGCCAGGCCTCGCTGTTCATGGTGCTGCACGCGGCGTTCGCCGCCACCCTGGCCAAGCTGGCCGGGCAGCAGGACATCGCCATCGGCACCCCGGTCGCGGGGCGCGGCGCGGCCGAACTCGACGAGCTGGTCGGCATGTTCGTCAACACCCTGGTGCTGCGCGCCGAGGTGCGGCCCGCGACCACCTTCGCCGACCTTCTCGACGCGGTCCGCGACACCGACCTGCGCGCGCTGGCCAACCCCGACGTCGCCTTCGACCGCCTGGTCGAGGCGCTGGCCCCCGAGCGCTCCACCGCCCGGCACCCGCTGTTCCAGGTCATGCTCGACCTGCAGAACACCGTCGGCGCCGAGCTGTCGCTGGCCGGCGTGACCGCCACCGAACTGCCGGTGGACACCGGGACGGCGAAGTTCGACCTGCAGCTCACGCTGCGCGAGACCGACGGTGGCACCGCGCTCGATGCGGTCTTCGAATACGCCACCGATCTGTTCGACCCGGCCACCGTGGCCGGCTACGCCACCCGCTTCACGCGGGTTCTGCAGGCGGTGTGCGCCGATCCCAGCGTCGTGATCGGCGACATCGACCTGCTCACCACCCCCGAGCGCGCGCAGGTGCTCGGGGCGTGGAACGACACCGCCCGCCCGGTCGACCCGGCCGCGACGCTGGTGTCGCTGTTCGAGGAGCGGGCCGCCGCGACCCCCGACGCCGTCGCCCTGACGGCCGACGGCGTGTCGCTCACCTACGGCGAGTTCGCCGCGCGGGTCAACCGGCTGGCCCGGCTGCTCGTCGCGCACGGCGCCGGACCCGAGCGCACCGTCGCGCTCGGCATGCACCGCTCGGTCGACCTGGTCGTCTCCCTGTACGCGGTGCAGGCCGCGGGCGCCGCCTACGTCCCGGTCGATCCCGAGCACCCCGCCGGGCGGCTGGCCCAGGTCTTCGCCGCCGCCGACCCGGTCTGTGTGCTGACCCGGCCCGCGGACGCCCTCGATCTGCCCGCCGCCCACGGTGTTCCGGTGCTCGACCCGGCGGACCCCGGCGTCGGCGCCTACTCCGCCGACCCGCTGACCGACGCCGACCGCACGGCGCCGCTCACCCCGGAGCACCCGGCGTACCTGATCTTCACCTCCGGCTCGACCGGCACGCCCAAGGGCGTCGTCGTCACGCACGCCGCGATCGTCAACCGCCTGGTCTGGATGCAGGCCGCCTACACGCTGACCCCCGCCGACACGGTGCTGCAGAAGACCCCGGCGACCTTCGACGTGTCGGTGTGGGAGTTCTTCTGGCCCTTGCAGATCGGCGCGCGGCTGGTGCTTGCGCGGCCCGACGGCCATCGCGACCCCGCCTACCTGGCCCAGCTGATCGACGCGGAGCGGGTCAGCGTGGCCCACTTCGTGCCGTCCATGCTGAGCGTCTTCGCGGGCACGCTGGCCGACTCCGCCGCGTCCTGCGCCTCGCTGCGCCTGGTCTTCGCCTCCGGCGAGGCGCTGCCGCCCGGCCCGGCCCACCAGCTGCGGGCCCACACCGGCGCCGCCGTGCACAACCTGTACGGCCCGACCGAGGCCGCGGTCGACGTCACCTGGCACGAGGTGACCGACGCCGACGTCGACACCGTGCCGATCGGCGTCCCGGTGTTCAACACCCGCGCCTACGTGCTCGACGAGCGGCTCCACCCGGTCCCGGCGGGCGTGCCCGGCGAGCTGTACCTGTCCGGCGCGCAGCTGGCCCGTGGCTACGCGGCCCGCGCCGGGCTGACCGCCGACCGGTTCGTCGCCGACCCGTTCGCCGAGGGCGAGCGCATGTACCGCACCGGCGACCTGGTCACGTGGAGCCGGGCGGGCGAGCTGAACTACCTGGGCCGCACCGACTTCCAGGTGAAGGTGCGCGGCCTGCGCATCGAGCTCGGCGAGATCGAGGCCGCGCTGGCCGGTCTCGGCGAGATCGCACAGGCGGCCGTGGTGGTGCGCGACGGCGGCACGATCGTCGCCTACCTGGTGCCCGCGGGCGACATCGACACCGAGGCCGTGCGGTCCGCGCTGGCCGAGCGCCTGCCCGCCTACATGGTGCCCGCCGCGTTCGTCGTGCTCGACGAGTTCCCGCTCAACACCTCCGGCAAGCTCGACCGCCGGGCGCTGCCCGCCCCGGTGTTCGAGACCGCGGTCTTCCGCGCGCCGGCGACCGCGACCGAACACACCGTGGCCGAGATCTTCGCCGGCCTGCTCGGCACCGAGGAGCCGATCGGCCTCGACGACGACTTCTTCGCCCTCGGCGGCAACTCGCTCAGCGCGACCCAGGTCGCCGCGCGGCTCGGCGCCGCGCTCGACGCCGAGGTGCCGGTGCGGCTGCTGTTCGACGCCCCGACCGTGGCCGCCCTGGCCGCCCGGGCGGAAGACCTGCGCGGCACCGCCACCCGCACGCCGCTCACCGCGCGGCCGCGGCCCGCGCACATCCCGCTCTCGGCCGCCCAGCGCCGCATGTGGTTCCTCAACCGCTACCTCGCCGACGCCGGTGACGGCGCGCGCGACGCGGTCAACAACATCCCGGTCGCGCTCCGCCTGCGCGGCGACCTCGACCGGGCGGCCCTCGTCTCCGCGCTCACCGACGTCATCGGCAGGCACGAGACCCTGCGCACCAGCTACCCCGACGGGCCCGACGGCGCCCGGCAGCTGATCGCGGCCGAGTCCGCCACGATCCTGCATCAGGTGCCGGTCACCGCGGACGGGCTGCCCGCCGCGCTGGCCGCCCAGGCCGCCGTCCCGTTCGACCTCGCCGCCGAGATCCCGGTGCGCGCCGCCCTGTTCACCGTCGACGGCGCGCCCGAGCACGTGCTGATGCTGGTCGTGCACCACATCGCGGCCGACGGCTTCTCCCTCGGCCCGCTGGCCGCCGATCTCATGGCCGCCTACGCCGCCCGGTACTCGGGCTCGGCGCCCCGGTGGACGCCGCTGCCGGTGCAGTACGCCGACTACACCCTGTGGCAGGACGAGAACCTGGGCGACCCGGCCGATCCCGGCTCGCTCGCCCACCGCCAGCTCGCCTACTGGCGGCGCGCCCTGGCCGGCCTGCCCGAGCAAGTCGCCCTGCCCACCGACCGGCCGCGCCCGGCCGAATCCACCTTCGCGGGCGACGTGTTCCGGTTCGCGGTCGACGCCGACCTGCACGGCGAACTGCGCGAGCTGGCCCGCAAGCGCGAGACCACGCTGTTCAGCACCCTGCACGCGGCGCTGGCGGTGCTGCTGGCCCGGCTGTCCGGCGGCACCGACATCGCGATCGGCACGCCGGTCGCGGGGCGCGGCGCGGCCGAACTCGACGGCCTGGTCGGCATGTTCGTCAACACCCTGGTGCTGCGCAGCGAGGTCGACCCGCGCGCCGAGTTCGAGTCGCTGCTCGACGCGGTGCGCGCGGGCGACCTGGACGCGCTCTCGCACGCCGAGGTGCCGTTCGAGCAGGTCGTCGAGGCCGTCGACCCCGCCCGCGCCCGCAACCGCCACCCGCTGTTCCAGGTGGCGCTCGCCTTGCAGAACTTCGCCGTGCCCGCCCTCGAGGTCTCCGGGCTGTCGGTCGCGCCGCTGCGATACGACGCGCCCGTGGCCAAGTTCGACCTGCAGTTCACCGTCTTCGAGGCCGACGACGTGGACGGCCGCGCCGACGGCATGACCGTCGAGATCTCCTACGCCACCGACCTGTTCGACCGCGACAGCGTCGCGGTGCTGGCCGACCGCTTCACCCGCGTGCTGGCCGCCGTCGCCGCCGACCCGACCGTCGTCGTCGGCGACATCGTCGTCCTCGACACCGTCGAAGCGCAGCGCGCCCTCTACGAATGGTCGGTCACCGGCGCAGGCCGCGCCGCCGACACCGAGACCATGGTCGACAGGTTCGCCCGCGTCGCCGCGCGGCACCCGGACGCCGTCGCGGTCACCGAGGGCGGTCGCGGCCTGACCTACCGCGCGCTCGACGAGTGGTCCAACCGCCTGGCCCGGCGCCTCGCCGGCGCCGGTGTCGGGCCGGAAACGCTGGTCGCGGTGGCGCTGCCGCGCACCGTGGAACTGGCGGTCGCCATGCTGGCCGTGCTGAAGGCGGGCGGCGGCTACCTGCCGATCGACCCGCACTACCCGGCCGACCGCATCGAGTTCGTGCTCGACGACGCCCGCCCGGTGTGCGCGGTGACCAACGCGGGCACCGGCCTGCCCCGCGACTGGTTCGGCGGACCCGTCATCGACCCGGCCGAGGAGAACCTCGACGGCTTCGGCGCCCACCCGCTCACCGACGCCGACCGGCGCGCGCCCCTGCGCCCCGCAGGCACCGCCTACGTCATCTACACCTCCGGCTCCACCGGCAGGCCCAAGGGCGTCGTCGTCCCGCACGCGAATGTGCTCCGCCTGCTGGACAACTCCGAGCAGCACTTCGGCTTCGGGCCGGACGACGTGTGGACCATGTTCCACTCCTACGCCTTCGACTTCTCTGTCTGGGAGCTGTGGGGCGCGCTGCTCACCGGCGGCTCGGTGGTACTGGTCGACTACTTCACCTCGCGCTCCCCGGAGCAGTTCCGCGAGCTGCTGATCCGCGAGCGGGTGAGCGTGCTCAACCAGACCCCGTCGGCGTTCTACCAGCTCGTCGCCGCCGACCTGGCCGCCGAAACCGCCGACTACGCCCTGCGCGCGGTGATCTTCGGCGGCGAGGCGCTCGAGCCGCAGCGGCTGGCGGGCTGGTTCGACCGCTACGGTGTCACGCCGCGCCTGGTGAACATGTACGGCATCACCGAGACCACGGTGCACGTCTCCTACCGCGAGATCACCCCGGAGACCGGCTCGGCCAGCCTCATCGGCGGCCCGCTCGCGGGACTCGCCGTGCGGGTGCTGGATTCGCGGCTGCGGCCGGTACCGGTCGGCGTGCCCGGCGAGATCTACGTCTCCGGCGGTCAGCTGGCCCGCGGCTACCTGGCCCGGCCCGACCTCACCGCGGCCCGCTTCGTCGCCGACCCCTACGGCGCGCCCGGCACCCTGGCCTACCGCTCCGGCGACCTGGCCCGCTGGACCGCCGACGGCGACCTGGAGTATCTGGGCCGCGCCGACCAGCAGGTCAACCTGCGCGGTTTCCGTGTGGAGCTCGGCGAGATCGAGGCCGCCCTGCTGCGCTGCTGCCCGCGGCTGCGCGAGGTCGCGGTGGTCGTGCGCGCCGACCTGGTGGACGAGCCCCGCATCGTGGCGTACGCGGTTCCCGCCGTGGCGGGCGAGCCGGTCGAGGTCGCCGCCGTGCGCGCCGAGCTGGCCCACACCCTGCCCGAGCACATGCTGCCCGCCGCGATCGTGCTGGTCGACCGGATCCCGTTGACCGTCAACGGCAAGCTCGACCGGGCGGCGCTGCCCGCCCCGGTGTTCGAGACCACCGCCTACCGTGCGCCGGTCACCGTGACCGAGCAGATCGTGGCCGCGGTCTACGCCGAGGTGCTCGGCATCGACGCGCCGGTCGGCCTCGACGACGACTTCTTCGCCCTCGGCGGCAGCTCGCTGCTGGCCGCCAAGGCCGTCGCCCGCATCGGAGCCGCGCTCGACCGCCGCGTCGGGGTGCGGATGCTGTTCGAGGCGCCGCGCGTCGCGGACCTGGCCGCGGAGGCCGACGGCCGCGCCCGCGCCGACCGGCCCGCGCTGGTCGGCCGGGCCCGGCCCGAGAACCTGCCGCTCTCGCCCGCGCAGCAGCGCATGTGGTTCCTCAACCGCTTCGACCGCGCGTCCGTCGCCTACAACATCCCGTTCGCGCTGCGCCTGGACGGCGATCTGGACGTGGCCGCCCTGCGGGCCGCGGTCGCCGACGTGGTGGCCCGGCACGAGTCGCTGCGCACCCGTTACCCGGAGGTCGACGGCACGGCCACCCAGCTGGTACTGCCCGTCGGCGAGTACGTACCCGAGCTCGAGCACCGCGAGGTCGCCGAGGCCGAACTGGCCGCGGAGATCGGGGAACTGGCCGCGACCACCTTCGACGTGACCGCCGAGGTCCCGGTCCGGATGCGGCTGCTGCAGGTGGGGCCGGAGTCGTTCGTGCTGGCCGCCGTGCTGCACCACATCGCCGCCGACGGCTCGTCCATCGCGCCGTTCGTCCGCGACCTGGTGGCCGCCTACGCCGCCCGCCGCGCGGACACCGCGCCCGGATGGACGCCGCCCGCGGTGCAGTTCGCCGACTACGCGCTGTGGCAGCGCGAGCTGCTCGGCGCGGAGGACGACCCCGCCTCGGTGGCCGCGGCCCAGCTCGGCTACTGGCGCGAGGCGCTGGCCGGGCTGCCCGACCAGCTGGCCCTGCCCACCGACCGGCCGCGCCCGGCCCGCCAGAGCCTGCGCGGCGAGACCGTGCGGTTCGGTGTCGACGCCGAGGGACACGCCGCCCTCGCCGCGCTCGGCCGCGCCAACGGCGCCACCCTGTTCATGGTGGTGCACGCGGCCTTCGCGGCCCTGCTCGCCCGCTACTCCGGCACCGGCGACATCGCCGTCGGCACGCCGGTGGCGGGCCGCGGCGAGGCCGAGCTGGACGAGGTCATCGGCATGTTCGTCAACACCCTGGTGCTGCGCACCGAGGTCGACCCGGCCGCGCCGTTCACCACCCTGCTCGCCGACGCGCGGACGGCCGACATCGCGGCGCTGTCCCACGCCGACGTGCCCTTCGAGCGCCTGGTCGAGGTGCTCAACCCCCGCCGCTCCACCGCGCGGCACCCGCTGTTCCAGGTCGGCTACTCGTTCCAGAACCACGAACGCGGGCGGCTGGAGCTGCCCGGACTCACCGTCACCGAGCTCGAGATCGCCTCGGGCGTCGCGCAATTCGACCTGCACCTGTTCGCGGTCGACCACTACGGCGCCGACGGCACACCGGCCGGGATCGAACTCGTGCTCGGGTACGCCACCGACCTGTTCGACGCGGATACCGCCGAGCGGCTCGCCGCCGCGCTGTCACGGATCCTGGCCGAGGTCACCCGCGCGCCGGCCACGCCCGTCGGCGACCTGGACGTCCTCGGCGCCGAGCGGGCGCGGCTCGCGGCCTGGAACGCCACCGCCCACCCGGTGCCCGCCGCCACCCTCGCCGATCTCGGCGCCGCCCAGGCGGCCCGGACCCCGCACGCGGTCGCGCTGGTCGACGCGGGCACCGGAGCGGCCTGGGACTACAGCGGGTTCGACGCCGCGGTGAACCGGCTCGCGCGCCGGCTCATCGGCGCGGGGGTCGGCCCGGAACGCACGGTCGTGCTGGCCATGCGCCGGAGCACCGACCTCGTGCTGGCCATGCACGCCGTGGTCCGGGCGGGCGGCGCCTACGTGCCGATCGACCCCGACCACCCGGCCGACCGCATCGCCTACATCGTCGAGACCGCCGCCCCGCTGTGCGTGCTCACCACCACGCCCGACGGACTGCCCTTCGACACGGATCTGCCGGTCCTCGCGGTGGATTCGCTCGAACTCGGCCACCTGCCGTCGGCGCCCGTGACCGACGCCGACCGGCGCGCGCCGCTGCGCCCGCAGCACCCGGCCTACGTCATCTTCACCTCCGGGTCCACCGGCAGGCCCAAGGGCGTGAGCGTCCCGCACGCCGCGGTGGTCAACCAGATCGCCTGGCTGCACGACCGGTTCGCCATGGGCGAGACCGACCGGGTGCTGCTCAAGACCCCGGCCACCTTCGACCTGTCGGTGTGGGAGTTCTGGTCGCCGCTGCTGTCCGGCGGCCGCCTCGTGGTCACCCGGCCCGGCGCCGAGCGCGACCCGGACGCCCTGCGCGAGACCATGAACGAGCACGGCGTCACCGTGCTGCACGCCGTCCCGTCGCTGATCGGGATGCTGCTCGCGGCGCCCGACGACGTGGCGCTGCCCGCCTCGCTGCGCGCGGTGCTCGCCATCGGCGAGGCGCTGCCCGCCGCCACCGCGACCCGCTTCCGCGCGGTGGCCGACCGCGCCGTCCTGCACAACCTGTACGGCCCGACCGAGGCCGCGGTCTCGATCACCGAATACGCGGTGACCGAGGACCTCGCGCACACCGTGCCGATCGGCACCGCGGCCTGGAACAGCGCCCTGCACGTGCTCGACGGGCGGCTGCGGCCGGTGCCGATCGGTGTCGCGGGTGAGCTGTACCTGGCGGGCGACCAGCTGGCCCGCGGCTACCAGGAACGGGCCGCGCTGACCGCCGACCGTTTCGTCGCCGACCCCTTCGGGGCGCCGGGCACGCGCATGTACCGCACCGGCGACGTCGTCCGCCGCCGTGCCGACGGCGGCCTGGAATACCTGGAACGCGCCGACTTCCAGGTCAAGATCGGTGGCTTCCGCATCGAGCTCGGCGAGGTCGAGACCGCGCTGCTGCGCAGCGCGGACGTGCGGGCCGCGGTGGCCGTCGCCCGGTCCGACGAGCGGGCGGGGGCGCGCCTGATCGCCTACGTCGCGGTGCCCGGTGTCGCGCCCGACGGTGCGAGCGCGGTCGCGGCGCGGCTGCGCGGCGAGCTCACCGCCGACCTGCCCGCCTACATGGTGCCCGCCGCGATCGTGGTCCTGCCCGAGCTGCCGCTCACCGCCAACGGCAAGGTCGACCGGGCCCGGCTGCCCGAACCGGTGTTCGCCGAGGCGGCCTTCCGCGCCCCGGTGACCGCCGCCGAACAGCTGGTCGCGCGGACCTTCGCCGAGGTGATCGGCTGCGCCGCCGCGGGCGCCGACGACGACTTCTTCGCCCTCGGCGGCAACTCGCTCATGGCGACCCGCCTCGCCGCGCGGCTGTCCGCCGCCGCGGGGGTGCGGGTGCCGGTGGCGGCGGTGTTCGAGGCGCCGACCGTCGCCGAACTGGCCGAGCGCCTGGCCGGCTTCGACCGCGCCGACGGCAGGCCGGTCCTCGCCCGGCGCGAGGCGACCGGACCCGCGGAACTGTCCCTGGCCCAGCAGCGGATGTGGGTGCTGCACCAGCTCGATCCCGAGTCCGCGGCGTACCACATCCCGGCCGCGCTGCGCCTCACCGGCGCGCTCGACCACGCGGCGCTGGGGGCGGCGGTCACCGACGTCCTCGGCAGGCACGCGGTGCTGCGGACCCGCTACCCCGACACCGAGGCCGGTCCGGTGCAGGAGGTGCTGCCCGTGGCGGCGGTCCCGGTCGACCTCACCCCGATCCCCGCCGACGCGGGCGACATCGCCGCGCGTCTCGGCGAACTCGTCGCCCGGCCGTTCGACATCCTCACCGCGCCGCCGGTGCGGGTGGCCCTGTTCGAGCTCGGCGCCGAGGAGCACGTGCTCGCCCTGGTCGTCCACCACATCAGCGCCGACGGATACTCCGTCGCCCCGCTGACCCGGGACCTGGTGCGCGCCTACGTCGATCGCCACGCGGGCGGCGAGCCGGGCTGGGCGCCGTTGGCGATCGACTACGCCGACTACAGCGCCTGGCAGCGCGAGCTGCTCGGCGACGAGCGCGACCCCGACAGCCTGCTGTCCGAACAGCTCGGCTTCTGGACGCGGGAACTGGCGGGCGTGCCCGAACTGCTCTCGCTGCCGACCGATCGCCCGCGCGCCACGCGGCGCGAGATGCGCGGCGCCACCGTCGAGTTCGAGGTGGACGCGGCGCTGACCCGGCGCCTCGACGAGATCGCCCGCACGTACCGGACCACGCTGTTCACCGTCGTGCACGCCGCCCTCGCGGTGCTGCTGGCCAAGCAGTCCGGCAGCACCGACATCACCGTCGGCGCCCCGGTCGCCGGCCGTGGCGCCCGCGAACTCGACGACCTGGTCGGCATGTTCGTCAACACGGTCGTGCTGCGCACCGACATCGATTCGCGCGCGCCGTTCACCGACCTGCTCGCCCAGGCCGCCCAACGCGACCTGGCCGCCCTCGCCAACGCCGACGTCCCGTTCGAGCAGGTCGTCGACGCCCTCGGCCGGACCCGATCGGGGGCCTACACCCCGCTGTTCCAGGTCATGCTCACCTTCCAGAACATGCCACCGGGCGGGGTCGACCTACCCGGGCTGACCGTGCAGGCGCTCGACCCCGGACTCGGCGAAGCCAAGTTCGACCTGCACCTGACCGCCTCCCAGCGCTACGGCGCGGACGGGGCACTCGACGGGCTGGACATGCAGCTCGCCTACGCGACCGATCTGTTCGACGCCTCCACGGTGCGCACGCTGGCCCAGCGGCTGGCGCAGGTGCTCACCGCCGTTGCCGCCGATCCGACGGTGCCGGTGCGCGCGATCGATGTGCGCACCGCGGCGGAGAAGGCACCGCGCAGGCGGGCCTACACCATCGCCGACCTGCCCGCCCTGGTCGGTTCCGCGGCCAAGCTCGCGCCCGCCACCGTGGCCTTCGCCCACGGTGAGCACGCGGTCTCCTTCGGCGCGCTCGACGCCAAGCTCACCGCGGTGAGCCGGGCGATGGGCGCGGCGATGAAGCCCGAGGCGCTGGTCAACGTCGCTCTGGCCGGGCTGGTGCCCGGCGTGCTCGCCGCGCTCGGCGCGGGCGGGCTCAGCTCCACATTGCAAACACTGGTGTCCGATGCCGCCGCGGTGATCGCCGGGTCGGGGTCGGCCGACGATGCGGAAGGGGAACTGTGATGTCGCACGCGGATTCGGTCACGACAGGCGGTCCCACCCGGCCCAGCACTGCTTCCTCCGGCGCGCTGCCCGGCCCGGCCGGCGGGACACGCCTGCCGGACCCGGCCACGCTGAGCAGCGGTTTCACCGAGCAGGTCCGGCGCACACCCGACGCCGTCGCGGTCGCCGCGGGCGAGCACGTCCTGACCTACGCCGAGCTGGAGGACCGCGTGTACGCGCTGGCGGCCCGCCTCGCCGAGCGCGGCGTCGGACCGGAGACCACCGTGGCGGTTGTCCTGCCGCGCTCGGTGGACCTGGTGGTGGCGCTGCACGCGGTGCTGGTCGCGGGCGGCGCGTTCGTGCTGCTCGATCCGGCCGCCGCCCAGGACCGTCAGCGCCGCACCCTGGCCCTGGCGGCCCCGGTCCTGCTGCTCACCGGCGCCGACGCGCCGCACCCGCGCGGTACGGGCGTGCCGGTGATCCGGCTCGACGAGAACGCGCCTGCCCCGGCGGCCGAACCCGCGGGCCCGGCCGCCGACAACCCCGCCTACCTGGTCGTCGACCTCGACGGCCCGTCGGCCGTGGTGATCGGGCACCGGGCCGCGCACGCCAACGCCGAATGGCGGGCCCGGCGCTTCGGTGTCGGCGAGGGCGACGCGGTGCTCTGGCACGCGCCGCTCACCAGCCAGCTCGCCGTCGGCGAGGTCCTGCTCGCGCTGCAGACCGGCGCCCGCCTCGTCGTCCCGGACACCGACGCCCGCGGCGACGCGGCCCTGCTCGCCGCGACCCTGCACCGCACCGAGGCCACCGCCGTCCTGCTCGCCCCGGCGACCCTCGCCGCGCTGACCGAGCTGCCCGAGGCCGAGCGGCAGCTCGACGCCCTGCGCGTCGTGCTGGCCACCGGCGGCCCGCTGTCCCCCCGCACCGCCGCGGCGCTGCGCATGGTCAGCGGGGCGACCCTGTGGCACAGCTACTCCCGGCCCGAGACCGGCGGGGAGATGACCGCGCACGAGGTCACCGGCGAGGACACCGAGTTCGTGCCGCTCGGCGCGCCCGCCGACGACGTCGAGCTGTTCGTGCTCGACCACCGGCTGCGCCCGGTGGGCGAGGGCGAGGTCGGCGAACTCTACGTCAGCGGTGTGCAGCTGGCCCGCGGGTACGCCAAGCGAACCGCCGCCACCGCGGCCGGGTTCGTCGCCAATCCCGCCGGGCCCCTCGGTGATCGGATGTTCGCCACCGGAGACCTGGTGCGCCGCACCACCACCGGTGACGGGTACCCCGCGATCGAGTACACCGGACGGCGTTCCGGCGCCGCCGCGCCCGCCCCCGGCGCGTCGCCCCGGCGGCGCGGCGACACGGGTCTGCCCCTGTCCGGCGAGCTGGTGCTCGACGAATTCGAGAACCAGGCCGCCGCGACCCCGTTCGACCCCGCGCTGGTCTTCGTCCCCGCCGACGCCGCCTCGGCCACGATCCTCACCTACGGCGAACTCGACCGCCGGACCAACCAGCTCGCCCGCCACCTGCTCGCCCTCGAACCGGCGCCCGAGGCCACCGTGCTGCTGGCCGTGCCGCGCGGCGTGGAGTTCGTGCTCGGCCTGTACGCGGCCCTCAAGGCCGGGGTCGCCGTGGTGCCGGTACCGCCGGGGGCCGACCTGGACGCACTGGCCGGTGCGGTCGCCCCCGCGGCGGTGCTGACCACCGCGGCCGCCGCGCCCGACCCGGCCGGGCCGCCGGTGATCGCGCTCGATCGCTTCGCCGGCGCCGGGCTGTCCGACGAGCCGCTGGCGCCCGCCGAACGCCGGGGTCCGCTGGTCGCCGACCACACGGCCCTGCTGCTCTACCCCGGCGGCGCGGGTCACGGCGTGCCCGTCTCGCACGCCGCGCTGGTCCACCGCCTCGTCGGCATGCAGACCCGGCACGGCTTCGACCGCGACGACGTCTACCTGCACCGGTCGGCCACCGGCGGGCCTGCCGAACTCGACGGCTACCTGCTACCCCTGCGGGTCGGCGCCACGCTGATCCTGGCCGCCCCCGGCGAGAGCGCCGACAACGCCTACCTGACCGGCCTGATCGCGGGCTACGGCGTCACCGCGACCGACTTCACCGCCGACCGGCTGCGCGAGTTCGCCGACCACCTGCGCCGCACCGGCGAGGCCGCCGCGGTGGCCTCGCTGCGCACCGTCGCGATCCTCGGCGATCCGGTGCCCGCCTCGGTCGTGCGGGCCTTCGGCGCGGTGAGCGCGGCCCGCCTCCATCACAACTATGACCGCGCCGAGGCGACGGTCACCCTGAGCTATCCGGTCGTGCCCGCCGCCGACGCGGGGGAGACCCTGCCGGTGGGCGTCCGCGACTGGAACCGCCGCGTCTACGTGCTCGACCGGCGGATGCGCCCGGCCAGCCCCGGGGTCAACGGGGAGCTCTACCTCGCGGGCACCCAGCTCGCGCGCGGCTACCGCGACGCGCCCGCCGACACCGCGGATCGCTTCGTGGCCAACCCTTTCGGATCTCCCGGCGAGCGGATGTTCCGCACCGGTGAGCTCGCCCGCTGGGAAACGGTCGGCACGAGGGCCGCGCTGGTCCGGCTCGGCAGTGTCGCGGGCCCCGACCCGGATCCCGCCGCGCACCGCGGCGCGAGCATGCACGCCCGGATCGGCGGCGGCATCGGCACCCGCGTCGCCGAACTGGCCCGCCGCTACGCCGTCCCGCCGTTCGCGGTGGTCCGGGCGGCGGTGACGGTGCTGCTCGCCCAGATCGGCGGCACCCGCGACGAGGAGTCCCGCGTCCTGTCGGCCTCGCTGGCCGAGATGCTCTGCGCCGAACCGGATCCGCTGGTCACCTCCGCCGCCGCGACCGTCAGCGAATCCTGCGCGGTCACCGGGCCGCTCGGCGCGGTGACCCTGAGCTACCTGGACACCGGCGACACCTTCGGCATGCCGGGGCTGGAACTGACCGCCGTCGAGTTCGACGGGCCGCCCGCGCCCGCGGGTGTGCAGTTCATCGTGTCCTCGCACACCGATCCCGACGGCCACCTCGGCCTCGAGATCGAATACAGCACAGACCTGTTCGACACCGACACCGCGGCCCGGTTGCTGCGCCGCTTCGCCCGCGCGCTCGGCCTGCTCACCAACGACCCCGACGCGAGCTGCGGTTCGTTCGACCTGCGCTCGCCCGCGGAACGCGCCGTCGGCGCCCCCGCGCTCTGACCCGAGACCCGCCGAGGAAGGAACCGTCATGAGCAATCCGTTCGACGACGACCACGCCCAGTTCTACGTCCTGGTCAACGAGGAGGGCGAGCACTCGCTGTGGCCCACCTTCGCCGCCGTCCCCGGCGGCTGGACCGTCGCCTTCGGCGCGTCCACCCGGTCGGCCTGCCTGCAGTACGTCGAATCGCACTGGCTCGACATGCGGCCGAACTCGCTGGTCGCGGCGATGGCCAACGAGCAGTAGTCAGTCCGCCCGCACCAGCGGCGGCGGCTGCCAGACACCTTCTCGCGCCGCAGGTTTCGGCGCGTAGAGGCGCAGCGTCAGCGAGAACCGGCCGCGCTCGGGCACGGGCAGCCAGTTGCCCGCAGGCACATCGCCGCCCGGGTCCGCGTGCTGCACGGCGATCATCACGGCGCCGTCCGGCCCCGCCACCGGCGCCGGGTAGTGCCCGACCGCGTAGATCCCGGCGGCGTTGGGCACCATCAGCCCGCGCTCGTCGTAGGCGGTGATCGACCAGAACGTCTCGACCGGCGGCAGACCGCCCGGCGGGAAGGTGATCCGGTAGCGCAGCGCCGTGCCGCCCGCGTCGGCGGCGTCGGCCCACAGGGTCGGGTACAGGACCTCGTTCGGGGTGACCGAACCGATCGTGGACAGCGCCACCGCCGCCCGGCGCAGGTAGTCGGTGCCGTAGTCGCCGCGTTCGTGACTGCGGGTCCAGCCGTTCACGGTGACCGCGCGCGGATCGACCCACCGCTCCGCCCGCTGCCTGCCCAGCCGGATCCCCTCGTCGAGCAGGCTGTCCGGCTGGCGGGCGACCGTCCCGCCCGGCACGATGCCGAGGGTCGCCAGCCGCGCGGCCATCGGCGCGTCGGCGGCGACCGGTTGATCGGTGGCCATGAGGCGGCACAGCCGGTCGTAGAAGGTCCGGCCGTCGAGTGCCGCGATCTGCTTGGCGGGCGGCTCGGCGCCGCGGTCGATGGCCTGGGTGCGGCTGCTGCCGCCGGTTCGCACGCCCTGGAGCCAGGCGCTGAGCGGCACGAGTGCCATCTGCCGCTGGATCGCGGCCACCCGCTCGGCGTCGGCGGGGCCGTCGACCTCGACCCGGCCGAGCAGGCGCGCGGTGCGGGTGGGCAGGGCCAGATGCGTCAGGCCCGCGGGCGCCGGGCCGGACCAGCCCGGCCCGGTCAGGAGGTAGGCGTACGGCGGCCCCTCGGCGCCGAGGGTGCTGCCCGGGTTCCTGCTGTCGGGCGTGTGCACGGTGTTGGACCAGGCGTCGATCATCTGGAACAGCCAGAACCGCCGCGGTTCCATCGCGGGCACCGACAGCACGAGCGGCTCGCGGCCGAGGTCGAGGAAGCCCTGGGAGGCGAGCATGTCGGTGTTGAGCCGGACCGTGCCCCGGTCCAGCGGGCCGGGCAGCACGCTGTGGTCGAGCGTGTTGATCGTCGAGCCCATCGACCTGGTCGCGTCGTGCAGGACCAGCGGATAGCCGAAGACGAAGGCGCGGACGGCGATCTCCTGCGGGTCCGGATCGTCGGTGGTCTCGGGGTCGCCGCCGTCCGCGCCGCAGCCGACGAACGCGCCGCCGAGCAGCGCGGCCGCCCCGAGGCCGAGGACGGCCCGCCGGGGCAGCGCCGGGCCGCCGTTCGCCCGCGGCTGCGCGGTCATCCGGTCAGCCCAGCAGCAGGCGGCGCATCAGGGCGGCCACCCGGGAGCGTCCGGCGTGCGGGTCGTGCCCGAACACCTGCACCAGGTCGATGGTGAGGGCGAAGGCGGCGTGCACGAGGAACCGGGCTTCGACCGGGGACAGGTCCGGGCGCACCTCCCGGACGAGGGCGGCCCACTCCTGCACGCTGGCCCGCTGGATGTTGCGCAGCACCGCGCGCTCCTCGGCGGGCACGTGCCCGAACTCGGCGTAGTACACCACCGCGAGGGCACGCTCGTCGAAGGTGTCGGTGACGAACTGATCGATGAGCAGCCGCAGCGCCTGCGCGCCGGAGTCCGCGGTGGCCACGGTCGGCCCGATCGCCCCGGCCACCCGGTCGGCGGCCCGCCGGAACGCGGCCGCCAGCAGGTCGCTCTTGCTGCGGTAGAACCGGTACACCGCCGAGGCGGCGGAGAGCCCGGCGGCCGTGGCGATGTCGTCCATGCTCACGTTGGGGTAGCCGCGCTCGTGGAAGAGCTCGACGGCCCTGCGTAGCAGCAGTTCGTGCTTGAACGAGGCCGGGATGTCCACCGGCGCCGGATGTTCCGGCTCGGGGGCGACCGGGGGCAGGTCGATGCCCGACAGCGAGAGGCAGGCCGCGCCGAGCAGCCGTTGCAGCCCGCGCGCGGGCAGGGCGGCGTGGTGGTCGCCGACGCTGGTCACCACGCCGAGCACCGCCGTGGTCAGCACGCGCAGGTCGGCCTCGGTGTCGCCGGGCCGGACCGCGGCGAGCTGGCCGCCCAGGGTGTCGAGCAGGGTCGCGCGCTGCCGGTCGAGGGCCTCCCGGTCGGCCGGGTCGAGGTAGCGGCCCTCCCAGCGGACCAGGGTGACGCTGGCGCGGTTGGCGATGGTCGCCCCGACCAGCCCGTCCAGCACCCGGTGCAGCCGCTGCTGCGGGGGTAGCGCGTCCGCCTCGGCGGGGAGCGCGACCGCCGCGGTGAGCGCCGCGCCGACGCGCAGCAGTTCCTCCCGGAACAGCGCGTACTTGCTCGGGTAGTGGCGGTAGAGCGCCGCGGAACTGATCCCCAGTTCCGCCGCGATCTCCTCCATGCTCACCCCGTGGTACCCGGCGGCGCCGAACGCCGCGGCCGACGCGGCCGCGATCTGTGCCCGCCGATCCTTGGGTCTGCGCCGTACCGCCGTGGCCCCGTCCGTCGCACGCTTCACCCGCGATCCGCCGTCCATGGACTGTCATAGTAAGCGGAAGGACGCGCCCGGCCCGGGTGCCGAGCGGGCGCGTCGCGTGCCGAATCCCGTGGTCAGCGAGGTGGATTGATACCCGCGTACCAGTCGAGCAGCGCCGGATCGTCCACGGCGCTGCGTTCGACCACGCGCGCCGGGTCGGCGCCCTGGAACAGCTTCTTGATCGGCACTTCCAGCTTCTTGCCGGTGCGCGTGTGCGGAATGCCCGGTGCCACAAGGATTTCGTCGGGGACGTGCCGGGGCGAGACCTCGGCGCGGATCACCCGCGCGATCCGGTCCCGCAGCTCGTCGGTGAGCTCGGCGCCGGGGGCGAGCACGACGAACAGCGGCATCCAGTAGCCGCCGTCGGGGAGTTCCGCGCCGATGACGAGTGCCTCGGCGATCTCGGGCAGCTGCTCGACGACCTGGTAGATGTCCGCGCTGCCCATGCGGATCCCGTGCCGGTTCAGCGTGGAGTCGGAGCGGCCGTGCACCACGACGCTGCCGCGTTCGGTGAGGGTGATCCAGTCGCCGTGCCGCCAGACACCGGGGTAGGTGTCGAAATAGGCATCGTGATAGCGCTTTCCGTCCGGGTCGTTCCAGAATCGCACCGGCATGGACGGAATCGGCTTGGTGACGACCAATTCGCCCACCTCGCCGCGCACCGGCGCGCCCGTCTCGTCGAACGCGTCGACCGCCACACCGAGGTAGGGCGCCGACAACTCGCCCGGCCACACCGGCACGGTCGGCACGCCGCCGAAGAAGGCCGACACGACATCGGTGCCGCCGCTGATCGAATTGACCTGGACGTGCTCGCCCGCGTGCTCGTTCAGCCACAGCGCGCTCGACACCGGCAGCGCGGAACCGGTGATGCCCACGCTGCGCAGCGCCGACAGGTCGTGCTCGCGGCGCGGATCGGCGCCGGCCTTGATACAGCCGAGCACGTAGCCGGGGCTGGTGCCGAACACCGTCGCGCCGGTCTCGGCGGCGATGCGCCACAGCGTGTCCGGGCCGTCGGCTGTGGGGCTGCCGTCGTAGGTGACGATCGTGGCGCCGTTCAGCAGGCCGGCGACCTGGAAGTTCCACATCATCCAGCTCGGGCTGGTGAACCAGAAGAAGGTGTCGTCCGGCCCGATGTCGGACTGCAGCGCAACGGCTTTGAGGTGCTCGAGCAGGACGCCGCCGTGCCCGTGCACGATGCCCTTGGGCAGGCCGGTCGTGCCGGAGGAGAACACGATCCACAACGGGTGGTCGAACGGCACACTCGCCACGTCGAGTTCGGGGGTCGCCGGGCCCGGGGTCGGCCACGGCAGCGCCCCGGGCACCGGGAGCCCGAGCCGCGACACCGCCAGGGTGGCGCGCAGGCCGGGCAGGCCCGCCCGCAACGCGGCGATGTCGGCGCGCTTGTCGTGGTCCTTGCCGCCGTAGCGGTAGCCGTCGGCGGTGACGAGCACCGCGGGCTCCAGCTGGCCGAGGCGATCCAGCGCGGCCTTGGCCGAATAGTCCTGGCCGCAGGCGCTCCACACCGCGCCGAGGGCGGCGGTGGCCAGGAACGCCACCACCGCCTCGGGGATGTTGGGCAGGTAGCCGATGACCCGGTCACCCGCGGACACCCCGAGCTCGCGCAGCGCCGCGGCGGTGGCGGCCACCGCGCCGAGCAGCTCGGCCCAGGCGATCGGTCGCGGCGCGGCGCCCTCGTGCACCGCCAGGATGGCCGGGCGGTCGTCGCGGGCCCGGC
Organism: Nocardia thailandica NBRC 100428; assembly: GCF_000308795.1. Taxonomy (GTDB): domain Bacteria; phylum Actinomycetota; class Actinomycetes; order Mycobacteriales; family Mycobacteriaceae; genus Nocardia; species Nocardia thailandica. The sequence continues at coordinate 18,491 of NZ_BAGK01000217.1, read as the reverse complement.
CGACGATCCGGTCCACGTAGTTCAGCCGGGTGTCCGGGAACCAGCGCGCCCCCGGCATGGCCGGGTCGGCCAGCACCGCGCCCGGCCGCTCGCCGAGGTCGAAGTAGTCCCACAGGGCGCCCCAGAACTCGTCGGGGGAGTCGACCGACCACTGCCACAGCTCCCGGTAGCCGGGGTAGTCCGTGCCGGTCCGCCCGGTGACGAACCGGGCGAAGTCGGTGATCCGCGCGGCGGCGATCTCGGATTCGGTGGGCTCCCACTGTGCGTGCACTGCGGCTCCTGTCCTCGTGGGGTGAATCGGTGTGCGGCTCAGGCGCGTCCGGCGCGGCGCACGATCTGCTCGGCGTGCCGCAGGATCGGGGCGTCGACCATTCTGCCCTCGAACGCGAACACCCCGCGATGGTTCGGGACCTCGGCCAGCACCCGGCGGGCCCAGGCCACCTCGTCGGGATCGGGGGCGAACCCCGCCCGGATGACCGCGACCTGGTTCGGGTGGATGGCGACCTTGGCGTCGAAGCCGACGGCGACGGCGTCGACGGTCTCCGCGGCGAGGCCGTCGAGGTCCGCGATGTCGAGGAAGACCGAGTCCAGCGCGAAGCGCCCGAACGCCTTGGCCGCCAGCAGGCTCTGCGACCGCACGTGCCGGGCGACGTCGCGGTATCCGCCGTCGGCGTGCCTGCTCGCCTTGCCGCCGAGCCCGGCGACCAGGTCCTCGGCGCCCCACATGACCCCGATCGCGTTGTCCACCGCGACCGTCTCGGCCACCCGGATCGCGCCGAGCGGCGACTCGACCAGGACGATCACCTCGTGGCCCGCCAGGCCGCGCACCTGGTCGGCCGCCTCGCACTTGGGCAGCATGACGCGCCGGTAGCCGGTGCGGGCCAGCGTCGCCAGGTCGGCCGCGTGGTCGTCGGTGCCCGCGGCGTTGATCCGGACGACGGTGTGATCGGGATCGAGCGGGGTGGCGACGAGCGCGGCGCGGGCGGCGTCCTTGTCGGCGGCGGCCACCCCGTCCTCGAGATCGAGGATCACCACGTCGGCGACCGCCGCGGCCTTGGCGAACCGCTCGGGACGGTCGGCCGGGCAGAACAGCCAGGCCGGGCCGCTCGGCTGCCAGGTCATGCGGTGGGCTCCAGCCGCACCAGGGCCTTGCGCACCGCGGTCGCGACCACGACGCCGTGCTGATTGCGGCCGGTGTGCGCCAGCTTCACGATGCCCTCGCCCGGCCTGCTCCGCGACTCGCGCTTCTCCAGCACCAGGGTCTCGGCGTAGAGGGTGTCGCCGTGGAAGACGGGCGCGGGAGTGCCGAACTCCTCGAACCCGAGGTTCCCGACGAGCGTGCCCTGGGTGAGCTGGGCGACGGAGAGGCCGACCAGGGTCGACAGGGTGAACATGGAGTTCACCAGGCGCTGGTTGAACGGCGGCTGCGCGTCGGCGAAGTGCGCGTCCAGGTGCAGCGCCTGGGTGTTCATGGTCAGCGTGGTGAACAGGACGTTGTCGGCCTCGGTCATGGTCCGGCCGGGCCGGTGCTCGTAGATCGCGCCGACCTCGAACTCCTCGAACCACAGCCCCCGCTGCACGATCCGGCGCGGCTGCGCGCCCTCCGGCGCCGTCACAGGCCGAGCCCCCGGGCGATCAGCATCAGCTGCACCTCCGTCGTGCCCTCGCCGACTTCGAGGATCTTGCTGTCACGGTAGTGCCTGGCGACCAGGTATTCGTTCATGTAGCCGTTGCCGCCGAAGATCTGGGTGGCGTCGCGGGCGTTGTCCATGGCGGCCTCGCTGGAGACCATCTTCGCGATCGAGGCCTCCTTCTTGAACGGCTTGCCCGCCAGCATGAGCGCCGCCGCGTCGTAGTAGGCGGTGCGTGCGGTGTGCGCGCGGGCCTCCATGCGGGCGATCTTGAAGGCGATGGCCTGGTTGTGGCCGATCGGACGCCCGAAGGCGACGCGCTCCTTGGCGTAGCGCACGCACTCGTCCACGCAGCCCTGCGCCACGCCGACGCCGAGGGCGGCGATGGCGATCCGGCCCTCGTCGAGGATGCGCAGGAAGTTGGCGTAGCCGCGCCCGCGTTCGCCCAGCAGGTTGGCCGCGGGCACCCGCACGTCGGTGAAGCTGAGCGGATGGGTGTCCGAGGCGTGCCAGCCGACCTTGCTGTAGGCGGGCTCGGCCACGAAACCGGGGGTGCCCGCGGGCACCAGGATGGTGGAGATCTCCTTCTTGCCGCCGTTGTCCCCGGTGACCGCGGTGACGGTGATCAGCCGGGTGATGTCGGTGCCGGAGTTGGTGATGAACTGCTTGCTGCCGTTGATCACCCACTCGTCGCCGTCGAGGACGGCGGTGGTGCGGGTGCCGCCCGCGTCCGAGCCCGCGTCGGGTTCGGTCAGGCCGAACGCGCCGAGGCCCTGGCCGCTGGTCAGCTGCGGCAGCCACTCCTTCTTCTGCTCGTCGGTGCCGAACCGGTACAGCGGCATGGCACCGAGCGAGACGCCGGCCTCCAGGGTGATGGCCACGCTCTGGTCGACCTTGCCCAGTTCCTCCAGCGCCAGGCACAGCGCGAAGTAGTCGCCGCCCATGCCGCCGTACTCCTCCGGGAACGGCAGGCCGAACAGGCCCATCTCGCCCATCCCCGCGACGACCTCGTACGGGAAGCTCTGTTCGGCATCGTGTTTCGCGGCCACCGGGGCGACGACCTGCTGCGCGAAGTCGCGCACCGTCAGCGCCAGCTGGCGGTACTCCTCGGGCAGCGTGCCCGTCGACAGGTACTCGGTCATGCGGGAAGTCCTTCTCGTGCGGGGGTTTCGGCGGAGTCGGCGGCGATCACGCGCACCAGCGGCTGGTCGAGACGCACCTGTTCACCGGGCGCGACCAGCGGTTCGACCGTGCCGTCGACGGGCGAGGTCAGGGTGTGTTCCATCTTCATGGCCTCGACGATCACCACCGGATCGCCCGCCGCCACCTGCTGTCCGGCGGCGACGGGCACCGCGATCACCGAGCCCGGCATCGGGCTGCGGATCTCCGCGTCGCCGACGTGGGCGGCGTCGGCGGGGCCGGCGGTCTCGTCGAGTTCGCCGAGCACGGCGACGCCGCCGGGCCCGTCGATCCAGAGCCGGTCGCCCGCCTCGGCGATGCGGAACCGGGCGCGCAGGCCGTCCACGGTCAGCGCGAGGTGGTCGCCGTCGAACGCGGCCGTGAGCGTGGCGGATTCGCCGTCGTCGAGCCGGACGGTCGCGGCGTCCGGGGTGCCGGTGACGGCGACGTGGCGGACCAGATCGCCCGCCGCCAGCCGGATCCCGGTCGGCGCGGGCGCGCCGAGCCGCCAGCCGTTGGGGATGTCCCACGGGTCGCCGCCCGCCGCGGGCCAGCGCCGCAGCCACAGGAACGCGGCCGCGGCCACGAAGGCGTCGTCGTCGACGGGAGCCGGGGCGAAGTCGGCGGCGCGGCGGTCGAGCAGGGCGGTGTCGAGGCGGCCCGCCTGCACGTCGGGGTCGGCGAGCAGGAACCGCAGGAACTCGATGTTGGTCGTCACGCCGAGCACGGTGGTGCGGTCCAGCGCCCGGTCGAGCGCGGCAAGGGCGTCGGCGCGGGTGGTGCCGCGGGCGATGACCTTCGACAGCATCGGGTCGTAGTCGCTGCCGACCACCGTGCCCTCGGCGATCCCGCTGTCCACCCGGACGCCCGGCCCGCCCGGTTCCTCGAGCGCGAGCACCGTGCCGCCGGTCGGCAGGAAGCCGCGGCCCGGATCCTCGGCGTACACGCGGGCCTCGATGGCGTGGCCGCTGAGAGAGATGTCGTCCTGCGACACCGCCAGCTTCTGGCCGGCCGCCACCCGCACCTGGGCCTCGACCAGGTCGACGCCGGTGACCATTTCCGTGACCGGATGTTCCACCTGCAGACGGGTGTTCATCTCCATGAAGAAGAACTCGTCGGGCCGGTCGGCGGAGACGATGAACTCCACCGTGCCCGCGCCCACGTAGGACACGCTGCGCGCGGTGTCGCACGCGGCGGCGCCGATGCGCGCGCGGGTGGCCGGGTCGAGCAGCGGCGAGGGCGCCTCCTCGATGACCTTCTGATGCCTGCGCTGCAGGCTGCACTCGCGCTCGCCCAGGTGCACCACGTTCCCGAACCGGTCGGCCATGACCTGCACCTCGATGTGGCGCGGCCGGGTGACGAACCGTTCGAGGAACAGGGTGTCGTCGCCGAAGGCGGCCGCCGCCTCGCGGCGGGCCGAGGCCAGCGCGTCCGGCAGGTCGGCCGCGTCGTCCACCCGGCGCATGCCCTTGCCGCCGCCGCCGGCCGACGGCTTGACCAGCACCGGATAGCCGATCTCGCCGGCCGCCGCGATCAGTTGCTCGTCGGTGAGGCCGGGTTCGGCGATACCGGGGACCACCGGAACCCCGAAGGCCGACACCGTCTTCTTGGCGGTGATCTTGTCGCCCATGATCTCGATCGCTGCCGCGGGCGGGCCGAGGAAGACGATGCCCGCCGCGTCGAGGGCGGCGGCGAAGGCCGGGTTCTCCGACAGGAACCCGTAGCCCGGATGCACGGCCTGCGCGCCCGCGCGCACCGCGGCGGCCACGACCTTGTCGATGGCGAGGTAGCTCTCGCGGGCGGGCGCGGGGCCGAGCCGGACGGCCACGTCGGCCTCGCGCACGTGCCGGGCGCCCGCGTCGGCGTCGCTGTAGACCGCCACCGAGCGGATGCCCATGGCGCGCAGGGTGCGGATGACCCGCACCGCGATCTCGCCGCGGTTGGCGACGAGCACGGTGTCGAAGTCGACGGGGTTGGCTTTGTTCAGCATCGCGCTCACATCCGGAAGACGCCGTAGGAAACAGGATCCAGCGGCGCCTGGGCGCACACCGAAAGGGCAAGGCCGAGCATGTCTCTGGTGCGGTCCGGGGCGATGACGCCGTCGTCCCACAGGCGCGCGGTCGCGTAGTACGGGTTGCCCTGGGTCTCGTACTGGTCGCGGATCGGCGCCTTGAACGCCTCCTGCTCCTCGTCGGGCCACGGGGTGCCCGCCTTCTCCAGCTGGTCGGCGCGCACCGTGGCCAGCACCGAGGCCGCCTGCTCGCCGCCCATCACCGAGATCCGCGCGTTCGGCCACATCCACAGGAAGCGCGGCGAATACGCGCGTCCACACATGGAGTAGTTGCCCGCGCCGTAGGAGCCGCCGATGACCACCGTCAGTTTCGGCACCCGCGCGCAGGCCACCGCGGTGACCATCTTGGCGCCGTGCTTGGCGATGCCGCCCGCCTCGTAGTCGCGGCCGACCATGAAACCGGTGATGTTCTGCAGGAACAGCAGCGGGATCTTGCGCTTGTCGCAGAGCTCGATGAAATGCGCGCCCTTCATGGCGGATTCGCTGAACAGCACGCCGTTGTTGGCCACGATGCCCACCGGATGGCCGTGGATGCGCGCGAAGCCGGTGACCAGCGTCTTGCCGTACTCGGCCTTGAACTCGTGGAATCCGCTGCCGCCGTCGACGATCCGGTCGATCACCTCGCGCACGTCGTAGGGGGTCCTGAGATCGACGGGCACGACGTCGTAGAGCTCGTCGGGGTCCTTGGCGGGCGGGGTGCTGGGCAGCACCTCCCACGGCGCGGCGGGGCGCGGGCCGAGGGTGGCGACGATGTCGCGGACGATGCGCAGCGCGTCCTGATCGTTCTCGGCCAGGTGGTCGGTGACGCCGGAGGTGCGCGAATGCAGCGCGCCGCCGCCGAGTTCCTCGGCGGTGACGACCTCGCCGGTCGCCGCCTTCACCAGCGGCGGGCCGCCGAGGAAGATGGTGCCCTGGTCGCGGATGATGACCGCCTCGTCGGCCATGGCGGGTACGTAGGCGCCGCCCGCGGTGCAGGAGCCGAGCACGGCCGCGATCTGGGCGATGCCCCGCGCGCTCATGTTCGCCTGGTTGTAGAAGATGCGCCCGAAGTGGTCCCGGTCGGGGAACACCTCGTCCTGCCGGGGCAGGAACCCGCCGCCGGACTCCACCAGGTAGACGCACGGCAGGTGGTTCTGCGCGGCGACCTCCTGCGCCCGCAGGTGCTTCTTGACCGTCATCGGGTAGTAGGTGCCGCCCTTGACCGTCGGGTCGTTGGCCAGCACCAGGCACTCGCGGCCCGAGACCCGGCCGATGCCCGCCACCACGCCCGCCCCGGGGCATTCGTCGTCGTACATGCCCTCGGCCGCGAGCGGGGCCAGCTCGAGGAAGGGGCTGCCCGGGTCGAGCAGGTGGTCGATGCGCTCGCGGGCGAGCAGCTTGCCGCGCGCGACGTGGCGTTCGCGCGACTTCGCCGGGCCGCCGAGGGCGGCCCGGTCGGTGCGCTCGCGGAGCTCGGCCAGTAACGCTCGGTGCGCGGCGCGGTTCTCGCCGGTGGTGGTCATCACGCCATCCTGCCAGTTGAGTTAATCGCTGATAACTGAAATTCAGGTTAATATCGACTAACCGAGTTGTCCAGAACCGCCGAAGGGAAACTTCCTTGGCCGCCCCCGACGAAGCCCCGACCACCCGTCGCGACCAGCTCAAGGCACAGCGCCGCGAGCAGCTGCTCGCGGCGGGCGCGCGGCTGATCGCCGATCGCGGTTTCCTCGGAGTCCGGCTCGACGACCTGGGCGCGGCCGTGGGGATCAGCGGGCCCGCGGTCTACCGGCACTTCCACAACAAGGAGGCACTGCTGGTCGAGCTGCTGGTCGGGGTCAGTGAGCGGCTGCTCGACGGCGGCAGCGCGGTCGTCGCCGCGGCTGAGGGCCCGGCGCAGGCGCTGGAGGGCCTGATCGACTTCCACCTCGACTTCGCGTTCAACGACCGCGAGCTCATCCGCATCCAGGACCGGGACCTGGACAACGTCCCCGCCGCCGACCGCCGCGTCCTGCGCCGGACCCAGCGGCGGTACGTCGAGCTGTGGGTCGGGGTCCTGCGCGAACTCCACCCCGGGCTGGCCGAGGAATCGGCGCGCGTCCAGGCGCACGCCACCTTCGGTCTCATCAACTCCACCCCGTACAGCGCGCCCGCGGCCTCGGCCGCGAAGTCCCGCCCCATCCTGCGCGACATGGCCCTGTCGGCACTGCGCCAGGCCCCCGCCTCGTAAGCCTCGGCGCGATCCCGCTCCGGTGGCCACGAACCGCTCGCCGCGCGGAAGGCGCTGGATGCGAAGGCTTTCGATCCCCGCCCACCCGCGACGCGGTCAGCGGACGAGCGGGGATCTGTTCACCGGCTCAGAGCCACTCGGCGACGCCGCCGTGGCCGGAACAGGTGCCCCGGCGATGCTGGCTGAAGGAATAGGTGCCGTCCTTGCACCGGGCGGTGGCGCCCGCGGGCGCCGTCGGGGAACTCTGCGGCCGCTGGACGCACTGGTTGTCGGAGTTCTCGTACTGGCCGGCCGGGCAACCGGCGGCGACGAAGGGCGAGGCGGTGGCCGGTGCCGCGAGCACCGCGCCCGTTCCGACGACGATGGCGAACAACCAGGACACGAGCTTCGGTGACATGTGAATCCTCTACAGCGGAACAGATTTCGGGTTCGCCGGGAACATCCGGCAAACGGGAGGATTCTAGGCAGCAGGCGGACTCGTCCGGGTTTACTCCGTCGAAAACGCTAACGCGCCAACGGTGTCCGAGCCTCCGGCGCCGCCGTGGGCGGCGCCGGGGTCGCCGCCCGGCAATCGGCGAGCACCCCGTCCGACATGCGGTACACCGCGTCCATGCGATGCAGGTGCGTCGGGTCGTGGGTGACCAGGACGGTCGCGGCGCGGTGGGCGTGGGCCAGGGTCGTGATCAGGTCGATGATCGCGGCGCCACGGGCGGAGTCCAGCGCGCTGGTCGGCTCGTCGACGACCAGCAGCGCCGGGTCGTGCAGCAGGGCACGCGCGATGTTCACCCGCTGGCGCTGCCCGCCGGAGAGCTGCGCGGGTCGCTTGTGCGCCTGGTCGGCAAGGCCGACCGCGTCGAGGAGCTCGAGGGCGCGCGTGCGGGTGGCGCGGCGGGTGGCGCGCGGGACGAACCAGCGCTGCCCGAGGTGCTCGGTCACCTGGAGCTGCTCCAGCGCGGTCAGCGACGGCAGCAGGTTCGGCTGCTGGAAGACGATCCCGATGGACTCGCGGCGCACCCGGGCCGCGGTGCGCCGCGACGCCCGCGCGAGATCGATCGCGCCGCCGTCGATGTCGAGCAGCGCCGCGCCGGAATCCGGGCGGACCAGGCCGGCGGCCACGGCCAGCAGGCTCGACTTGCCCGAGCCGGAAACGCCGGTCACTGCGGCGACGGTGCCGCCGGGGACGTGCAGGTCCACGTGGTCGAGGGCGGTCAGGCGGCCGGATCCGTCGGGATAGGTGAGGGTGACGCCGGTGAGGTGCAGGGCGGTTGGCATGGTGGGCCTCCGGGGGGTCGGCGGGGTCAGCGGCCCGCGCCGAGCGCGGTCACGGGATCGGTGGTGAACAGGAAGCGCAACGCGGCGGCCGCGCCGAGCAGGCCGAGCCCGATCAGCGCGAGCGCGGGCAGCACGGTGGTCGCGGGGGACAGGACGAACGGCAGGGCGTCGCCGAGGAACGCGGCCGCGACGGTGGTGATCGCCAGGCCGGCGGCGGTGCCCGCGGCGAGGACGACCGCCGCCTGGGTCAGGGCGTCGCGCAGGAGCGAACCCGTTGTCGCGCCGAGCGCCTTGAGGACGGCGACGTCCGGCGTGCGCTGCACCGTCCAGACGGTGAAGAACGCGCCGATCACCAGGGCGGAGATGGCGAACAGCAGGACGGTCATGAGGGTGAGCGAGCCGTTCTCCGCCTGATAGGAGCCGATCGCGCGTACCGCGTCACCCGCGGGCACCGAGCGGGTACCCGCCGGGTCGTCCGCCGGGCCGCCGGAGACCGCCAGCACGGTCGCGGCACCCGCGCGCGGGCTCACCGACCGCCAGTCGGCCAGCGTCGTCCAGACCACCGGCACGTGGCTGTACCAGTCGTCGCCCGCCACCGCGGCGACCCGGAAGTCGCGGCCCGCCAACGTCACCGTCGCGCCCGCGCCGACGCCGAGGTCGCGCGCGGCGCCCGCGCTGAGCGACACCGCGCCCGGCTCGGTTGCCGGGTGGTTGCCGAACGCGGCCGCGTCGCCGCCGAACAGCGCCACCTGGACCGGGGCGCCGCCGGCGGACTCGGCCCGCGTCCGCGAGATGCCGACGGGGTCGACCGTCGCGCCCGGCGCGCGCCATTCCGCGATCCGGTCCTCGGTGAGGACCGAGGAGTCGAAGGACGGGTCGGCGCCGTCGTCGGCGAACACGATCCGGTCGCCCGCCAGCTGCCGCACCGCCGACACGTTCTGATGCGCGAGCCCCGCGGTGAGCCCGCTGAGGAAACTCACCAGCAGCGCCACCAGCAGGACGACGACGGTGACGAGCAGGAACCGGCCGCGGGCGGCCCGGAGATCACGGAGAGCGACGAACATGACTCCAGCCTGGCCGGACCGGGCCGCCCGGCCATCGCACCGCGGCAGGAATCGCGGTCCATCGTTGGTCGGCGCGTGTTTACATCTTTCGATGGATGCCGTGCCGGTTGCCACCCATAAGCTGGACGGCGTGCATGCGTCCCCCCTGGCTCCCGTGGTGACCACGCTGCGGCTGGGGCTGCACGTGCTGGTCACGGTGCTGGCCGTGGTCGTCGCCGTGCGGGCCTTGCTGCCCGGCGCGCCGCACCCGGTCGCGGTGGTCGCGCTGACCGCGCTGTGGCTCGCGGTCTACTTCGTCGGCGGCGGGCTCGCGGGCAGGCCGCGGCGCGTCGCCGCGTGGCTGATCGCGCTGACGGCGCTGTGGCTGGCGCTGCTCGCGCTGACGCCCGAAGCGGTGTACCTGTCCTTCGGCCTGTTCTTCCTCTACCTGCACCTCGTGCCGCGCCCGGGGAACCTCGCCATGGTCGCCACCGTCACCGCGATCGGGGTCGCCGGATTCGCGGCGCACCGCGGGTGGTCGATCGGCGCGGTCATCGGGCCGGTGCTCGGCGCGGCGGTCGCCGTCGGGATCGGCTTCGGCTACCAGGCGCTCTACCGCGAGGCCGCCGAGCGGCAGCGGCTCATCGACGAATTGATCGGCACCCGAGCGGTTCTCGCCGACCGCGAGCGCACCGCGGGCCGGCTCGCCGAACGCGAACGCCTGGCCGAGGAGATCCACGACACCGTCGCCCAGGGACTCAGCAGCATCCAGCTGCTGCTCTACGCCGCCGAACAGGCCGCGCCCGACCACCCCGCGGCCGACCGCATCCGCCTGGCCCGCGAGACCGCCGCCGAGGACCTGGCCGAGACCCGCCGCCTCATCGCCGGACTCGCGCCCGCCGCGCTGGAGGACCGCTCCCTCGCCGACGCCCTCGCCCGGCTCTGCGCCCGCGCCGAGGCGCCCGGCCGCCGGACCCAGCTGCTGGTCGAGGGCGAGCCCGAGCGGCTGCCCATGGCGGTCGAGGCGGCGCTGCTGCGGATCGCCCAGAGCGCCATCGCGAACGTCGTCCAGCACGCGGACGCGGGGCGGATGCGGGTCACGCTCACCTACGCCGACACCGACGTCCACCTCGACGTCGTCGACGACGGGCGCGGCATCGATCCGGCGGTCCTGCGCGACCCCGGGTCCGGCTCCTACGGCCTGACCGCCATGCGCAGCCGGGTCGCCCAGCAGGGCGGGCGGATGACGGTGGAATCCGAACCCGGGCACACGGCGGTCACGGTGTCCTTCCCGCTGGGCGGTGCGGCGTGATCCGCCTGCTGCTCGCCGACGACCACGCCATCGTGCGCGCCGGCCTGCGCGCCCTGCTCGAGGCCGCCGAGGACATCCGTGTCGTCGGCGACGTCGCCGACGCCGACGCGGCCGTGGCCTTCTGCGCCGCCGCCCCGGTCGACCTGGTGCTGATGGATCTGCGTTTCGGCGACGGCCGCGGCGGCGCCTCGGCCACCGCCGACCTGCGCGCGCTGCCGGACCCGCCGAACGTCCTCGTGGTCACCAACTACGACACCGACGCCGACATCCTCGGCGCGATCGAGGCCGGTGCCGTCGGCTACCTCCTCAAGGACACGCCGCCGCCCGAGCTGCTCGCCGCGGTGCGCGCGGCCGCGGCGGGGGAGAGCGTGCTGTCGCCGACGGTGGCCTCGCGGCTGATGACCCGGGTGCGGCGGGCCGACACCACGCTCAGCCCGCGCGAGGTGGAGGTGCTGCGCCTGGTCGCGGCCGGGCTGTCCAACCGCGAGATCGCGCGGGAACTGTTCCTGTCGGAGACGACGGTGAAATCCCACCTCGTGCACATCTACGCGAAACTCGGTGTGCGGTCACGGACTTCGGCGGTGGCCACGGCGCGGGAGCAGGGCGCGATCTGAGCCGGCCGGGCGCCCGCCGCGTCGGCGGCCATCCGCGGGGCCGGTCGGTGACGAATTCATGGGGTCCACCACCAGCATATTTCGACCCACCCGGCCATTCGGGGGCGTCGGAGGGGAGAGTCGCACTCATGTTCCACCACACTGTCGCGCGGGCCGGGCGCAGGGCGCTCGTCGGCGTGTTGCCGCTGGCCGTCGTCGCCGCAACGCTGGCGGGCGCGGGTACCGCGTCGGCCGACGACGCCGCCGAACAGGCCCGGCTGGCCCAGGGGCTGTCCGCGTCCTTCGACGCCGACGGCATCGGCTACCGCACCAGCGTGACTCCCGACCTGCGCACCATCTCGGCCACCGTCGACAACGGCCGCTTCGTGCTCGCCGCCGACGCCTCCAGCGTCGCGGTGGAGAAGGCCGACGGCACCGTCGTCCAGCAGCTCCCGACGACCCTTGGCACCGCGGGCGGCAACACCATCCGCCTCGCCACCACCGTCGGCGCGGACGGCCGCAGCCTCACGATGACCCCGGTCGCCGACGACGGCGCCACCACCGAGCTGAAGTCGATCGCCACCAACCCGGCCGCCCAGTACTCGGACCCGGCCCTCAACGGCGCGGCCATCGGCGCCGGCGTCGGCGCGGTCATCGGCGCGGTGGTGTGCATCCCGATGATCACCACGATGATCCTGTACCTGCCGTGCGTGGCGCTGGTCGGCGGCCCGAACGCGCTGATCGGCGCGGCCATCGGCGCGCTCGTCGGCGCGGTGGCCCCGGCGATCATCCCGCAGGTCCTGCCCTGACCCACGCGGTCGGGTTACCGGGGAGGCCGTGGCTCCGCCCCTAGGGTGGACCCATGGCCTCCCTCTCCGATTCCCGAGTCCGTGAATTCCTCGGCCACGGCACCCGTACCGGCAAGGTCGCCTTCGTCGCGGCCGACGGCCGTCCCCTGGTGACGCCGGTCTGGTTCGTCCTCGAGGACGACGAGATCGTCTTCAACACGGGCAAGAACACCGCCAAGGGCCGCGCCTTCGCCCGCGACCCCCGCGTCGCCGTCTGTGTCGACCTGGAGGAGCCGCCCTACGGCCTGGTCGAGGTCCAGGGCACCGTCACCCTGTCCGAGGACCCGGCCGAACTCCTGCGCACCGCCACCGTGATCGCCGCCCGCTACATGGGACCCGACCGCGCCGAGGAATACGGCCGCCGCAACGGCACCCCGGGCGAGCTGGTCGTCCGCGTGCGCCCGACCAAGGTCGTCGCCCACTTCGACGTCTCGGCCTGAGCCGGTACGGCGTCCGTACACTGCCTCCCTATGACCATCCACTTCATCGGGGCCGGGCCCGGCGCGGCCGATCTGCTCACGGTGCGGGCGGTCACGCTGCTGCGGGAGAGCCCGGTCTGCCTGTACGCCGGGACGTACCTGGACCCGGAGGTGCTCGCGCACTGCGCGCCGGGGACCGAGCTGATCGACACCCAGCACCTGGACCTGGACGCGATCATCGCGCACCTGGTCGCCGCCCACCGCGCGGGCCGCGATGTCGCCCGGTTGTGTTCGGGGGACCCGTCGCTGTACTCGGCGCTCACCGAGCAGACGCGGCGGCTCGACGCCGCAGGGGTGCCGTGGGACGTGACCCCCGGCGTGCCCGCGTACGCGGCGGCGGCGGCGATCCTGGGGACCGAGCTGACGGTGCCGGAGGTGGCGCAGTCGGTTGTCCTGACCCGGACCCGGGTGCGGTCCACCGCGATGCCCGCGGGGGAGGACCTGCGCGCCTTCGCGGCGACCGGCGCCACCCTGGTGCTGCACCTGGCGATCACCCGGATCCGCGCGCTGGCCGACCAGCTGACGGACGACTACGGCGCCGACTGCCCGGTGGCGGTGGTCTACCGGGCCGGCCAGCCCGCCGAACAGGTCCTGCGGGGCACCCTGGCCGACATCGCCGACCGGGTCGAGGCGGCGGGACTGCGCCGGGCGGCGGTCATCCTGGTGGGCCGCGCGCTGACCCCGGCCCTCGCCTGCGCCGAGTCGCACCTCTACGACCCGGCCCGGGTTCGCCCGGCGGTGACCGCGCCGGCCGGCCGCGAAACCGGGATGTGAGGCAGCTCTCAGCGGGGGTGTGGCCGCTCCGGCCGCCGCGGGGGTGTGACGGCCCCTACGGTGTGGGCGAGCCCGGATCGGGGCCTCACCTCGCATGATGCCGACCGGCTATGGAGGTGGTTGGTTGGGCGCCCGGCGCAACGGTAGATTGGTGCGATGGTTTGTCATCAGTTCGGCGGCGCTGCCGGTCGGCCGTCCATGGGCTCGGTCTCGGCGATGTAACGAGAGCGGTCCGGCCGACAGATAGTGCCAATGGACATTTTTGCCTGATTGATTCGAGAACTGCACTCCGGACAAGGCGCCGCGCTGGTGGGGCGGCGTCGTCGTTGCGGTGTCGTCGGGGAGCGCCCACCGGGTGTTCCGGAAGCGAGGTAGAGGGTTGGACCGGCTGGATTTCGGCGGCAACGGCGAAACTGGTGAGGTGCGGGACGGCTCGGTGGAGACCTTCCCGCTGTCCCCCGCCCAGCTGGGCATCTGGTACGCGCAGCATGTCGACCCGCAGGTGCCGATCAACATCGCCCAGTACGTCGACCTGCGCGGCGTGCTCGATGTCGCGGCACTCGAACGCGCCAGCGCGGGCGCGGCCACCGACCTGGAGTCGGGCTGGATCCGCATCGTCGAGGTCGACGGGGAGCCCCGTCAGCTGATCGACCCCACGCAGGACGCGACGCTGATCTATGTCGACCTGCGCGGCGAGGACGACCCCGCCGCCGCGGCCCAGGCGTGGATGCGCGCCGAGTACAGCCGCCCCATCGACGTGGCCCGCGACCGCCTGGTCCAGGCCGCGGCCCTGCGCCTGGCCGACGACCACTGGTACTGGTACGCCCGCGTCCACCACATCGTGCTGGACGGCTTCGGCGCCAACAACTTCGTCACCCGCACCGCCGAGCTCTACACCGCCGAGGTCACCGGCACCGAGGCGCCGCCGAACAAGGCCGCCGACCTGCGCTCGCTCTACGAGTCCGAGATCGCCTACCGCGACAGCTCCCGCTTCGAATCCGACCGGGCGCACTGGGCCGAGCGGGTCGCCGGCCTGGAGGAGGGCTCGAGCCTGACCGGCCGGTCGGCGCCGCCCTCGCCGTTCAACGACGTCGCCTCCGCGGCGCTGACCCCCGAACAGGACGGCCTGCTCGCGGCCGCCGCGGCGCGGCACGACGCCAGCCCGGCGACGCTGCTGATCGCCGGTTTCGCGGCCTATCTGGCCCAGATCACCGGCACGACCGACGTGATCCTGAGTCTGCCGGTCACCGCCCGCACCACCGCGGTCATGCGCCGCTCGGGCGGCGTCACCTCCAACATCGTGCCGCTGCGCCTACCCGTCGGCCACGACGTCACCGTGGCCGGGCTGCTGCGCGAGGCGACCACCGAGGTCTCCGGCGCGCTGCGTCACCAGCGCTACCGGCACGAGGACATCCGCCGCGACTCGGCGGGTGACGGCGTGGTCACCACGGAGTTCTTCGGCCCGTGGGTGAACATCATGCTGTTCAACAACGAGCTGCGCTTCGGCGACCTGGTGGGCAACACCCACCTGCTGTCCACCGGCAGCATCGAGGACCTGGGCGTCAACTTCTACCAGTCGGCGGGCGGCACCCGGCACCACATCGACTTCGAGACCAACCCCAACCTCTACACGGCCGATGAGGCCGCGACCCACCACGCGCGCTTCCTGGAGTTCTTCGACCGGTTCCTGGCCGCCGAGGCCGCGACCCCGGTGTGGTCGCTGCCGGTCACCACGGCGGGCGAGCTGGAGCGCTCGCTCACCGACTGGAACGACGCGGCCCACGAGGTCCCCACCACCACGCTGCCCGACCTGCTCGACGCGCAGATCCCGCGTACGCCGGACAACATCGCCCTCGATTTCGAGGGCGCGACCCTGACCTACGCCGAGTTCGGCGCGAAGGTCAACCGCCTGGCCCGGCGGCTGGTCGCCGACGGTGTCGGCCCGGAGTCGCTGGTCGCGCTCGGCATGCGACGTTCGCTCGACCTGGTCGTCGGCATGCACGCCGTGCTGCGCGCCGGTGGCGCCTACGTGCCGATCGACCCCGATCACCCGGCCGACCGCACCGCCTACATCCTCGAGTCCGCGGCACCGGTCTGCGTGCTGACCACCGTGGCCGACGACCTGGATCTGCCCGAGTCGGTGCGCCGGGTCGAGATCGACCGCCTCGACACCTCGGCGTTCTCCGACGCCCCGCTGACCGACGCCGACCGCCTGGCCCCGCTGCGCCCGGACAACACGGCCTACGTCATCTACACCTCGGGCTCGACCGGCCGCCCCAAGGGCGTCGCGGTCACCCACCACGCGATCGTCAACCAAGAGCTGTGGATGCTCGACGAGTACCGGTTGACCGCGGACGACGTCTACCTGCAGAAGACCGCGACGACCTTCGACGTGTCGCTGTGGGGCTACTTCCTGCCGCTCATGGTCGGCGCCAAGCTGATCATCGCCGCCCCGGACGGGCACCGCGACCCGCTCTACGTCGCGGACATGATCGCCCGCCACGGGGTCACGGTCACCGACTTCGTGCCGTCGATGCTGACGGTGTTCGTCGCCCACGCCACCCGGGCCCAGCTGGCCACCCTGCGCGCGGTCTTCGTCATCGGCGAGGCGCTGCCGCCGGAGACCGCCGCGGGCCTGCGCGCGATCTCCACGGCCGGCCTGCACAACCTGTACGGCCCGACCGAGGCAGCGGTCTCGGTCACCTACTGGGAGGCCACCGAGGCCGACACCGTTCTCGTGCCGATCGGTATTCCGGAATGGAATGTCGAGGTGTACGTGCTCGACGCGCGGCTGCGCCCCGCCGCGATCGGCGCTCCGGGTGAGCTGTATCTGGCGGGCCGTCAGCTCGCGCGCGGCTACCGCGGCCGCCCCGACCTGACCTCGGACCGCTTCGTCGCCAGCCCCTTCGGGGACGGCGCCCGCATGTACCGCACCGGTGACCTGGTGCGCTGGAACGCCGACGGCGTCCTCGAGTACATCGGCCGCACCGACTTCCAGGTGAAGTTCCGTGGTCAGCGCATCGAGCTGGGCGAGATCGAGACCGACCTGCTCGCGCACCCGAGCCTGAGCCAGGCCGTCGTCCTGGTCATGGACACGGCGACCGGTCAGCAGCTGGTCGCCTACGTCGTGCCCGCGCCGGGCCAGGCCGCCGACCCGGAGACGCTGACCCGGTTCGTCGCCGAGAAGCTGCCCAGCTACATGGTCCCGGCCTCGATCATGGTGCTGGACGCGTTCCCGCTCAACACCTCCGGCAAGCTCGACCGCAAGGCGCTGCCCGACCCGGTGTTCGCCACCGACGCCGGTTTCCGCGCCCCGCGCACGCCCGCCGAACAGATCGTGGCGGGCATCTTCGCCGACGTGCTCTCCCAGGAGCGGGTCGGCGCGGACGACAATTTCTTCGCCCTCGGCGGCAACTCGCTCGTGGCGACCCAGGTCGTGGCGCGGGTCGGCGCGGCGTTCGGCATCCAGCTGGGGGTGCGCGCGCTGTTCGAGACCCCGACCGTGTCCGGGCTGGCCGCCCGCGCCGAATCCGCCACGCCCGCCGAGGTTTCCCGGCCCGCGCTGGTCGCCAAGCCGCACACCGAGCAGGTGCCGCTGTCGCTGGCCCAGCAGCGGATGTGGTTCATCAACCAGTTCGACCCGACCGCGCCGACCTACAACCTGCCCTTCGTGGTGCGGCTGCGCGGCCGCGTCGATCCCGACGCGCTGATCGCCGCGCTGAACGACGTGGTGGCGCGGCAGGAGTCGCTGCGCACGATCTTCCCCGACGCCGACGGCGGCTACCAGCGGGTGCTGCCCGCCGACGAGGTCGACCTCGGCATCACCGTGTCCGCGATCGACTCCGGCGAGCTGCAGTCCGCGCTGGTCGCGTTCGCCTCCACCGGCTTCGACGTGACCGGCGAACTGCCGATCCGGGTGCGCATCTACCGGGTGACCGGGGCGGGCACCAACGGAACCCCGGACTACGCCGTCGCTTTCGTCGTGCACCACATCGCGGCGGACGGTTTCTCCTTCGGCCCGCTGGCCCGCGACATGGCGACGGCCTACCTGGCCCGCGCCGCGGGCGAGGCGCCGGGCTGGGCGCCGCTGCCGGTGCAGTACCGCGACTACACGCTGTGGCAGCGCGAGCTGCTCGGCGCGGAGTCGGACCCGACCTCCATGGCGGCCCGCCAGCTGGCGTACTGGCAGCGCACCCTCGACGGCCTGCCCGACCAGCTCGATCTGCCCAGCGACCGCACCCGCCCGCAGCAGCAGAGCTTCCTGGGCGCCCGGGTCGGTTTCGAGATCGACCCGCAGGTCCACGAGCAGCTGTCCGCGCTGGCCCGCGCGCACGGGGTCACCCTGTTCATGGTCGTGCACGCCTCCCTCGCGGTGCTGCTTGCGCGGCTGTCGGGCACCACCGACATCGCCGTCGGCACCCCCATCGCCGGCCGTGGCGAGCAGGCCCTCGACGACCTGATCGGCATGTTCGTCAACACGCTGGTCCTGCGCAGCGACGTCGACCCGGCCCAGCCGTTCACCGACTTCCTCGCCCGTACCCGCGAGACCGACCTGTCGGCGTTCGCGAACGCCGACGTGCCGTTCGAGCGGCTCGTCGACGTCATCAACCCCACCCGGTCCCAGGCCCGCCACCCGTTGTTCCAGGTGGTGCTGTCCTTCCAGGAGATGTCGCACGGCACCCTGGAGCTGCCCGGCCTGTCGGTCAACGCCGACGAGGTCGAGGTCGACATGGCCAAGTTCGACCTGCAGTGGACCCTGACCGAGGAGCACACCGTCGCCGGCGTGCCCGCGGGCATCACCGGCGTGCTCACCTACGCCGTCGACCTGTTCGACCGGTCGACGGTCGAGGAACTGCTGCTGCGCTGGCGCCGCGTGCTGGACGCGATCCTCGCCGACCCGGCCGTGGCCGTCGGCGCGATCGACGTGCTCGACGCCGCCGAACGCGCCGAGCTGGTCTCGCGGCAGGGCCCGCCCGCCGCGCCCGCGCGCACCCTGCCCGAACTGCTGGCGCTGGCCGCGCGCGACCCCGAGGCGCCCGCCGTGGTGTTCGACGGCGCGACCGTCACCTACGGCGAGCTCGAT
>NZ_BAGK01000218.1 GCF_000308795.1 Nocardia thailandica NBRC 100428 | reverse complement strand
TGCACCAGTGCAGCCGCCGACTCCAGGAGTGACCCCATGCAGCCCTCGTTCGCGTTCGATTCCGCCGCCGACGCACTCGCCGCGGTGACCGCGGCGATCACCGACGATCAGCTCGCCGATCCCACCCCGTGCGCGGACGTCACTGTCCGCGACCTGCTCGCCCACGCCGTCGGCCTCACCGAGGCGTTCCGGCAGGCCGCGACCAAGGAGTCGGTCGGCACCTCGGCTCCGCCGCAGACCGGCCCCGACACCCCGCTGCCCGCCGAGTGGCGCGCCCTCCTGCCCGGACGGCTGAAGGCCCTCGCCGAGGCGTGGCGCGACCCGGCCGCCTGGGACGGCGACGCCGAAGCGGGCGGCGTCACCATGCCGGCCCCCGTCATGGCCATGGTGGCCCTGGACGAACTCGTCGTCCACGCCTGGGACCTGGCCGTGGCGACCGGTCAGTCGCCCCGCGCCTCCGACGCCGACCTGGCGGTCCTCCTCGAGTTTCTCCGCGAGACCGACCCCGAGGGCACGCCCGGCCTCTTCGGGCCGGTGATCCCCGTCGCCCCCGAGGCCCCGCTGCTCGACCAGGTCCTCGGCCTCACCGGCCGCGACGCCGCCTGGTCCCGCTGAACCCGCCCCGAGGCCGCGGCCCGCGTCCGGTCCCGCTCGCCTCACCCGCGCGCGAACACCCCGGCGGTCACCGCCGCGGTGACGGCGTCGGCGGCCCGGTCGGCCTCGGTGTCGTCGATCGGGTCGCCGCTGGCGAGCAGGCGGTAGTAGAGCGGGGCCGAGACCGCGGACAGCACGGCGCGGGGATCGGTGCCGGGCGGCGCCTCGCCGCGGGCGATCGCGTCGGTGACGCAGGGCGCCCACTCGGCCAGGCGCACGTCGTAGAAGTGGTGCAGGGCGGCGGCGGCTTCGTCGTCGCACGTGGCGGCGGCGATGACGGCGCGGAACAGCCTGCCCTGCCGTGGGTCGGCGAGGGTGCGGGCGACCAGGCGGGCGTTGGCGCGCAGGTCCCCGGCGAGGCCGCCGATCTCGGCGCGGGGGAGCGAGGTGTCGGCCATGTCGGTGAGCAGGTCGGTGATCAGGCCGGCGGGGGTGCGCCAGCGACGGTAGACGGTGGTCTTGCCGACCTCGGCGCGGGCGGCGACCTCGGCGAGGTCGAGGTGGGCGAAGCCGCGTTCGGCGAGCAGGTCACCCGCGACCCGCAGGACGGCTTCCCGCACGCGGGCGGTGCGACCGCCGGGCCGGACCGAGCCGGGGGCCGTGCCATCGGAACTCATAACGGGACTCCAGTTTCATTTAGTCGCGATCGGGTGTACTGTCCGAGCTGTAAACGGAACTATAGACCCTTTAGGAGTCACGATGGAGTACCGCCGGCTCGGCCACAGCGGCCTGCACGTCCCCGCACTGAGCTTCGGCGCGGGCACCTTCGGTGGGCGCGGTGAGCTGTTCAGCGCCTGGGGCGACACCGACGCGGCGGGCGCGCGCCGCATGGTCGACATCGCCCTCGACGCCGGGGTCACCCTCTTCGACACCGCGGACGTCTACTCCGACGGCGCCTCGGAGGAGATCCTCGGCGCCGCGATCGCCGGACGCCGCGACCGGGTCCTGCTGTCCACCAAGGCCGGGCTGCCGACCGGTCCCGGCGCGCACGAGGCGGGCGCGGGCCGCGGCCGCCTGATCCGCGCCGTCGAGGACTCGCTGCGCCGCCTCGGCACCGACCACCTCGACCTGTTCCAGCTGCACGCCTTCGACGCGGGCACCCCGCTCGAGGAAACCCTCACCGCCCTGGACGAACTCGTGCGCGCGGGCAAGATCCGCTACCTCGGCGCCTCCAACTTCGCGGGCTGGCAGCTGATGAAGGCGCTGGCCGCCGCCGACGCGCGGCACCTGAACCGCTTCGTCGCCCATCAGGTCTACTACTCGCTCGTCGGCCGCGACTACGAATGGGAGCTGCTGCCCCTCGGCCTCGACCAGGGGGTCGGCGCGGTGGTGTGGAGCCCGCTCGGCTGGGGCAGGCTGACCGGCCGGATCCGCCGCGGACAGCCCCTGCCCGAGGGCAGCCGCCTGCACACCACGGCCGAGGCGGGCCCGCCGGTGGACGACGAGGTCCTCTACGACGTCGTCGACGTCCTCGACGAGATCAGCGCCGAAACCGGCCGCGCCGTCCCGCAGATCGCGCTCAACTGGCTGCTGACCCGGCCGACGGTCGCCAGCGTCATCGTGGGCGCGCGCACCGAGGAACAGTTCCGCCAGAACCTCGGCGCCCTCGGCTGGCGCCTGGACGCCGACCAGCTGGCGCGCCTCGACAAGGCGAGCGCGGGCACCCCGCCCTACCCGTACTACCCCTACCATCGCCTGCCCGACTTCGCCCGGCTGAACCCGCCCGCGGTGTAGGGCACGCGCGACCGGCCGTCAGTACACGTCGCGGACGTAGCGCTTCTCGGCCACCAGCTGCTTGCGCCAGGCCAGGGCCCCGTCGTCGTCGAGTTTGCCGTGGACGCGGGCGATCTCGAGCAGGGTCTCGTCGACGTCCTTGGCCATGCGCGCGGCGTCACCGCAGACGTAGAAGTGGCCGCCCTCGCACAGCCACGACCACAGCTCGGCGCCGTGCTCGATCATCCGGTGCTGCACGTAGATCCGCTGCCGCTGGTCGCGGGAGAAGGCCAGGTCGAGGCGGGTGAGGAAGCCGGAGCGGAACATGTCCTCCAGTTCGGCGCGGTAGTAGAAGTTCTGCGAGGCGTGCTGGTCGCCGAAGAAGAGCCAGTTGCGGCCCGACGCGCCCTGGGCGCGGCGCTCGTGCAGGAACCCGCGGAACGGCGCGATCCCGGTGCCGGGCCCGACCATGATCATCGGCGCTGCCGGGTCGAGCGGCGGGCGGAAGTGCGGGGCCCGCTGCAGGAAGATCGGCACCTCGCCGCCCGCCCGGTCGGCCAGGAACGTCGAGCAGACACCGCCGCGCCGGTCGGCGCCCGGCGCCGGATCGCCGTAGCGCACCACGCCGACGGTGAGCTGCACCTCGGTCGGATCGACCAGCGGACTCGACGAGATCGAATACTGGCGCGGGGACAGCTTCTTCAGCGTCGACTGCCACTCCACCAGGTCGGCCTGGACGGGGAAGTCGCGCAGCACGTCCACGGCCTGGCGGTCCCAGAGGTAGCTCTGGAGTTCGTTGCGGTTGTCCCGGCGTAGCAGCTTGGCCAGGCGCGGGTGCGGATTGCGTTCGGCGACGAAGGCCAGCAGATCCTGGCCGACCCGGGTGATGTCGTAGTGGGTGCGCAGCGCCTCGCTCAGCGGCAGCTCGCGCCCGTCGACCTCGATCGGGCGGCCGCCGTCGAGCCCGGCCGCGCCGAGCCATTCGCGGACCAGCCGGTCCCCGTTGGTCGGGTAGACGCCGAGCGAGTCGCCGACCTCGTAGGCGGCGTCGAGGCCGGTCAGGTCGAAACCGAAGCGGCGCACCTCCTTCGGCGATCCGGCCGCGCTGAGCACCTCGTTGCGCACCAGCGCCGCCGCGACGGGGGCGTTGCGCGTGAAGGGCGCGGCGGTCCTCGCCCCGGCGGGCGCGGGCCGGTCCAGCACCGCCGCGCCGCCGCGGGCGACC
>NZ_BAGK01000219.1 GCF_000308795.1 Nocardia thailandica NBRC 100428 | reverse complement strand
GGTCGTGGTCGGCGCGGGCACCGGCGGCACCTCGGCCACCATCGGCCGCTACATCCGCTACCGCAGGCACGCCACCAAGCTGGCCGTGGTCGACCCGGAGGGGTCGGCCTTCTACGGCGGCTACGAGCTCGGCGACGCCGGCTTCCAGACCGGGATGCCGTCGCGGATCGAGGGCATCGGCCGCCCCCGCGTCGAGCCGTCCTTCGTCGGCCAGGTGGTCGACCGGATGATCGCGGTGCCCGACGCCGCCTCCATCGCCACCGCGCGGCACGCGAGCGCCGCGCTCGGCCGCCGCGTCGGCGGGTCGACCGGCACCAATCTCTGGGGCGCGTTCGCCCTGGTCGCCGAGATGCTCGCGGCGGGCCGCGCGGGCAGCGTCGTGACGCTGCTCTGCGACGGGGGCGACCGCTACTCCGGCACCTACTTCGACGACTCCTGGGTCGCCGCTCAGGGCATCGACCTCGCGCCCCCGGCGGCGGTCCTCGCCGAGTTCGACGCCACCGGTTCCTGGAACGGCTGATTCACCCCGCTCGTCCTCCGCGGTGCCCGCGCGGCCGCCGTCGTCAATTTTTGTTGACACGCTGCGGTTCGTCAATCAAAATTGACGCATGACCGACGCAACGAACCTCGCCGACTCGGCGGGCGATCCGGACCCCGCGATCGGCCTGCGGGCCGTCCTCGCCCTGCGCAAGCTGGCCGACCGGCTGGAGAACATCCAGGTCGCCAACGCCCGGGCGAAGGGGTGGTCCTGGCAGGCCATCGCCGAGGCGCTCGAGGTCAGCAAGCAGGCGGTCCACCAGAAACACAACCGGAAGGGCGGTACCCGCTGATGTTCGAGAAGTTCAGTTCCGTGGCCAGGGAAGCGGTGGTCGTCGCCCAGGAGGACGCGCGGCAGCTGCGGTCCCCGCGCATCGAGGCCGGACACCTGCTGCTCGGCGTGGTCGACCGCGCCGAACCGCCCGTGCGCGACTTGATGGCCGCCCGCGGTCACACCCCCGAGGCGCTGCGCGAGGCCCTCGCGGACCGGGCCGCCGCCGGACCGCTCGGCACCGACGACGCGGCCGCGCTGCGCTCGGTCGGCATCGACCTGGACGCGGTGCGCGACAGCGTCGCCCGCACCTTCGGACCCGACGCGTGGGACCGGGCCGAGCCGACCCCGCGGCGCGGGTTCCTCGGCCGTGTCAAGGGGATGAACTTCGGGCACATCCCGTTCACCGCCGAAGCCAGGAAGTCGCTCGAGTGCGCGCTGCGCGAGGCGATCGCGCGCAGCGAGAAGGAGATCGGCTCGGCCCACCTGGTGCTCGGCGTGCTGCGGGCCGCCGAACCGGCCACCCTCGGCCTGCTCGGCGGCAAGGACGCCGTGCGGTCGCTGCGCCTCGATCTCTACGACCTGCTCGACCAGGCCGCCTGAGATTCCGCTGCGCGGGCCGGATCCGGGCCTAGCATTGGTTCATGCAGCTATTGATTCGGTTGGTGATCAACGCCGTCGCCATCTGGGCGGCCGCGGCGTGGATCGACAAGATCGATGTCGTCGTGCCCGCCGACTGGGACCAGACGTGGGGCAAGGTCGCGATCCTGCTCATCGTCGCGGCCGTGTTCACCGCCGTCAACGCGGTGATCAAGCCGATCGTGAGTCTCCTGTCGTTGCCGTTCGTCATCCTGACGCTCGGCCTGTTCCTGCTGGTGGTCAACGCCTTCATGCTCTGGCTGACCGCCAAGATCACCGAGCTGACCGACTACGGCCTGCGCGTCGACGGCTTCTGGGCCGCGCTGTGGGGCGGCGTCATCATCTCGCTGGTCAACTGGGTGCTCGGCATCCTGGTGCCCGACGGCGACGACTGATCCCCGCCGGGTCAGGCGGCGAGGCCGACCGCCAGCGCGCTCAGGGCCGACCAGGCCAGCAGGGCCAGGCCCGAGTCGCGCAGCGCCGGAATCAGTTCCAGCCCGCCCTTGCCGCCGCGCACCGGCGCGTTCGCGCGCGCGGCCAGCGGCAGCGCGAGCAGGCCGACGAGGGCGAACGGCGTTCGGATCACCAGCACCAGGGTGATCACGAACGGCGCCAGCAGCAGCACCAGGTGCAGGGTGCGCGTGCGCGCGTCCCCGAGCTTGACGGCCAGGGTGATCTTGCCCGACTCGGTGTCGGTCGGGATGTCGCGCAGGTTGTTGGCCACCAGCACCGCGCTGGAGAACGCGCCGACGCCGCAGGCCAGCAGCAACCCGACCCAGTCGACGCGCTCGGCCTGCACGAACTGGGTGCCCAGCACGGCGATCAGGCCGAAGAACACGAACACCGCGATCTCGCCGAACCCGCTGTAGCCGTAGGGCTTGCTGCCACCGGTGTAGAACCACGCGCCCGCCAGGCACAGCGCGCCGAGCAGGACCAGCCACCACGCCGTCGTCGCGGCGAGGACGAGGCCGGCCACCGCGCCGACGGCCAGGCTGGCCACCGCGGCGTTGCGCACCGCCGTGGCCGAGGCCAGGCGCGAACCGACCAGCCGCAGCGGGCCGACACGCTCGTCGTCGGTGCCGCGGATGCCGTCGGAGTAGTCGTTGGCGAAGTTCACGCCGACGATCAGCGCCAGCGAAACCAGCAGGGCGAGGACCGCTTTCCACCACACCGCCGCGTCCAGCGAGGCGGCGGCGCCGGTGCCCGCCAGAACCGGTGCGATCGCGTTGGGCAGCGTCCGCGGCCGGGCGCCCTCGATCCATTGCGCTGCTGTAGCCATGGCCCGAGCCTAACGGCGCGGTCAGGCCGACGGAGACTCGGCGACCGACTTCAGCCGGGCCAGACCGCGTTCGAAGTCCTTGCCGATCAGGCGGTCCATCGGCAGGACCCGGCCGACCAGCCCGAACAGGCCGCCTCGGGTGCCGGTCATCCGCCACGACACCCGGCTGCCCTGCGGCACCGGGTCGATGGTGAAGGTCACCGAGTTCACCGCGGCGAACGGCTTCTCGAAGCTGAGCCGGATCCCGATCTCGCGGTCGGTCTCGGTGAGGATCTCCATCGAGCCCGCCCCGGCCTTGCGGTTGCCGCGCCAGGTGTAGTGGGCGCCGACCCCCGATTCCGGGCCGGTGTAGGTGCGGGCCAGGTTCGGGTCCGCGTCCTCCCACGGTGACCACGAACGCCAGCGGCGGAAGTCGTCGATCAGGGCGCGCACACGCGCGGGTTCGGCGGCGACGGTGGTCTGCCGCAACACCTCGAAGTCGGCCATGCGCCTCAGCGTAAGGGGGCGGGCCGACGGTTTCCGGTCACGCCGCGCGTCCTGCCCGGGACAACCGGCTCGCCTACGATGGATCCGGCATGTCTGCACACCACCCTCCTGAGCTGAGGCACCCCGATCCCATCCCGGCTGCCGGAGACCCGGCGCACGCTTCGCGGGAGATCGTCGTCGGGCTGCTGGGGGACGTCTCCGTCCGCCGCGACGACCGGCTGGTCCCGGTGCCCGGCGGCCGGGCGAGGGTGCTGCTGGCCGCGCTCGCGGTGCGGCCCGGGGTTGCGCGCAGCGCCCACGCCCTGATCGAGGACATCTGGGGTACCGAGCCGCCCCGCTCGCCGATGAACGCGCTGCACACCCAGGTCTCGCGGCTGCGGGCCTCCCTGCCCGACGGCGCGCTGGAGGCCGGGCCCGCCGGCTACCGCCTGCGCCTGCCCGCCGAGCGGATCGATCTGAGCGCGGCGCGCGGGCTGGCCGCGCGGGCCGGGAGCTGTTACGAGGCGGGCGAATTCGCGGCTGTGCCGCCGCTGGTCCGCGCGGCGCGGGCGCTGTGGCGCGGCGAACCCGGCGCGGACCTGCCCGACACCCCGCTGGCCGCCGAGCTCCGCGACGACGCCGACCACGTCCGCGCCGAGCTGGACCGGATCGAGCTGGCCGCCCTCGTCTGCCTGGGCGACACCGGCCGCGCGCTGCCGCTGGCCAGGGCGGCCGCCGCCGCGGCGCCGTTCGACGAGTCCGCGCACGCCGGCCTCATGCGCCTACTGGCCGCGACGGGCCGGACCCCCGAGGCCCTCGACGTCTTCGCCGCCTACCGCCTGTCCCTCGCCGCCGAACTCGGCACCGATCCCGGGCCCGCGATCACCGCGCTGAACGCGGAGCTGCTGCGCGGTGAGTACACGCCGCCGCCGGGCCGGGGCGTGCGCGACGGCGAGGCGGAATCCGCCCGGCCGGGTGCGGCGGGCCGGCACGGTCCGCCCACCGGGCCGAGTCCGGCGAGCATGCCGGACACCGGCGGCGGGGTCGACCTTCCCTCGGGCGCGCCGGCCTCCGGCGCGGGGCGTTCGACGAACGCGACGAACGCGACGAACACCTCGCCGCCCGACGCGGGCGCCTCGCCGGGCTGGTCCGCGGCGCCGGACGCGGCGGGCGACGACACCGGCGCGGCGGGCGCGGCGCATCTCTGTCTCGGGCTGCGGGCCGCGCCCAACGAACTGCTGGGCCGCGCGGCGGATCTCGCCGAGCTCGAGCGGCTGATCCGGCGGTCGCGGGTCACCACCGTGCTCGGGCCCGGCGGGACCGGCAAGACCCGGGTCGCGCACGAACTCGGGCTGCGGGTGGCCCGGTCCGAGCCGGTCGTCCTGGTCGAGCTTGCCCCCGTGCGGGCCGACGTGACCGACGAGGCCGGCGCCCGCGACGCGGTGGAATCCGCGATCAGCGCCACGATCGGGCTCGGCGAGACCCTGCGAGACCAGGGCATCATCCGCCCGGCGGCGGCCTTCGCCGCGGCGCGGCGGCTGCGCGAGGCCCTGTCGGCGCGGCCCATGCTGCTCATCCTGGACAACTGCGAGCACCTCGTCGACGCCGCCGCCGCGGTGGTCGCCGACCTGCTCGGCAGCTGCGCCCAGCTCACCGTGGTCACCACCAGCCGGGCGCCGCTGGCCATCACCGCCGAGACCGTCTACCCCCTCGCGCCGCTGCGCATCGACGCCGCGGGCTCCCCGGCCACCGCGCTGTTCCGGGCCCGTGCGCGCGCGGTCCGGCCGGACGTGCGCCTCGACCCGGACACCGTCGCCCGCCTGTGCCGCACCCTCGACGGCCTGCCGCTGGCCATCGAGCTGGCCGCCGCGCGGGTGCGCACCATGAGCGTGGCCGACATCGAGTCCCGCCTCGAGCACCGGTTCGCGTTGCTGCGCAGCGGGGACCGTTCCGCGCCCGCCCGGCACCGCACCCTGCACGCGGTCATCGACTGGAGCTGGAACCTGCTCGACCCCGACCAGCAGGTCACGCTGCGCAGGCTGTGCCGATTCCCGGGCGGCTTCACCCTCGCCGCCGCCGAGGCCGTCGCGCACGGCCCCCAGGTCGTCGACGTGGCGGCGGCCATCGAGGGCCTGGTCGGTCAGTCGCTGCTGACCGTCCTCGACGACACCGAGCACGGCATCCGCTACCGGATGCTGGAGACGGTGCGCGAGTTCGGCGAGGAACACCTGGTCGCGGTGGAGGGCGAAGCGGCGCTGGTCGAGGACCGGATGGCGCGCTGGGCCAGGGACTTCGCCCTGGCCTCCGTGCTGCGCTATCGCGAGGGCGACCAGGTGGGCGCGGTGCTGGCGGTCGGCACGGAGGCCGACAACCTCGTCGCGGTGCTGCGCGCCGCGGTCGACCGCGCCGACGCGACGACCTTCTACACGGTGTTCCCGGTGGTCTCGCTGGTGTGGATCATGCGTGGCGCGCACCGGGAGTTCTCGGGCTGGGCGGTGCGCGCGGTCGCGCTGGCGCCGTCCCCGGCGCGCGGCGGCCTCGACGCGGACCTGCAGATGTTCGCGCTGCTGATGATGTTCCTGCACCTGGCCTACCTCAGCGACAACCATCGCGCGCTGGCCGCCGTCCGGATCCGCGGCCGCGCCCTGCTGCGCACCGGAATCCCCGGGCCCGCGCTGGGATTGCTCGCCGAACTGGTCTTCGTGCGGGTGTCGAGCGTGCGCCGGGGCAGGCTGCTGGCCGAGGGCACGCGGCATCCCGACCCCGAGGTGCGGGTCGCGGCGCTGTTCGCCCGGGCGAACGTGTGGGAGAACGCGGGCAACGTGCACGGCTCCACCCGCGACGCCCAGCACGCCCTGAGACTGCTGGCGGGCACCGACGTCTGGGGTACCTCGATGGTGTGCCAGCACCTGGCGCAGCTGGACGGGCAGAGCGGCCGCTACCGCGCCTCGGCCGCCTACTACCGCCGTGCCCTGGAGAACATGGAACAGCTGCGCATCCACGAGGAGATCATGGAGAGCCGCTGCTTCCTCGCGGTGGCTCTGATCGGCGCGGGCGACGTCGCGGGCGCGCGCGCCGAACTCGGGTTCGTCCTCGAGCCCGCCTCGCCCGGACCGCTGGCGGGCCGACCCCTCGACGACCCGCTGGTGCGGCGCAACCACCGCCTGGCCACGGTGGCGGGCGCGGTCGCGGAACTGCTGCTGGCCGAGGGCGAGACGGGCGCCGGCCTGCGCTACTACCGGCGCGCGCTCGAGCTGCTCGGCTGGCCGACGGCCGAACTCGTGCCAGGGCCCGGCGGCCTGATGACCGCCTCGGCCGCCATCGGCGCGCACGTCCTGCACGACCGGGCGGGCGAGGTCGGCGACCTGGTGAACCAGGTGGCGCTCGGCGCGGGCGAGCGGCTGGTCGTGCTCTACGACCTGCCGCAGGTCGGGGCGGTCGCGTGCGGCGTCGGGTCCTGGCTGCTCGACCGCGACCCGGCCGACGCCGTCGGCCTCGAACTGCTCGCGCTGGCCGCGAGTTCGGTCGCCCGCCAGGACTTCCCGTCGATGGAGCTGGCCCGCCACCACGCCCGGCACCGGCGCCGCGTCGGCGCGGACCGGTTCGACGACGCGGTCCGCGCGGCAGGCGGCACGGGCAGGCATCGCGCCGCCCGGCGCATCCTGGACCTGCTGGAGACCCATCTCGCCCGGACGTGACGACGGCGGCGCCGGGGACCGTGCCCCGGCGCCGCCGTCCGCGTGTCTCACGCGCGGCGCATGTAGGCCCGCACGGTGAGCGGCGCGAAGATCACGATCACCGCGACCGCGCCGAGCAGCGAGAAGATCAGGCTGCTGCCGTAGTGGTTGTTGTTCATCAGATCCCGGCAGGCCTCGACCATGTAGTAGACCGGGTTGGCGTGGTTGATCGCCTGCATCCAGCCCGGCATGGTGCTCACCGGGGCGAAGGCGCCGGACATGAAGGTCAGCGGGAACATCACCATCATCGAGATGCCCTGCACGGACGCGGCGCTCTTGCCGGTGACGCCGACCAGCGCCCAGATCCAGCTGATCGCGAACGAGCAGATCACGACCATGAGGCAGGCGGCGACGACGCCGGCGACCCCGCCGTGCGGCCGGTAGCCGAGGATCAGGCCGACCACGAGCGTCAGCACCGAGGCCAGCCCGTAGCGGACCATATCGGCCAGCAGCGCGCCCGCCAGGGCCGAGACGCGGGCGATGGGCAGGGACTTGAAGCGGTCGAAGACGCCCTTGTCCATGTCCTCGCGCAGCTGGGTGCCGGTCACCACGGAGGTGAGCACGACGGTCTGCACGAGGATGCCGGGGATCAGGACCGGCAGGTAGCCCGAGACGCTGCCGGAGATCGCGCCGCCGAAGATGTAGGTGAACAGCGCGGTGAACAGGATCGGCTGGACGGTGACGTCGAAGAGCTGTTCGGGATTGTGCTTGATCTTGAGCAGGCCGCGGTAGGCCATGGTGAACGAGTTGGCGACGGTGTCGCGCAGGCCGACCCGGTCGGAGACGTCGTCGGTGTCGAGGGTCGCCGGGCCCGCGGGCGCGGTGGCGGTGAGGGTGGTCATGCGGCGCTCCTGGCGTCGGTGTCGGAATCGGTGTCGTCGTCGGCCGGGTGACCGGTGATGGTGAGGAACACCTCGTCGAGGGTGGGCTTGCTGACGGTGATCTCCTCGACCCCGATCTCCCACTCGCGCAGGCGGATCAGCAGGTCGGCGGTGAGGTTCGCGTCGGCGAGCGGGGCGGTGAGCCGGCCCGCCTCGGGGGTGATCGCCGCCTCGGCGCCCAGGAAATCGGTGACGATGCGGCGGGCCTCGTCGAGCTGGGCGTTGTCGGCCAGGGTCAGGTGCAGCGAGGATCCGCCGACCGAGGACTTGAGTTCGTCGGCGGTGCCGTCGGCGATGACACGGCCGTGGTCGATGACCGCGATCCGGTCGGCCAGCTGGTCGGCCTCGTCGAGGTACTGGGTGGTCAGCAGGACGGTCGCGCCCTCGCGCACCAGCCGGCGGATGGTCTCCCACATCTGGGCGCGGGTGCGCGGGTCGAGGCCGGTGGTCGGCTCGTCGAGGAACAGCAGCGGCGGGGTCGCGATGAGGCTGGCCGCCAGGTCGAGCCTGCGGCGCATGCCGCCGGAGAAGTTCTTCAGCGGCTTGTCCGCGGCCTCGGTGAGCGCGAACTCCTCGAGCAGGTCGACCGCGCGGCGGCGGGCGTCGGCGCGGGAGAGGCCGAGCAGGCGGGAGAAGATGATCAGGTTCTCGGTGGCCGAGAGGTCCTCGTCGACCGAGGCGTACTGGCCGGTGACCCCGACCAGCGAGCGCACCGCGTTGGGCCGGGCCACGACGTCGTGGCCGAAGATCCGGGCGCTGCCGCCGTCGGGCCGCAGCAGGGTCGCCAGCATCTTGATCGTGGTGGTCTTGCCCGCGCCGTTGGGGCCGAGGACACCGTAGACGGTGCCGCGGGGCACCGCGAGGCTCACGCCGTCGACGGCACGCTGCCCGCCGAACACCTTCACCAGGTTGTCCGCCTCGACCGCGAGCGGGGCAGTGGTTGTGTAAGTCATGCCGGCAACGGTGCCGGGCGCGGCTTGCACGGCTCTTGCGCGACGGTGTCGCCGCCGCGCAAGAGCTAGCGGGTGGTGCCCGTCAGCAGGTGCTGCCGCAGCCGGACGCGGTCGGGTTTGCCGGGTCCGCGCAGCGGGATCTCCTCGATCAGCGCCAGCTCACGCGGCGCGGCGATGGAGTCCAGCTCGGCGACGACGTGCGCGCGCAGTTCGTCCAGGGTCGGCGTCGCGCCCGCGGCGGGGACGACGACCACCGCGACCCGCTGACCGAGGCGCTCGTCGGGCAGCCCGAGCACCACGCACTCCCGGATCCCCGGATGACCGGCCAGCACGGCCTCGACGACCTGCGGGATGACCAGCAGTCCGCCGGTCATGATGGCCTCGTCGAGGCGGCCGCTGATGGTCAGCACGCCGTCGGTGAAGGTGCCCGCGTCCTCGGTGCGGAACCAGCCCGGTTCGGCGAAGGCGGGGTGGTCGGGCATGTTGCGGTAGCCGCGCGCGATCATCGCGCCGCCGAGCAGCACCCGGCCGTCCTCGATGCGGATCTGCGCGCCGTCGAGCGGAACGCCCTCGTAGACGCAGCCGCCGCAGGTCTCGCTCATGCCGTAGGTGCGCACGACGTTGATCCCGGCCTCGCGGGCGCGGTCGTAGATGGGCAGCGGGGTCGCCGCGCCGCCGACGAGCACCGCGTCCAGCTCGGCCAGCGCCTCGGCCGCCACGGGCGACTCCAGGGCCTTGATCAGCTGGGTCGGCACCAGCGCGGTGTAGCGGCGCGGGCCGTTCATGGCGGCGACCGCGCCCGCCAGCGCCTCGGGCAGGAATCCGCCGGAGACGTCGAGCACGGTCGGCTCGGTGCCCGCGAGGATGCTGCGCAGCAGCACCTGGATGCCCGCGATGTGGTGGGTGGGCAGGGCGAGCAGCCAGCTGCCCGGACCGCCGAGCCGGTCGTGGGTGGCGGTGCCGCTGGCGCGCAGGGCCGCGGCGCCGAGCAGCGCGCCCTTGGGCACGCCGGTGGTGCCGGAGGTGGTCACCACGAGGGCGACGTCGTCCTCGATGGGTTCGCCGGGCTCGAGGGCGTCGCTGAGCCTGCGGGCCTCGCGGCGGTCGGTGGTCGGGATGGGCAGCCAGGCCGGCCCCTCGCCGTCGAGCGCCTGGCGCAGGTGCGGCAGCACCTCGCCGACACTCGACCCGGTCGGCATCTGCAAGGTCCGTAGCCGCTTGCTCACGACACCACCTCCGATAACAGTGCGCAACGGTCGCCAGCGGGCCCGCGACGGTCGATCAGCTTGCTGCGCTCCCTCACGGGTTCGATCGTGTCATGTGTCGGAACAAACCCGGCCAACGGGTCGGTTCGGCGGGCGGAACCCGGTAAAAGCCATGCATCAGGACTGCGATTCACTCGAAACGAAAGACCGGACCAACACGGCGATCGTCGCGGGCCCGGCGCTGCGCCTCGCTCGTCGCTCGTCACCTATCGTGCTCGGCACGCGCGGGGTCGGCAACTCGATCCCGGCGCGGGTCGGGCCCCGCCGAAGCGGTTCGGCGCCAACGCGACCCGCGCCGGTCGCGACTCAGTAGTACCAGGGGTAGGGCGCCCAATCGGGGGCGCGCTTCTCCAGGAACGCGTCGCGGCCCTCCACGGCCTCGTCGGTCATGTAGGCCAGGCGCGTGGCCTCGCCCGCGAACAGCTGCTGACCGACGAGCCCGTCGTCGAGCAGATTGAACGCGTACTTGAGCATGCGCTGGGCCTGCGGGGACTTGCCGTTGATGTCGGCGGTCCACTCGAGGGCCTCGTCCTCGAGCCGGTCGTGGTCGACGACCTTGTTCACCGCACCCATCCCATGCATCTCCTCGGCGGTGTAGGGCCTGCCGAGGAAGAAGATCTCGCGGGCGAACTTCTGGCCGACCATCTTCGCCAGATAGGCGCTGCCGTAACCGCCGTCGAACGAGCCGACGTCGGCGTCGGTCTGCTTGAACCGGGCGTGCTCGCGGCTGGCCAGGGTCAGGTCGCACACCACGTGCAGGCTGTGCCCGCCACCGGCCGCCCAGCCGTTCACCAGCGCGATGACCACCTTGGGCATGAACCGGATGAGCCGCTGCACCTCGAGAATGTGCAGGCGCCCGGCCCGGGCCGGGTCGACCGTCTCGGCGGTCTCGCCACTGGCGTACTGGTATCCGCTGCGTCCGCGGATGCGCTGGTCGCCGCCGGAGCAGAACGCCCAGCCGCCGTCCTTGGGGCTCGGGCCGTTGCCGGTCAGCAGGACCGCGCCGACGTCGGAGGTCATCCGCGCGTGATCGAGCGCGCGGTACAGCTCGTCGACCGTGTGCGGGCGGAACGCGTTGCGCACCTCCGGCCGGTCGAACGCCACACGGACCGTGCCCTGTTCGATATGCCGGTGATAGGTGATGTCGGTCAGGTCCTCGAACCCAGGTACCGGCTGCCACAGCTTCGGATTGAACGTCACGCACCGATGTTATGCCGTACGGGAATGCGCACCGACAGAACATTGACGCCGCGGCGATCGAGGTAGTCGAATGTCCATGAACCGCAGGTAGGGCGGTCGCCGGGACTCCCGGCCGGGCGGTGCGTATAGTTGCAGCCGCTCGTTCAACGAACCGAATCCGGAGGAACCTGAAAGTGGTTGCAGCACTGTCTGAATCCCTGCTCGATGACGCCAAGCGCCCGGCATTCCTTGCCGACGCGGTCGAGGTTCTGGATGCCGAGGTCTCGGACAAAGGCGGTGCGTCCGGCCTGGCGGTGAAGGGTGGCTACGCCGCCGTCAAGAAGATCAGCCCGACCATCGTGCCCGACGCGCTGGAGTCGCTGGCCCCCAAGCTGCTCGAGCAGCTGGAGCCGTTCTGGGCGGAGTACACCGCCAGCGGCGCGGGCACCTTCGCCGACCTGCTGACCGGCAAGTCCGACGAGGTGGCCGAGGCTCTGCTGGCCGTCACCGACGCGCGGGCCGAGGCGTCCACCCGTCCCGCGCTGAAGAAGGTGTACTCCTCGATGCGCGGCTCGGCCAAGAAGCACGTCATCGAGGCGCTGCCGCGTCTGGGCGACCTGGTGCAGAAGCACGCGGGCTGACCCTCGGCGCCTGATTCGGGCGGCACACCCACCGGGTGTGCCGCCCTTTCTTTTTCGGTGGTAAATAGCTGATCAATTGCCATTATGCGAATCGGTCTATGTGATCGGGAACATAATGGTCTGTAACCTCGATTGAACGGGCCGTTTTCACACTGTTCACGGTGATCATCGGCACAAACGAAACGGGTGGATTTATCGAATTTCTTTTCCTAACGTTGCCGGTGCGCCGAGACGGCGTGACGTGCCACAGCCGTGAAAGGAAGCTCCACACATGTTCTCTCGCAAGACCCTCGCCGCCGCCGGTGTCGCCACGGCCGCCGCCGCCCTGCTCCTCGGCCCCGCCGCCGTCGCCTCGGCCGAGTCCACCGGCTCGGCCGACGCCCTGACCGGCTCGGCGGAGCTGTCGCTGGGTTCGGCCGACGTGCTCAGCGGCTCGGCCGCCGGCTCCAGCACCCTGGACTCGGGCAGCTCCGCGCTCGACGGCGGCACCTCGGCCGTGGTCAACATCATCGAGGCCATCACCGGCATCAAGGACCTGACCGCGCCCGCGTCCTGACGCGCTACCGGTGAATCCGGTGGAATGCCACGGCATTCCACCGGATTTCTCTTTCCGGGAGAGTTCCGTCCGGACGGCACGATATTGCGGTTTGTTTGCGGTATTCGTACGAAAAAGGTGTTCCGTCCGGGTCGGCGTGGGCGGGGCGGCGCGCGGCACGTGCCGGGCGTGGCGGAAGTAACGAGGGTCTGGGGGAGACCGGGCGGTCGGCGTCTGACAGTCTGGGAGTTGTGAATCCGTCAACAGCGCAGGCGCGTGTGGTCGTCGACGAACTCGTCCGCGGGGGCGTGCGGGAGGTCGTGCTGTGCCCGGGCTCGCGCAACGCGCCGCTGGCCTTCGCGCTGCAGGCCGCCGACGCCGCGGGCGCGCTGCGGTTGCACATGCGGATCGACGAACGCACCGCCGGTTTCCTCGCCGTCGGGCTCGCGGTCTCCTCGGGCAGGCCCGTGCCGGTCGTGATGACCTCCGGGACCGCCGTGGCCAACCTCGGCCCCGCGGTGCTCGAGGCGAACTACGCCCGGGTGCCCCTCATCGTCATCAGCGCCAACCGGCCCTACGAGATGCTCGGCACCGGCGCCAACCAGACCGTCGAGCAGCTCGGCCTGTTCGGCAGCCAGGTCCGCGCGACGGTCGGGCTCGGCCTGGCCGAGGCCGAGGCGGGGGAGACGCCGTACCAGCGGCAGAACAGCGTGTGGCGCTCGACGGTGTGCCGGGTCCTGGCCGCGGCGCGCGGCACCCGCTCCGGCAACGCGGGGCCCGTCCAGTTCGACATCCCCCTGCGCGAGCCCCTCGTCCCGGAGCTGAAGGCCGATCCGCCCCCGCCCGGCCGCCCGGCCGGCGAACCGTGGACGGCCACCCAGTACGCGACCCTCGACGTCCCCCTCGACATCGACCTCACCCCGGACACCGTGGTGATCTCCGGCCACGGCGCGGGCCTGCGCCCCGAGCTCTCCGCACTGCCCACGGTCGCCGAGCCCACCGCCCCGATGCACGGCCCCGCGCTGCACCCGCTCGCGCTGCCGCTGCTGCGCCCGAAGCAGGCCATCATCACCGGGCGGCCCACCCTGCACCGGCAGGTGTCGAAGGTGCTGGCCGACCCGCACGTCACGGTGTACGCGCTGACCACCGGCCCGCGCTGGCCCGACGTGTCCGGCAACGTCGTCGGCACCGGCACCCGCGCCGTCACCTCCGGCGCGCCGCGCGAGGCGTGGCTCCAGCGCTGCGCCGAGCTGAACCGGCAGGCCGAGGCGGTCATCCGGGCCGAACTCGGCGCCCATCCCAAGCCGACCGGCCTGCACGTGGCGGCCGTGGTCATGGACGCGCTGCGCGAGGGCGACCAGCTGCTGCTCGGCGCCTCCAACCCGGTGCGCGACGCGGCGCTGGTCTCGCATCCGCGTCCCGGCATCCGGGTGCTGTCCAACCGCGGCGTCGCCGGGATCGACGGCACCGTCTCCGGCGCGGTCGGCGCCGCCCTTGCCCACCCCGGCCGGACCGTGGCCCTCATGGGCGACCTGACCTTCCTGCACGACGCCTCCGGCCTGCTCATCGGCCGCGGCGAACCGCGACCGGAGAACCTGACCGTCGTGGTCGCCAACGACGACGGCGGCGGCATCTTCGAACTGCTCGAGCAGGGCGACCCGCAGTACGCGGGCGTGTTCGAGCGGGTCTTCGGCACGCCGCACGGCATGGACCTGGCCGCCCTGTGCGCGGCCTACCGCATCCCGCACCGTCAGGTCGGGCTGGCCGACCTGACCGCCGAGCTCGCGGGCGACGCGCACGGCCTGCGGGTGCTCGAGGTGGTCACCGAGCGGTCCGGGCTGCGCGAGCTGCACGCCGCCGTGCGGGCGAAGATCGGGCCGTAGCGGCCCGGCTCAGGCCGAGGTGCTGTAGTCGTCGCGGTCGTCGAGCGGGACCTCGCGGTGCTGCTCGGCCACGTCGGCGGGATCGGCCGACCACTCGTCGCGGCTGACCGCCTCGGCCAGGGCGGCATCGCCGGTGGGACCCGCGTCGCCGAAGGCCGGGTCGTCGGGATCGGCGTCCTGATAGACCGATTGGGCCTGCTCGGCGGCGTCGGCGTCGGGGACGGCGTCCAGGGGCTGCGCGGCCGCGGGGTCGGTCATGGGCGGTGCTCCTCTCGGCGGTGTGCGTCGATTCGTTCCGTCCTTCCGAGCTTGCGCCCCCGGCGGCGGATCGGCAAGGGCGCGCACCGGGTTGCGCGCCGCCGAGTGCCCGATACGGTGGGAACATGCCGAGCAATCTGATGCTGAAGGCCATGAACACCGCGCACCGTGCCCTGCTCGCCGTCACCGGCGGCAGGCTCGGCGACAGCTTCTTCGGCATGCCGAGCGTCGAGCTCACGACGACCGGGCGCAAGTCCGGGGAGCGGCGGTCGGTCATGCTGACGGCACCCATCATCGAGAACGACACCGTCGTGGTGGTCGCCTCGCGCGGCGGCGACCCGATCCATCCGGCCTGGTACCTCAATCTCCGCGACGATCCGCGGGTCTGGCTGGCCCGTCCCGGCGAGCCCGCCCGCGAGATGACCGCGCGCACCGCGACGCCCGAGGAGCGCGCCGAACTCTGGCCGCGGGTCGTCGCGGCCTATCGCGGGTACGGCGACTACCAGAAGCGCACCGACCGCGAGATCCCGCTCGTCCTGCTGACCCCACGGGAGGGCACGGAGAAGCAGGCGCCCTGAGACGCGGGTCGCCGCGGGGCCGATGAATTCCGCGCCCGGCCGTCGTC
>NZ_BAGK01000220.1 GCF_000308795.1 Nocardia thailandica NBRC 100428 | reverse complement strand
CTCGGTGAGCAGCTCGACCGCCCGCTCCATCCGCCCGGCTTGTGCGGCGTGCAGGCCGAGCGTGCGCAGCGCGGTGGGATCGCCGCGCTCGGCGGCCCGTTCGTACCAGTGCCGCGCCGCGTGGTGATCGCCGCGCCGCGCCGCCACCACGCCCATGTTGCACAGCGCCTCGGGCAACCCGTCCTCGGCGGCGGGCAGGAACTGTTCTTCGGCCCGGTCGACGTCGCCGCGCTCGAGATAGAGCACCCCGAGCCGTTGCGCCGCCTCGGGGTGGCCGGCGCCCGCCGCGGCCGACAGCCAGCCGATCGCCTCGCCGACCAGGCCGCGTTCGTAGAGCACCCCGCCCAGTTCGACCATGGCCGGCGTGCTGCCCGCCTCGGCCGCGCGGGTGTACCAGATCTCGGCGTCGCGCAGGTCTCCCGCGGTGTGGCGCAGGTGCGCGAGCTGGAGCATCGCCAGCAGATTGCCCTCGTCTGCGGCCGCGCGCAGGGCCGCCTCGTCCACCCGGCGGCCGGGGCGTGCGGTGAAGTCGAACACACCGTCCATGATGCGCCACAGCGTGCCGGGCGGGTCCCCGGCACCGGCCGCGCCCGCGCCCTCCGGACAGGCGTATCGTGCCGAATATGACCGCTTTCGACCGCCCCCGGCGGTTGCGCCGCACGCCCGCGCTGCGCCGGCTCGTCGCCGAAACCACGCTGCAGCCGCGGCAATTGGTGCTGCCGATGTTCGTCGCCGACGGGCTGGACGAGCCGCGCGAGATCAGTTCCATGCCGGGCGTCTACCAGCACTCCATGGACTCGCTGCGCAAAGCCGCCGCGGAGGCGGTCGCCGCGGGCGTGGGCGGCCTCATGCTCTTCGGCGTCCCGCTGCCCGAGGACAAGGACGCCACCGGGAGCGCGGCCAGCGATCCCGACGGCATCCTGAACCGCGGCCTGCGCGCGCTGAAGGAGGAGGTCGGCGCGGACACCGTGGTCATGGCCGACACCTGTCTCGACGAGTTCACCGACCACGGCCACTGCGGCGTCGTCGGCTCCGACGGCGCCGTCGACAACGACGCGACCCTGCACCGCTACGTCGACATGGCGCTGGCCCAGGCCGACGCGGGCGCCGACCTGCTCGGCACCAGCGGCATGATGGACGGCCAGGTCGGCGCGATCCGCCGCGGTCTCGACGCGGTCGGCCACATCGACACCGGCATCCTGGCCTACGCCGCCAAGTACGCGTCCGCCTTCTACGGCCCGTTCCGGGAGGCCGTCGGCTCGTCGCTCGAGGGCGACCGCCGCACCTACCAGCAGGACCCGGCCAACCGCCGCGAATCGCTGCGCGAACTGGACCTGGACCTCGCCGAGGGCGCCGACATCGTCATGGTCAAGCCCGCCATGTCCTACCTCGACATCCTGCGCGACGTGGCCGACCGCTCCCCGGTGCCGGTCGCGGCCTACCAGATCTCCGGCGAGTACTCGATGATCACCGCCGCCGCGGAGCGCGGCTGGATCGACCGCCGCGGCGCGATCCTCGAGTCGCTGCTCGGCATCCGCCGGGCGGGCGCCGACATCGTGCTGACCTATTGGGCCACCGAGGCCGCGCACTGGCTGTGAGTCACCCGCCGATGAGTTTTCCCCCCATGCCGCCCCAGGTCCCGCCTGCGCCGGAGAAGCCGCCCATGCCCGAGGACATCGGGACCGCCCGTCAGCTCTGGTACGGGGTGGCCGGGCTCAGCGTGGTCCAGGCGCTGGCGGGCATCGCCGTGCTCTGGGGCACCCGCGGCGACATGCGCGCCACGATGCTGGAGGACCTGCGCAAGTCCGATCCGACGGTGCCCGAGGGCACGGTCGACCTCATGCTGGCGTTCGCGTTCGGCATCGCCGGGCTGCTCGCGGTCGGGCTGGCCTGCCTCACCGCCCTGTTCGCCTTCCAGCTGGGCCGGGGCAAGCTGT
Organism: Nocardia thailandica NBRC 100428; assembly: GCF_000308795.1. Taxonomy (GTDB): domain Bacteria; phylum Actinomycetota; class Actinomycetes; order Mycobacteriales; family Mycobacteriaceae; genus Nocardia; species Nocardia thailandica. The sequence continues at coordinate 17,150 of NZ_BAGK01000220.1, read as the reverse complement.
GGGCGCGCACGGTGCTGACCGTGGTCGCGATCTGGATGGCGATGGGCACGGTGGCCACCCTGCTGGCCTTCGCCTCGGTGCAGGGCGTCGCGATGATCGTGGCGGGTGCGGCGTCGATCGTGCAGGGCGTGCTCGCGGTCGGCGCGGCCTACCTGAGTTACCGCCCGGACTCGACTCGCTACTTCCTGCTGAACCGCCGGTGAACACCGGCTAGCCGGACGTAGCGCGCCAACCTCGCCATCCCGGCGTGTATGGTGAGGGTGGTCACAGCGGACGAGGGGTTGTCCGGGTGACCGGACGATGTGGGCTCCGGGGGCGATGGAGGCAACGATGCGCGTGGTGATCAACCAGCCACACGGACTACGACGTGACCTGGTGTTCCTGAGTCTGCTGGTGGTGTTCGCCATCGTGACCGTCGTCCTGGTGCTGGTGCCCAACGTCCTAGGCTGAGGGGTATGAGTCGCCGGATCCTGGTTGCCCCGATCGAGATCGTCGTGGCCCTGGCCTGCCTGGCCGGCGCGGTCCCGGCCTGGCGCGAGGGCCTGCTGGTCACCGTGGTCGCGCCCGCGGGCGACGTGCCGGGCTACGAGGCGACCCGCTATCTCCCGCCGTGGCTGCTGCTGGCGACCGTCGCCGTCGTCGCCGGGGGAATCCTGTTGATCGATGCGGTGGCGCGGCTGGCGAGCCGCGCGGAACCGGCGCCGCCCGCGCCGCCCGTCCCGCCGCGCGCGCAGTACGGCGATACCGTCCCCGCATCGCCATGATGCCATCGACGAATTCATTTGAGCCCGTTCATGTTCCGGCTACCATTCGTCACGCTCGCCCACGGTGGGCGAGCGCGAAGGAGAACGTCGTGAACAAGCTCATCGTTTCCGCCTGTGCCGTGGCCGCGTTCGGCCTGGCCGCCGCGCCCGCCCAGGCCGCGGGCCTGCCGCTGGAGCCCGCGGGGGAGCAGGTCGTGGCGATCGCCCCCGAGACCGGCTCGGGCGCGATCTACAACGGCATCATGTGCCAGCTGCACACGCTGTCCGCGTCCGTGCCGTGCATGTACACCTAGTCCCGGCCGGTCGGTGGCGCCGCTGACCGACCTCGCGCAGCCGGTTCTCCGCGCGAACCGGGTGCCCGCGGGCGCGTCGGCCGAGGTGCCCGCCACGGGGGTTTACTCCCCGAATCCGGCGGCGTGTCGGGCGTGTCGCCGGTAAGTCGCTGCGGTCTGGGTCACTCGGGTCCCCCCTCTCGTCCGGTCCACCCGGAGGGGCTGCGACACTGGACGTCGTGAGTTATCCTCCGCGCGTGACCGGGGCCGCGGTGCCCACGTCCAGCCTGCTCTTCGAGCGGGCCGCTTCGGTGATTCCCGGTGGTGTCAACTCCCCGGTGCGGGCCTTCCATTCGGTCGGCGGCACCCCCCGATTCATCTCCTCGGCGCGGGGCTACACGCTGACCGACGCCGACGGCAACTCCTACGTGGACCTGGTCTGCTCGTGGGGCCCGATGATCCTCGGCCACGCCCACCCCGCGGTCGTCGAGGCCGTCCAGCGCGCGGCCACCGGCGGCCTGTCCTTCGGCGCGCCGACCGAGGCCGAGATCGAGCTGGCCGAGGCCATCGCCGCCCGGGTCGACCCCGTCGAGCGGGTCCGCCTGGTCAACTCCGGCACCGAGGCCACCATGAGCGCGGTCCGGCTGGCCCGCGGCTTCACCGGTCGCTCGAAGATCGTCAAGTTCTCCGGCTGCTACCACGGCCACGTCGACGCCCTGCTGGCCGACGCCGGCTCGGGGGTGGCCACTCTCGGCCTGCCGACCTCGCCCGGCGTCACCGGCGCGCAGGCCGCCGACACGATCGTGCTGCCCTACAACGATCTCGACGCGGTCGCCGCGGCCTTCGCCGCGCACCCCGGCCAGATCGCCTGCGTCATCACCGAGGCCGCCGCGGGCAACATGGGCGCGGTCGCGCCGCTGCCCGGCTTCAACGCCGGACTCCGGGAACTCACCGCCGCCGACGGCGCGCTGCTGATCATGGACGAGGTGATGACCGGTTTCCGCGTGTCCAAGGCGGGCTGGTTCGGCCGCGAGGGCGTGGCGGGCGACCTCTACACCTTCGGCAAGGTGATGAGCGGCGGCCTGCCCGCCGCGGCGTTCGGCGGTCGCGCCGAGATCATGAACCACCTGGCCCCGCTCGGCCCCGTCTACCAGGCGGGCACGCTGTCGGGGAACCCGGTCGCGGTGGCGGCGGGCCTCGCCACACTGCGCGCCGCCGACGACGCGGTCTACGCGGCACTGGATCGCAACGCCGACCGGCTCGGCGATCTGCTCGGGAAAGCGCTGTCCGAGGCCGGGGTGCAGCATCAGGTCCAGTTCGCAGGCAATATGGTGAGCGTGTTCTTCGCCGAGCGTCCGGTGACCGACTACGCCGCCGCCAAAGCGAGCCAGACCTGGCGTTACCCCGCCTTCTTCCACGCGCTGCTCGACGCGGGCGTGTACGCGCCGCCGAGCGCGTACGAGGCGTGGTTCGTCTCCGCGGCGCTCGACGAGGACGCGTTCGACCGAATCGCCGCCGCTCTGCCCGCCGCCGCGCATGCGGCCGCGGCCGCAACCCCCGAAGGATTCTCAGCGTGAGCTCCGAAGCCGACCAGCCAGCTCTCGACGCCGTGGCCACCCCACCGACCGTCGAGGCCGACCCGTCGACCGTCGAAACGATCGTGCACGTACTGCGCCACGGCGAGGTGCACAATCCCAACGGCATCCTCTACGGCCGGCTGCCCGGCTTCAGCCTCTCGGTGACCGGTCGTTCGCAGGCCGCCGCCGTCGCCCGGTCCCTGGCCGACCACGACATCTCCCTGGTGATCGCCTCCCCGCTGCAGCGCGCCCAGGAGACGGCCGCGCCGATCGCCGCGGCCCACGACCTGATCGTCGGCACCGACGACAACCTCATCGAGGCGGGCAACACCTTCGAGGGCCTTCGGGTCTCCGTCGGTGACGGCGCCCTGCGCAAGCCGCGGCACTGGTGGAAGCTGCGCGACCCGTTCACCCCGTCCTGGGGCGAGCCGTACCTGCAGATCGCGCACCGCATGCTGGCCGCGGTCAACAAGGCGCGCGTCGAGGCGGCCGGGCACGAGGCCGTGCTGGTCTCCCATCAGCTGCCGGTGTGGACGCTGCGCCGGTTCCTGCAGGGTCAGCGCCTGTGGCACGACCCGCGGACCCGCCAGTGCTCGCTCGCCTCGCTGACCTCGCTGGTCTACCAGGGCGACACCCTCGTCGACATCGTCTACTCCGAGCCCGCCGGGGCCTCGGACCCGTCGGTGCACGGGGCATGAGCGGGTCAGCGGCCGGAGGCGGTAGCTTGCGTAACCACGCAGGCCGCCCCGATCATGCCGGTTGGCTCAGCGCATGAGCGAGCTATCCCACGTTCGACCCGCCCGCGGCCATCGGCTGCGGGCGATCCTCGCGGCGCTGACCGGGCTCACGGTCGTCGCGGCACTGGCCGGCTGTGCGGGTGGTACCGATGCGGTAGCAACCGGCGGCGGCACCTTCGAATTCGTCTCACCCGGTGGTAAGACGGAGATCTTCTACGATCCGCCCGCCGCACGGGGGACGATCGGAAAACTGTCCGGCCCCGACCTGATGAAGGATGGGAAGACCGTCTCGGTCGACGACTTCCCGGATCAGGTCGTGGTGATCAACCTGTGGGGTCAGTGGTGCGGTCCGTGCCGTGCCGAGTCACCCGCGCTGGAAAAGGTGTACGCGGCGACCAAGGACAGGGGCGTCGCATTTCTGGGCATCAACGTGCGGGATCCGCAAAAGGACAAGGCCCAGGATTTCGTGGTGGACAACAAGATCGAGTACCCGTCCATCTACGACCCGTCGATGCGGACACTGCTAGCGCTCGGCGGGAACTTTCCGACCAGTGTCATCCCGACCACGTTGATCCTGGATCGTCAGCACCGGGTCGCCGCGGTCTACCTTCGCTCCCTACTGGCCGAGGACCTACAGCCCGTGGTGGAGCGCATCGCCTCCGAGGAGAAGCTGTGACCCGTACCCGTCGTCCCGGAAACCTGAGTGCTTGCCGTCCCCGCCAGGGCGCGCGCCGCGTAGGCGCGGGCTGGGCGGTCGACGACCGCTGGGCCGGAATCGCCACCGTGCCGCGCAGTGTCGCCGGTGCCGGCCTGCTGGATTTCGATCCGAGCGAGGCCGCCGACACCGAGCGCAAGCTCTCGCTGCCGCGCGACGAGCGTGAGGCGGGCGAGGACTGATTTGATGCCTCTCGCCGCAGTCGGAGATTCCTTCCAGCAGACAGCGGCCTCGGGTCCGCTGCTGCTGGCGCTGGGTGCCTGTCTGCTGGCGGGACTGGTGTCGTTCGCTTCCCCCTGTGTGGTCCCGCTGGTGCCGGGCTACCTCTCGTATCTGGCCGGGCTCGTCGGCGCCGAGGCGCCGCCCGCCACGGTCGGCCAGGCGCGTTCGGCCACGAAGACCGAGGCGCGCCGGGGCAAGATGCGGGTGGCGGGCGCCGCCGGGTTGTTCGTCGCCGGGTTCACGGTGGTGTTCGTGCTGGCCACCGCCACCGTGTTCGGCGTCATCCAGACGCTCAACGTGAACCGGGAGCTGCTGCAGCGCGTCGGTGGTGTGGTCACCATCGTCATGGGCCTTGCCTTCATCGGCCTGATCCCGGCGCTCCAGCGCGACACCCGCATGGAACCGCGCCGCATCGCGGGCCTGCTCGGCGCGCCGCTGCTCGGCGGCGTGTTCGCCCTCGGCTGGACGCCGTGCCTCGGCCCGACGCTGTCGGGCGTGATGGCGGTGGCGGCCGGTACCGAGGGCACGACGGCCGTGCGCGGCGTGGTGCTCATCGTGGCGTACTGCCTCGGCCTCGGACTGCCGTTCGTGGTGCTGGCCTTCGGCTCGGCGGGCGCCCTGCGCGGCGTCGGCTGGCTGCGCCGTAACTCCCGGGCCATCCAGGTGGCCGGGGGTCTGCTCATGGTCGCCGTCGGCGTCGCACTGGTCACGGGGGCCTGGGACCAGTTCGTGGCGTGGGTGCGCGACTCCTTCGTCTCCGAGGTAGTTCTGCCGATCTGATGACCGTCACCGATTCCCCCACCGAGACCCCCGCGCCCAAGCCCCCGCACCGGCAGTCCCCGCTCGGTCGCGCCTGGGCGCTGGTCCGCAACGGCTGGCGCGGCCTGACCAGCATGCGCACCGCGCTGGTGCTGCTGTTCCTGCTCGCCCTCGCCGCGATCCCGGGGGCGCTGCTGCCCCAGCGCAGCCTGAACGCGCAGAAGGTCGACCAGTACATCGCCGACCGCCCGACCCTCGGGCCGTGGATGGACCGCTTCGAGCTGTTCGACGTGTTCGGCAGCTTCTGGTTCACCGCGATCTACGTGCTGCTGTTCATCTCCCTGGTCGGCTGCATCCTGCCGCGCACCTGGGATCACTTCCGCGCCCTGCGCACCCCGCCGGTCCCCGCGCCGCGCAACCTGGGCCGCCTGCCGCATCACGCCCGCGAGACCGTCGACACCCCGGCCGCGCGGGTCGTCGACGAGGCGCGGGCGAAGCTGCGTGGCTGGCGCACCGAGGTCCGCCCCGGCACCCGCGAGGGCGAGGTGACGCTGTCGGCGGAGAAGGGCTACCTGCGCGAGGTCGGCAACCTGGTGTTCCACCTGTCGCTGTGCGGGCTGCTGGTGGCCATCGCGGTGGGCAAGCTGTTCGGGTACGAGGGCAACGTCATCGTGATCGCCGACAACGGGCCGGGCTTCTGCTCGACCTCGCCCGCGGCGTTCGACTCCTTCCGCGCGGGCAACGTCAACGACGGCACCGGCATGACCCCGCTGTGCGTGCGGGTCAAGGACTTCAAGGCCGACTACCTGGCGACCGGCCAGGCCGAGATGTTCACCTCCAACATCGAGTACCAGGCGGGCGACGACCTGACCACCGGTACCTGGCGCGGCACCGAGCTGGCCGTCAACCATCCGCTCCGCGTCGCCGGTGACCGCGTCTACCTGCAGGGCCACGGCTTCGCGCCGACGTTCACGGTCACCTTCCCCAACGGGCAGACCCGCACCGAGACCATCCAGTGGCGCCCGGACGACGCGCGCACCTTCCTGTCCTCGGGCGTGCTGCGCGTCGACCCGCCCGGCGGCATGTACGCCACGGAGGAGGAGCGCACCAAGAACCAGATCGCGATCGAGGGCCTGTTCGCCCCGACCGCGCTGTTCCACGGCAGCCTGCTCACCTCGGCCTTCCCCCGGATGGACGACCCGGCCGTCGCGGTCGACATCTACCGCGGCAACACCGGCCTCGACACGGGCCGTTCGCAGTCGCTGTTCGCGCTCGACCCCGAGATGATCAAGCAGGGCAGGCTGGCCAAGGAGGCGCGGGTCAACCTGCGTCCCGGCGAGTCGACCACCCTGCCCAACGGCACCAAGGTCACCTTCGACGGCGCGAAGGAATTCGTGAACCTGCAGGTCTCGCACGATCCCGCCCAGCAGTGGGTGCTGATCACCGCGCTGACCATGATGGCGGGCCTGCTGGTGTCGCTGCTGGTGAAGCGCCGCCGGATCTGGATCCGGGCGTACCCCGAGGCGGACGGGGGGAGTACCGTGGATCAACGACGCACCGTAGTAGAGCTGGGTGGGCTGGCCAGAACCGATCAGGCGGGCTGGGGCGGCGAATTCGGCCGGCTGCGGACACGCCTGCTGGACGCGGGAACGGAGAACTGATGCCCATCGACGAGACGCTGTCGCGCTACAGCGACTTCGCCTTCATGTCGGCCATGGCGATCTACACGCTGGCCACGGTGCTGCTGCTGGTGCAGTACGCCTCGGCCCGCACCAAGCAGATCGTCGCGCGCGAGCCCGCCATGGCGGGCGGCCCCGCGCCGGACCCGAACCTGCCCGGCCGCGTGGTCACCCCCGCGGGCCCGTCGCGCGCCGAGCGCTTCGGCAACATGGCGTTCTCGGTGCTGTTCGTCGGCGTCGTCCTGCACATCGCGGCGATCGTGCTGCGCGGCTTCGCGACCCACCGGTTCCCGCTGGGCAACATGTACGAGTTCGTCATGATGGCCACCGCGGCCGCCGTGGTGATCGGCCTGGTCTTCCTGCGCGACCAGCGCTACCGCTCCATGTGGGTCTTCCTGCTGGTGCCGGTGCTCATCCTGATGTTCCTGGCGGGCACCGTCCTCTACGCCGACGCCGCCCCCGTCGTCCCCGCGCTCAAGTCCTTCTGGCTGCCGATCCACGTCACCATCGTCAGCATCGGTTCCGGCGTGTTCCTGGTCTCCGGCATCGCGAGCCTGCTGTTCCTGTACCGCGTGCGCCAGCCCGAGGGCGAGGAGTCCCCGAACTTCTGGGGCGCGGTCGCCCGCAAGCTCCCCGACGCCCGCACCCTCGACCAGCTCGCCTACAAGACCACCATCATCGGCTTCCCCCTCTTCGGCGCGGGCGTCATCCTCGGCGCCATCTGGGCCGAAGCCGCCTGGGGCCGCTTCTGGGGCTGGGACCCCAAGGAGACCTGCTCCTTCATCGCCTGGGTCCTCTACGCCGCCTACCTCCACGCCCGAGCCACCTCCGGCTGGCGCGACACGAAAGCCGCCTGGATCAACGTCGCCGGCTTCGTCGCGATGCTCTTCAACCTCTTCATCATCAACATGGTGATCTCGGGTCTGCACAGCTACGCCGGACTGTCGTAGAAGCGCTCGACCCGCGCGTCGGGCGGTACCGGCCTCAGTCGGTATTGCTCGTGAGCGGGTGCATCGGCCCGAGCGGTAGGCCGGGACGCTGGGGAGTGGGCTCGAATCGCTGAGCGAGGCGGTGTGCCTCAGCGCACCGGTTCGGGCCGCAATTCTCCCTGCTGGCAGTCGAAGCAGACCAGGCCGAACACCTGCGCCAACCCGGCGACGAACTCCGACACCTCGTGCTCGCGACCCCACCGGATATGTACATCGAGGATCGAGCCGTCTGCGTGCCCCGTCCCCGAGGCCGCCCAGGGGCTGCCAGGGACTTCGACGTCCGGCCAGCGGCGAAGAAGGGCCGCGACGAATTCCGCGATCGTCGCGCTGGGTGCGTCGGGCTTCCTGTCTCGCGCATGCCGTTCGCCGATCTTGTCGAGTGTGTCTCGCAGATCCTGCGCATTGTCGGGTCGGGGGCCGTCCCAGACCAGGAGGTCGTAACTCATGAACCGCATACTTCACGACGCAACCGACAATCACCGTTGCCGCGCGGTCTACGGGCAGCCCACGCTGTCGCGGAAACACGAAAACCCGGGCTCGGCCCGGGTTTTCGTGAGACAGCGATCAGACGGTGGCGATGAGGGCGGAGCCGTGGCCGAAGAGGCCCTGGTTGACGGCGATGCCCGCGCGGGCGTCGGTGACCTGGCGGCCGTCGGCCTGGCCGCGTAGCTGCCAGGTGAGTTCGCAGACCTGGGCGATGGCCTGGGCGGGGATGGCCTCGCCGAAGCAGGCGAGGCCGCCGCTGGGGTTGACCGGCACGCGGCCGCCGAGGGTGGTCGCGCCGCTGCGGAGGAGTTCCTCGGCGCCGCCGGTCTCGCAGAGGCCGATGTCCTCGTACCAGTCGAGTTCCAGCGCCGTGGACAGGTCGTAGACCTCGGCCAGCGACAGGTCGGCGGGGCCGAGGCCCGCCTCCTCGTAGGCGGCGTCGGCGAGGGCGGAGCGGAACGGGCGCTGGGGTGCCTCGACGGCAACGGCGGAGTCCGTCGCGAAGTCCGGCAGGTCGAGCACGGTCTTCGGGAAGGTCGGGGTGACGGTCGACAGTGCCCGGATGCGGACGGGTTCGGCGACGCCATGCTTGCGCGCGTAGTCCATGGAGGTCAGCACGAGCGCCGCGCCGCCGTCGCTGGTGGCGCAGATGTCGAGCAGGCGCAGCGGGTCGGAGACGATGGCCGAGGCGGCGACGTCCTCGGCCGAGACCTCTTTGCGGTAGCGGGCGTACGGGTTGTTCAGGCCGTGGCGGGCGTTCTTGACCTTGACCGCGGCGAAGTCCTCGAGTGTCGCGCCGTGGAGCGCCATCCGCCTGCGCGCGTAGAGCGCGAAGTAGATGGGGTTGGTCGCGCCGAGCAGGTGGAAGCGCAGCCAGTCCGGGTCGTCGCGGCGTTCGCCGCCGACCGGCTGGAAGAAGCCCTTCGGTGTGGTGTCGGCGCCGACCACCAGGGCGACGTCGGTCAGCCCGGCCAGGATCTGGGCCCGCGCGTTGGCGATGGCCTGGGCGCCCGAGGCGCAGGCCGCGTAGCTGCTGGAGATCCGCGCACCGGACCAGCCGAGGGCCTGGGCGAAGGTCGCGCCTGCGACGAAGCCGGGGTAGCCGTTGCGGATGGTGTCGGCGCCGGCGATGTAGCCGACGTCGCGGTGGTCGATCCCGGCGTCGGCCAGCGCGGCGCGCGCCGCGACCAGGCCGTATTCGACGAAGTTGCGTCCCCACTTGCCCCACTGGTGCATCCCGGCACCGAGGACGGCGATATCGCGATCAGGCATCGACGGGCCTCCACATCCATACCGTGTGTTCGGCGTCCTCGTCTTCGTAGAGCACGCCGACGGTGAGTTCCACCGGCATGCCGACGGCCAGGTCGTCGACGGAGATGCCGCGCACCACCTGGCCGAGGATCACCATCTTCTCGACCTCGAGCTCCACCGCGGCGACGATGTAGGGCTCGAAGGGGTCGGGGGAGACGTACGGCGGGGGCGGCTTGTATCGGGCGTCGGCGTAGGACCAGATCCGCCCGCGGGTGGAGAACTGGTAGTCGGCCAGTTCGGAGCCGTCCTTGGGGGCCGCGCACTGCGGGTTGCGGCAGGCGAGGGTGTTCCGCGGGAAGTACGGCGTGCCGCAGACGTCGCAGCGACTTCCCTCGAGACGCACCGCGCCGTCGTCCGCAGTGAACCAGCCTGCTACCGCGGGGCGTTGTTCTTTCTGCACACGGCCGACGATATAGGAACACGTTCTAGTTTGGTGGCGAAACCCGCACCGCCGCACCGCCGCGGCCGCTACGGTGGACCGCGTCACCCACCGCAGGCCACGACCTCGAGGCGATCTGGAGGACCGATGGGCGCCGCCGCCATCGACCCGCGGACGATCTGCAACGTCACGCTCGTCGGCGACCCCGACGAGACGGGTCGCCTGCGCCGCAGGCTGTGTGGCGGACGCGCCGGGCCCGGCCCGATCCGGTGGTCGGTCGACGGCGTCGAGCACACGATCCACCTCGCCGAACTGTCCGCCCGGGCGCCGAGCGCCGACCTCGAGCGCGCCATCCGGGTCGCGGACGGCGTGGTCACGCTCGCGCACGCCGCGAGCCGGCACGAACCCCGGCTCGAAGCGATCCTGCGGATGGCCGACGATCATCAGGTCGCCCGGCTGTGCCTGGTGACCGACATCGACCACGCCGCGGCCGACGTCGACCGGTGCGTGCGCACCATCGCCGGTATCCGCGGGGCGGTGCCGCTGCTCCTGCACAGCCCGATGGGGGTCGGCGCGGAGTTCGCCGGGGTGATCGACCTGATCGGCATGTGGGCGCTCGCGCCCCTGGCCGCCGAGTTCTTCGGCGGGCATTGGCCCGTCGCCGAACGGCGGTATCGCGACCTGGTGGACGCCGTCTGCGAACAGGACGGCATCGCCGCCCCCGGCCCGCGCGAGCTCTGCGCCGCGGACCTGTCCGACCGGGTCCGCCGCCTGACCCACCTCGGCGAGGCGGCGCCCGTGCTGTGCGACCCGGCCCCCGCGAGCGACGACGTCGCGCCGATCCTGGACGCCGTCGTCCGGTATCTCCCGTCCCCGCTGCACGTCTGCCAGCCCGAGCACACGCTCGACGGCTGACCGTCGAAACGCCCTGCCGCCCGGTGTCATCGGGGGTCCGGTCCCCGCCACGCGGTGCGCTCTTGCTCGCGGCCACCGGCACGGCGCGGGTCGTCGGGCCGCTACAGTGACGGAGGTGAGTCGTCCCTTCGTTCCGTCGGCGCTGCCCCCGTCGCGGTATCTGGGCGGGGACGAGATCGTCCAGCTCGACGACCCGGCGGTACTCGACCTCGCCGGCGGCCTGCGCCGGCGGGCGGCCGACGACACCGCCTTCGCCCGCTCGGCCTACGAGTGGGTCCGCGACGAGATAGCGCACTCCTACGACGCCCGCGATCCGCGCGTCACCCTGACCGCGTCCGAGGTGCTCCGGGAGCGAGTCGGCCTCTGCTACGCCAAATCCCATCTCCTGGCCGCCGTGCTGCGGATCTGCGGGATACCCACCGCGCTCTGTATCAGCGTCTCGCGCACGGCGACGGGCACGTCCTGCACGGTTTGATCGCCGTGTATCTGGGCGGGGCGTGGCATCGCCAGGATCCGCGCGGCAACAAGGATGGTGTGGCCGCCGAGTTCTCCCTGGCGGGTGAACGGCTCGCGTGGCGGGCCGCCCCGGGCCTGGGCGAGGTCGACTATCCACAGCTGCTGGCGTCCCCCGCCGAGTCGGTCGTGCGGACGCTGCGGGCTGCGACGGACGTGTTGGCGATCTACGACTCCGGACTCCCGACTGACCTTTCCGTCGGACACTCCTGTTAGAAAACCGGAGGGGCACTGGGGGATACGGCGCTTCGACGACGACACCGCGTTGGACTTCCACCACGAGGTGCCGAGGGCGTCGACGATGTCGCGGGTCATCTGCGCGCGGCGTTGATCGCGGTCGGGGAGGAGGACTGTCTCGACTTCGGCGTGTCCGTTCCGGCGCGCGTCGTCGTCGCGCTGGTGGCCGAGCGGCGCAGGCCGGGGCCGCCGGGCAAGGTGGCGGCGGAGTGTGGCGCGCTCGCCGCCGTACCCTGACGGCATGTCCGGTGATCCGACCTCTCTCTGCACCCGCTGCGGCGCCGACCACGGCGAGCTGCCGTTCGCGTACGGCAGCCCGGCGCCCGCCTACTGGCGGCCCGAATTCGCGGACGACCCCGGCCACGTGCTCGGGTCGGAGCAGTGCGTCATCGGCGGGGAGCACTTCTTCGTGCGCGGCCGGCTCGTGCTTCCGGTGACCGACGCCGACGAGGATTTCGAGTGGGGTGTGTGGGTCTCGGTCAGCCGCGCGAGTTTCGACCGGATGACCACGATGTGGGAGGACCCGGCCCGGGCCGAGGAACCGCCCAGTTTCGGCTGGCTGTCCACGGAACTGCCGCTCTACGAGCCCGCCACGGTGAACCTGAAGACGCGCGTGCACAGCCGGCCCGTCGGCATCCGGCCGACGGTGGAACTGGAACCGACCGAGCATCCGCTCGCGGTCGAACAGCGCACGGGAATCACTCTCGCGAGGGTTCGCTCGATCGCCGAACAGCTGCGGCATCCGGGCCGCTGAGCCCGCTCCGCCGCGGACGAACGCTGCACACCGGTCGGTCTGTGACCGAACTCCCAGCACGCTCGACCGGAAAACTAGAACGTGTTCTAATAGGCTATGGGTATGGAACGATTGACCGGGCTGGATGCCAGCTTCCTGTATCTCGAGACCGACACCCAATTGCTGCACGTCTGCGCGCTGCTGATCCTGGATCCGGCCGCCGACGGCACCGACTACAGCTTCGCCGCGCTGAAAGCGGAACTGGGACGGCGCCTGCCCCTGGTGCCGACCATGCGCAGGCGCGTGCGTCACGTGCCCTTCGACCTGGATCACCCGGTCTGGGTGGAGGACACCGATTTCGATCTGGACCGGCACGTCCACCGGGACGGCCTGCCCGCCCCCGGCGGTGACCGCGAACTCGCCGAGCTGGTCGCCGAGATCGCCGCGCGGCCGATGGACCGCGACCGGCCCCTGTGGGAGATGACCGTCGTCGAGGGACTCGCGGACGGCCGGGTCGCCGTCGTGTCCAAGTACCACCACGCCGCCGTCGACGGCATCACCGGCACCAACATGATGATGTACCTGTGCGATGCCGAACCGGGCGTGCGCTATCCCGAACCGCCGGCCGAGAAGCCCGCCGTGGCAAGCACTCCGCACGACATCCGGCTGGCGGCCGAGGGCCTGGTCCGGCTGCCGGGCAGGCTGGGGATGGTCGGCATGGTGCCACAGACGGTGCGCAAACTGGGCGGGCTCGTCCAGCGGCGTCGCGTCGGCAAGCGCGGGATGGCGCTGCCGTTCACCGCGCCGCGCACCCCGTTCAACCGCACCATCACGGCCCGCCGCGCCATCGCCTTCACCACCGCGGACCTGGCCGACATCAAGGAGATCCGGGCGGCCTTCGGCGCCAAGGTCAACGATGTCGTGCTGACCGTCGTCGCGGGCGCGCTGCGGCAGTACCTGCTCGACCACGACGAACTCCCGCCGACCTCGCTCATCGCCTCGGTGCCGGTCTCCACCCACGCGACGTCACGGCACGAGCGCGGCGTCAACAAGGTCTCCACCCTGTTCGCCCAGCTCTACACCGAGGTCGAGGACCCCGTCGAACGGCTGGGCCTCATCGCGGCGGCCAACCGGGGCGCCAAGGAGGAGCACGACCTGATCGGCGCCGACTTCCTGCAGGACTGGGCGAAGTACGCGCCGCCGAACACCTTCCGGCTCGCCGTGCGGGCCTACTCCTCGCTCGATCTCGCCGAACGGCACCCGGTGGTGCACAACCTGGTGATCTCCAACGTGCCGGGGCCGCCGCTGCCGCTGTACTTCCTCGGGCACCGGGTCGAGGCCATGTACCCGTTCGGGCCGGTGTTCCACGGCGCCGGGCTCAACGTCACCGTCCTGTCGGCCAACGGCGATCTCGACATCGGGTTCATCGCCTGCCGCGACCTCGTCCCCGATCTCGACCGGATGGCCGCCGCCGTCCACGACAGCATCGCGATCCTGCTGAAGGCGGCCCACGCCCAGCGCTGATCGCGCGTCAGTTCTCCCGCCGGGCGGCGACCGCCGCGCAGGCCTCGAGGAGCACAGGGACAAAGGCGTCCGCCTCGAGTACGCAGGCCGCGTGTCCGGCCGGTGCCAGGAAAATCTCCGCCCCCGCGATCATCTTCGCCATCTCCAGCTGCCGGTACACCGGCAGCGCGCGATCGTGGGTGGTGATCACCACCGCCGTCGGCGCCGTCAGGGTGTCCAGCCACGGCGAGGAATCGAAACGGCCCAGTTCGGCGATCGCCCGCGTCATCGCCCAGCCGTTGATCGTGCGCAGTTCCCGCAGCGCCCACCGGTCCATCCGTCCCGGCTCCCACGCGATCTGCGGCAGATGCGGCAACCGGGCGCCGAGCCGCGCGACCCGCTTGCCCGCCGTCGTGCCGACCGCGCCCGCCAGCAGTCCCATGCCGCCGTGGAACAGCCGCTCCCGCATCTTCTCCCGGAACCGGTAGGTGGTGGCGCACAGCACCAGCCCCCCGACCAGGTCCGGATGGCGGTGCGCCACGGACTGGGCGACGATGCCGCCCATCGAGTACCCGGCCAGGATCGGCCGGTCCGCGCCGGTCACCGCGGCGACGGCGGCGACGTCGTCGGCGAGATCGTCGAGATCGAAGCGGGGGGAACGGATCCCGTGCCCGTGCCAGCGCTGGTCGAAGAGGACGACGCGGTAGTGCTGGGAGAGTTCGGCCAGGGCCGGGAACCAGTTCAGCATGGCGGTGGTGACCAGCCCGTGCAGCAGGATCACGGTCGGCGCGCCGGCCGGGCCGGGGATGTCGACGAGGTAGGTGCGCCCGCGTCCGGGCAGCTCGACCATCCGGCCCGCGGGCACCGAGGTCGTGTCGTTCACGCGGCGGCCGAACCGGGCGGTGGACAGCCGTGCCGCCCCGACGCCGCGGCCGCTCACGCGCTGCCCTGTCGCCATCACGTCCTCCTGATGTGGTCGATCCGCCCACAAATTAGAACATGTTCCACCTGGCGCCGGGCGACCGGCGCCTCGCGATCAGCCGCAGTAGTAGCAGACCTTGCTGGCGGGCAGCTCCATGTAGCACTCCACGCACACCGGCTTGCGGACGACCTCCGGCTTCGGGGTGGTCACCCGGGCGCGGGAGGTGGCGGTCTGCCGGGGCGCGGGCTCGGCGGCCGCCTCGGTGGCGGCGAGCTGCTCGGACGTGCGGTTGCGCACGGCGGCGACCTTCGGCGGCAGCGTCGGCAGGCCGCCGTCGGCGGGGAGGTCGGTGGCGTAGTGCTGGTAGCACTGCCAGCGGGCGGCGGCGGCGTGCATCTCGAGGTCGTCGGGGATCGGCAGCCCCGCCACCTCGAGGATGTAGCGGTAGCCGGTGCCGATGGTCTGGTTCTTGCGCACGCACAGCGCGCTCAGCGGCGGCTCGTTGTCGCGGTGGCAGCGCTCGGTGACGCGGTCGAGCACGACCGAGAGCCAGTGCTGCCACTTCACCCGGGTGCGGATGCCGGAGCGCTCCTGGATCTGTTCGGCCAGATCGGTGTTGACGACGAAGTTGTTGAAACGACCGGCGGTCTCCACCAGCAGCTCGTGGGCGGCCTCGACCCAGGCGGCCCTGGCCTCGGTGAATCCGACTGCGGCACCGTCAGCGTCGCGCCAGGTGGTGGGAGCGGAGGTCTGCTGCAGATCGATCACCGTATTACGTTATCCACCGGGCTATTTGGGGAAAACACCGGGGTGTGTGTGCGGCGTCACGAACCGTCCGGCCGGTTCGGGCCCGAGGGTCCGTCACGGCGTTCGCGGGACAGTCGCCACAGGAAATCGGGGTCGTCGTCCGGTCCCAGAATCGGCTTGCGGCCCGTCGGCGGGGCCGAGGGCCCGCCCGGTCGGGGGCCGAAGGCCTTCCAGCAGAGCACGGCGATCGCCGTGATCGCGATGAGAGCTACCAGGTACGTCACGTCGCCACCTCCTCAATGAAGAGAGTAGCCGTGTTCGCGCAAGGCGCGCATCGGTGACGAAAAGGTGAATTCTTCGCGGACGGCCGCGGCCCGGGCGAAACCCGGGCCGCGGCCGTCGGCGGAAGTCAGCGGGGGGTCGCCTCGGTGGTGAGCGACTTCAGCAACTGCATGACCTCGGATTCGCGGAACCGGCGATGCCCACCCGGGGTGCGCAGCGAACCGAGGCGCCCGGCATGCGCCCAGCGGGTCACGGTCTTGGGGTCGACGTGGAACAACGCAGCCACTTGGCCCGGTGTCAGCAGGGTGTCCTGGCCGCCGACGGTGATCGCAGTCATAGCTAACCTCTCCGTTCTCGACAGTGCCCTCATCAGTTGGCGCCATCGTCGCACTGCGACCCCCACGTAGTCGAACCACCTACTGTTGGTAAAGAGGAAGTAATAGACAAAACGGAGGAACCGCACGCCTCGGGCGTGGGGGAGGCGGGAGCGCCTCCGGTGCGCGAGTTAGGGTGATCGGGTGAGTGAAACGACAGGTCAGCAGGGTCCGGCGGCGGGTGCGGGCAAGCGCCTCGCCCGGAACCTGGCGCTGTACACCGTGGCTCGGCTCGGCCTGGTCGTGGTCATCGCGGCGGTCATCGTGCTGGTGGCCAAGCTCGTCGGGGTCGAGGTGCCGTTGATCATCGCGGTACTGTTCGCCCTGATCGTGGCCATGCCGCTGTCGCTGACCCTGTTCAAGAAGCTGCGTGCCAAGGTCAACGAGGACATCGCCGTCGTCGACGCCCGGCGCAGGCAGGACAAGGCCCAGCTGCGGGCCCGCCTGCGGGGAGACGAGGACGGGAGCTGACCGGTGCAGTACTGCGATCGCAGCACCCCGCGCGACTGGGTCGACAACGCCGTCCGCCTGATCGACGCGGACACGCAGCGGTCGGCCGACACGCACCTGCTCCGCTATCCGCTCCCGGCGTCGTGGCCGGTGCGGCTCTATCTCAAGGACGAGTCGACCCACATCACCGGCAGCCTCAAGCACCGGCTTGCGCGGTCGCTGTTCCTCTACGCGCTGTGCAACGGCTGGGTCGGGCCGGACACCACGATCATCGAGGCGTCCTCGGGATCGACCGCGGTGAGCGAGGCGTACTTCGCCAAGCTGCTCGGCCTGGACTTCGTCGCCGTGATGCCCGCCAAGACCTCCCCGCAGAAGGTCGCGCTGATCGAGGCGCAGGGCGGGCGCTGTCATTTCGTGGAGCGCGCCCCCGACATGTACACCGAGGCGCAGCGGCTGGCGCGCGAGTGCGGCGGGCACTACATGGACCAGTTCACCCACGCCGAGCGCGCGACCGACTGGCGCGGTAACAACAACATCGCCGAATCCATCTTCCACCAGCTGGAACTGGAGGCGCATCCGGTGCC
>NZ_BAGK01000221.1 GCF_000308795.1 Nocardia thailandica NBRC 100428 | reverse complement strand
TTTCCCCCATGACGAGAATTGCGGTGGTCGGTGGCGGGCGCATCGGTGAGGCGTTGATCGCCGGGCTGTTGGAGGCCGGGCGGGCCAACAAGGACCTGGTCGTCGTCGAGACGGCGCCCGCGCGCGCGGAGCAGCTCGCCGAGCGTTTCGGGGTGCGGGTGACCCCGTCGGTGTCCGACGCCGTCGTCGGCGCCGACCTGGTGGTCGTCGCGGTCAAGCCGGGTGACGTCGACGCGGTGCTGCTCGACCTCAGCAAGGCCGACCTCGACAGCGGCCGCGAGCAGGTGCTGGTCTCGCTGGCCGCCGGTGTCACCACCGCGCGGCTGGAGGCGCGGCTGCCCGCGGGCTTCCCGGTAGTGCGTGTCATGTCGAACACGCCGATGCTGGTCGGGCAGGGCATGAGCGCGCTCGCGCCGGGCCGCTACGCCGACGCCGAGCAGCTCGAGCAGGTCGGCGAGGTGCTGGCCACCGTGGGTAAGGTGGTGACGGTGGCCGAATCGCAGATGGACGCGGTCACCGCGGTGTCGGGCTCGGGCCCGGCGTACTTCTTCCTCGTCGTCGAGGCGATGGTGGACGCCGGCGTGAGCCTGGGGCTGACGCGCGATGTGGCCACCCAGCTCGTGGTGCAGACCATGATCGGGTCGGCGGCGCTGCTCGACGAGACCGGGCAGAGCGCGGTCGATCTACGGGCCGCGGTCACCTCCCCGGCGGGCACCACCGCGGCGGCGTTGCGGGAGCTCGAGCGCGGCGGTCTGCGCTCGGCGTTCCTGGAGGCGCTGCACGCATCCAGGCAACGATCTGCCGAACAGGGCGCGTCGAACGAATGACGGTCGGGTACCGGCCCTGAAAACCGGATTTCTCACACCCGTCGCAGTAATCCCACTGGTCACGCTAAGCTCGGAGGAGCACGTGCGTGTCTGTTCCGCCGGTGGGGAAGCCGGCGGCGCGGACGTGCCGGAGGTCAATGGTGCGATGATGTCTTCGAACAAGATGTCTGCAAACAATTCACCGGGCGCGAGTGGAGGTTCCGGCCCATCCGGACCGAGACCCGTGCCCCCGCAGGCGCAATCGGTGATCGGGGGCGGAACGCAGTTCCTCACCGTCGCCGAGGTGGCGGCGCTGATGCGGGTGTCGAAGATGACGGTGTACCGGCTGGTGCACTCGGGCGAGCTGCCCGCGGTGCGGGTGGGACGCTCCTTCCGCGTCCACGCCAAGGCGGTCCACGACTATCTGGAGACGTCCTACTTCGACGCGGGCTGAGCCCCACTCCCAGGTGGTGCAGGGCGGTTTCGCCGCCGTGATGGTGCCCCGGTAGCATGAACCCTCGGTTCGTGTCCGCCGCCGGTGGCGCCGTTTCGTGGTGTCGAAGTGTGCGGCGGCCGCAAGACGACGCACGCGACACCGCGTGTGTATGCCGAGTAGAGAGAACGCGAGGAAACCCTATGGGTTCTGTGATCAAGAAGCGCCGCAAGCGCATGTCGAAGAAGAAGCACCGCAAGCTGCTTCGCCGCACGCGTGTTCAGCGGCGCAAACTCGGCAAGTAAGCCTGCGTGCCAGCGACGAGCCCGCCCCTCCCGCGTCGGAGGAGGCGGGCTCTCGTTTTGAAATGGTGAGGTTTTGCACATTCGCCGTTTGTGGCAGTGAGCAGTGTCATCGTTAAATCCTTGTTGAACCTCATGGTGTTCCCGGTGCGGGCGGCTACTCTTGTACCCGGGGTTGACAAATAGAAATGGGGGCTCGAGTGGGGACAGGGTCGTCGGGTACCGACGCACGTGATCGACACACACCGAAGGTGGTGCTGGTAACAGGCGCCGGCCGCTTCTTCGGTGGCAATGTCGTGTCCCGGCTCGCCGCCGAGCCCGGTATCGAACGGATCATCGCCGTCGACACCATGCCCCCCGGACGCGAGCTGCGCAGGCGCATGGGCCGCGCCGAGTTCGTCCGGGCCGATATCCGCAACCCGCTGATCCGCAAGGTCGTGGAGGGCAACGACGTCGACACCGTCGTGCATCCGGCCGTGCTGGTCCGCCCGCCCGCCGGTGGCGGCAGGGCGGTGATGAAGGACTTCAACGTCCTGGGCGCCATGCAGCTGCTGGCGGTCTGCCAGAAGACGCCGTCGGTGCGGCGGGTGGTGGTGCGCTCGTCGTCGGCGATCTACGGGTGCAGCGCGAAGGACCCGGCGAAATTCACCGAGGAAATGGGCGCGCGAACTCCACCGGCCGGTTGGTTTGCGCGCGACATGATCGATATCGAGGGGCTGGTGCGTGGATTGGCGCGCCGTCGGCCCGATATTTCCGCGTCGATTCTCCGATTCGCTCCGATCGTGGGCCCGCGGGTCGCGAAACGCGGTGTGCAATATCTGCGTTCTCCGGTGACACCTACCGTGCTCGGACGGGACGCGCGTCTGCAATTGCTGCACGAGGAGGACGCGGTCGCCGCGCTCGTGCACGCCGCGCTGCGCGCGCCGGGTGGCACGTTCAACGTCGCGGGTGACGGCGCCCTCGCCCTCTCGCAGGCCGTGCGCCGGGCGGGCCGGATCGTGGCGCCGGTGCCGTTCGTCGTCTTCCGCACCGTCGGGCGCACCTTCATGGGCCCGGTGATGCGCGGCTTCAGCACCGAGCAACCCGACTATTTCCACTTCGGTTGCGGTCTGGACACCACCCGGATGCGCACCGAACTCGGCTTCACCCCACGCTGGACCACGGTCCAGGCGTTCGACGACTACATTGCGGGCGCAGCGTTGCGACCCGTGTTCGATCCGTCCTGGATCGACGCCGCAGAAAACAAACTGCTCGGCCTCATCGGGGCCGGTACGGGAGCGCATACATGAACGAGGGAGCGAAAGTCATCCGGCTCGACGTCAACAGCGTCGAACCACGGCCCCGCCCGAACCCGCGGCGATGGCCCGAACAGCCGCAGCAGCCCAGTCCGGTGACCGCACTGTCGGACCGCAGGCCGGGCATGCCGCGCCCCGAAGCCAAGTCGCTGAGCGAGCTCCTGCGCGACGCGGCCGCGGGCCAGATCGCCAAGACCGCCGAATTCGCCCGCCGCCGGCTCACCGGCGACTACCAGGTCGACGAATTCGGCTACGACGAGCACCTGCTCGAGACGTTCATCCTGCCCGCGCTCCGCCCGCTGTCGGAGTACTGGTTCCGGGTCGAGGTCGACGGCATCGAGCACATCCCCGCCACCGGCGGCGCGCTCATCGTGGCCAACCACGCGGGCACCGTCCCCCTCGACGGCCTCATGCTCCAGCTGGCCATCCACGACAAGCACCCCGAACAGCGCGCCCTGCGCCTGCTCGCCGCCGACCTCATCTTCGAACTGCCCGTCCTCGGCGCGCTGGCCCGCAAGGCAGGCCACACCCTGGCCTGCCACCCCGACGCCGAACGGCTGCTGCGGTCCGGGCAGGTCGCCGGCGTGTTCCCCGAGGGCTTCAAAGGCGTCGGCAAGAACTACACCGACCGCTACAAGCTGCAGCGCTTCGGCCGCGGCGGCTTCGTCTCCGCCGCGGTCCGCACCGGCGTGCCGATCATCCCGTGCTCGATCGTCGGCTCGGAGGAGATCTATCCCAAGCTCGCCGACATCAAGCCGCTGGCCCGCCTGCTCGGTCTGCCGTACTTCCCGGTGACCCCGCTGTTCCCGCACCTCGGCCCGCTCGGCGCCGTGCCGATGCCGTCGAAGTGGTACATCGAATTCGGTGAACCCATCGCCACCACGGGGTACGCGCCCGAAGAGGCCGACGACCCGATGACCATGTTCGAGGTCACCGACCAGGTCCGCGAAACCATCCAGCAGACCCTCTACAAGCTCCTGGCCAAGCGCCGAAACGCCGTCCTGGGCTGAGATGTGGAGCGCTGGCGCGCTCGAGTCGCGGCCCTTCGGGCCCCGACGGAAACGACCCGATACTCGCGCCTTCGGCGCATGGTCTCGGGTCGTTTCCGTTGGGGCGGCCGCGACGCTCGCTTCGCTCGCCGGGACTCCTCGGGGTCGGCCTGTTCGGGGCGGGTCGGATTCGTGGCGCAATCCCGCCCGCGTTTCGTGGGGACATCGGTAGGCGCGGGCGGGTGGGTTCGGGTCCGTGGTCGAGGGTGGCCGCCACCTCGGCTCGCTCGGCGGCCCGGAACCGGCGTGCCGCCAGGGCCGGGCTGGGCTGTGGCAGTCTCGGCCGGACGGCGACTCAGCCGCGTTTGCGGGTGACGGCGGCGGCTACGGCGCCGCCGGCGGCGCCGAGGGCGAGGGCGGTCGGGACGCCGATCTTGGCGGCCTTGCGGCCGGTGCGGAAGTCGCGGATCTCCCAGCCCCGGTTCTTGGCGACCTCGCGCAGGTCGGAGTCGGGGTTGATGGCGACCGCGGTGCCGACGAGCGACAGCATCGGGACGTCGTTGTGGCTGTCGGAGTAGGCGGTGCAGCGCTTCAGGTTCAGGCCCTCGCGGACCGCGAGCGTGCGCACGGCGTGCGCCTTGCCGAGGCCGTGCAGGATGTCGCCGACCAGGCGGCCGGTGAAGCGGCCGTCCACGCTCTCGGCGACGGTGCCGAGCGCGCCGGTCAGGCCGAGGCGCTTGGCGATGACCTGGGCGAGCTCCACCGGGGTCGCGGTGACCAGCCAGACCTGCTGGCCCGCGTCGAGGTGCATCTGGGCGAGGGCCCGGGTGCCGGGCCAGATCTTGTCGGCGATGATCTCGTCGTAGATCTCCTCGCCGAGCGCGGTCAGCTCGGCGGTCGGGCGGCCCGCGATGAACGACAGGGCCTTCTCCTTGCCCGAGGCCATGTCGGAGGAGTTCTCCTTGCCGGTGACCCGGAACTTGACCTGCTTCCAGGCCACGTCGACCAGGTCGGAGGTCTTGAAGTACTTGCGCGCGGCGAGGCCACGGGCGAAGTGCACGATCGAGGCGCCCTGGACCATGGTGTTGTCCACGTCGAAGAACGCGGCCGCGGTCAGGTCGCGGGGGATCTCGGGGCTGTCCTCGCCGGGCTCGGCCGCGAGCTCGTCGGCGTGGAGCGACAGCGCCGCGTCGGCGCTGGCCTCGCCCGCGAGGTTGGCCCGCAGCTCTTCCTCGCTGGGCCCGAACGGGCTGCGCGGGAACCGCGCCAGCTGCTCGGACCAGCGCACCGGAAACTCACCGAAACGGCCGGCGACGAATCCGGACCTATCCACCTTCGAACGCTCCGGCACCAGTACCCTCCGCTAGTCGCGTGAACATGTCCACAGTAACCGGATCGGCCGACAAGCCGGGCCGGGTGAGAGACGATTGAATAAGGCCCATGACGAATCCCACACACACCGTCACCCTGCTGACCCGCGCGGGCTGCGGATTGTGTACCACCGCACTCGCGCATTTGCGGGAGATCTGTCGTGATTTCGGTCTCGAGCCCGGCACCGTCGACGTCGACGAGGCCGCCGCGACCGACCCCGGCCTGCGCGCCGAGTACGGCGACCGGCTGCCCGTCGTGCTGCTGGACGGCCGCGAACACAGCTATTTCGACGTCGACGAACCCCGTTTGCGGGCCGACCTGAGCCGCCGGCCCTGACGAATGGTGTCCGTTTTCCCCGCTGTGGGAGGTCACGGCCGAAAATGAGGCGCATTTCACCGACTTTGTGAACGCCTGCACAAGCGGTTACGGTGGTGGCACGCGATCCGCACCGCCGACCTGTAAGTCGGCGGCGGTGGCCGGGTCAGCATGACCCCTTCACCAATTCTCCGGCGCGATCAGGCCCGGACCGAGGAGCCGACGACGTGACAGAGCAGCACGAGACGCCAGGTGGCGCCTCCGGCAAGGCTCTTCAACGGGACATTCCCCAGGCCACCGTGACTCGCCTGGCTACCTACCTCCGGGTTCTCGCCGTCTTGGCCGACGAGGGTGTTGCCATCGTATCGAGTGAGGAACTCGCTGTCGCGGCGGGTGTCAATTCGGCGAAGCTGCGCAAGGATCTTTCTTTCCTCGGACCCAACGGAGTCCGGGGTGTCGGCTATGACGTGGCGAAGTTGCGCACCAGGATCGAGGACGTGCTCGGTCTGTCGCAGGGACATCGGGTGGTGCTGATCGGGGCGGGCAATCTGGGCCGCGCCCTGGTCGGCTACGGCGGTTTCGGCGTGCGCGGCTTCACCGTGGTCGGCATCTTCGACAACGATCCGCAGATCATCGGCCGCAACTACGCGGGCCTCGAGGTCGCCGACACCGCGCTGCTCGCCGAACGGGTCGGCGCGCTCGACCCGACGATCGCCGTGCTCGCGGTGCCCGACGAGGCCGCCCAGGAGGTCTGCGATCAGCTGGTCGCGGCCGGGCTGGTGTCCATCCTGAGCTTCGCGCCGTGCGAGCTGAGCGTGCCCGCGCACGTCGAGATCCGCCGGGTCGACCTGGCGATGGAACTGCAGATGCTGTCCTTCGACGCCTCGCGCAACGACGCCGACGCACCCCCGATGGCCGAGGTCGCCCAGGCGGTCTCCGGCCGGATCGCGCGCCGGGTGCCCCCGGTGCCCACACATACCGCTCTCGAACATCCCGCGCAGGTCACCGCGACCCGCGGCGGCAGGCAGCAGCGACGCGGCGCGCCCAGGGCGCCGCACTCGGCGACGGCGCCGAGTACCCAGGGATCGGTGATCACCCCATGAGCGTTCTTCTGGTCGGCATCTCGCACCGGAGCGCACCGGTGTCGGTGCTGGAGAAGGTGGCCATCAGCGAGTCGGACCGGCCGAAGCTGATCGACCGCCTGCTCACCTCGAGCCACGTGTCGGAGGCGATGATCGTCTCCACCTGCAACCGGGTCGAGGTGTACGCGGTCGTCGACGCCTTCCACGGCGGTCTCGGCGAGGTCGGGGAGATGCTCACCAAGCACTCGGGCCTGCCCCTGTCGGACCTGACCAAGCACGCCTACGTCCGCTACAGCGAGGCCGCCGCCGAGCACCTGTTCGCGGTCGCCAGCGGCCTCGACTCGATGGTGGTCGGCGAACAGCAGGTGCTCAGCCAGATCCGCAGCGCCTACGCCAGCGCCGACAGCCAGCAGGCCGTCGGGCGCACCCTGCACGAGCTGGCGCAGACCGGCCTGCGGGTCGGCAAGCGGGTGCACGCCGAGACCGGGATCGACCGCGCGGGCGCGTCGGTGGTGTCGGTGGCGCTGGATCGCGCGCGCGGCGTCGTCGGCGACCTGACCGGCAAGACCGCGGTGGTGCTCGGCGCGGGCGCCATGGGCGGGCTCGCGGTCGCGCACCTCTCGCGGGCGGGCATCGGCCGCGTGCAGGTGGTCAACCGGACCTTCGATCGCGCCCAGCGGCTCGCCGAGACCGGCCGGACCCTGCACGGCGTCGCGGCCGAGGCCGTCGAGATGTCCGAGCTCACCCGCGTCATGGCCGAGGCCGACGTGGTCTTCACCTGTACCGGCGCGGTCGGGGCCGTGGTGACGCTGGCCGACACGCACCGCGCGCTGGCCGAGCGGGCCCGCACCGCCCCCGACCGCACCCTGGTGTTCTGCGACCTCGGCCTGCCCCGCGACGTCGAGCACGCGGTGGCCGGGCTGCCCGGCGTCGCGGTCATCGACATCGAGTCCCTGCAGCGCGACCCCGCCGCGGGCGCCGCCGCCGACGACACCGCCGCCGCGCGCGCGATCGTCGCCGACGAACTCGCCAAGTACCTGACCGGCCAGCGCATGGCCGAGGTCACCCCGACCGTGGCCGCGCTGCGCCAGCGCGCGGCCGAGGTCGTGGAAGCCGAACTGCTCCGCCTGGACTCGCGGCTGCCCGACCTGACCGACCCGGCCCGCGACGAGGTCGCGCGGACGGTGCGCCGGGTGGTCGACAAGCTGCTGCACGCGCCGACGGTGCGGGTCAAGCAGCTGGCCTCCACCCCCGGCGGCGACACCTACGCCGAGGCGCTGCGGGAGCTGTTCGAGCTCAAGCCCGGCGCGGTGCAGGCGGTCGCGGCGCCGATGGAGGTCACCGAGATCGCCGCGACCGGTCCCGGCGCCGCCCACTTCGTCTTCGACGGCGAGATCGCGCTGGCCGACGACTTCACCGCCGGGCACCTCGGCGACGACCAGGGACAGAAACCATGACGACGACGCAGGAACACACCGTGAGCGATTCCGAGACAACCGGCACCCGCGCGCCGTGGCGGATCGGCACCCGCGGCAGCCTGCTGGCCCTTACCCAGTCCGGCCACGTCCGTGACGCGCTGATCGCCGCCGGTCAGCCCGCCGAACTGGTGGTCGTCAAGACCCCCGGCGACCTGTCCGCCGAGCCGGTCGCCCAGATCGGTGTCGGCGTGTTCACCTCCGCTCTGCGCGATGAGCTCGCCGCGGGCGGTATCGATATCGCTGTGCACTCCTACAAGGATCTGCCCACCGCGCCGGACGCGCGCTTCACGATCGCCGCCGTCCCGCCCCGGGAGGACCCCCGCGACGCGCTGGTCGCCCGGGACGGACTCGTGCTCGGCGAGCTGCCCGCGGGCGCGAAGGTCGGCACCTCGGCGCCGCGCCGCGTCGCCCAGCTCGCGGCCCTCGGCCTCGGTCTGGACATCGTGCCGCTCCGCGGCAACCTCGACACCCGCCTCGGCAAGGTCAGCGGCGGCGAACTGGACGCCGTCGTGGTGGCCAGGGCCGGGCTGTCGCGGATCGACCGCCTCGACGTCGTCACCGAGGCGCTCGAGCCGGTGCAGATGCTGCCCGCCCCCGCGCAGGGCGCGCTGGCGGTCGAGTGCCGCAGCGACGACCACGCCCTGGTCGAGATCCTGGCCGGGCTCGACGACGCGGCCACCCGCGCCGCGGTGGTCGCCGAGCGGGCGCTGCTGGCCGAGCTGGAGGCCGGGTGCACCGCGCCGGTCGGCGCGCTCGCCGAGGTCGTCGAGTCGATCGACGAGGACGGCCGCATCTTCGACGAACTCTCGCTGCGCGGCTGCGCCGCCGCGGTCGACGGCTCGGACGTGCTGCGCGCGTCGATCGTCGGCGCGCCGAAGGACGCGGACGCGCTGGGCCGCGCCCTCGCGCGCGAACTGCTGGATCTGGGTGCTCGCGAGCTGCTGAGCGACGCCGATCCGGCCGCGCCCACCCCAGACTTCAACCATTCCAGCCCGATGGAGAACAGCCGATGAGCAGCCGAGCCACCAAGAAGCAACCCGGTCGGATCCTTTTCGTCGGATCCGGGCCCGGCGACCCGGCCCTGCTGACCGTGCGTGCGCGCGAGGTGCTCGAACGGGCCACCCTGGCGTTCACCGATCCCGATGTCGACAAGGGCGTGCTGGCACTGATCGGCGCCGGCGTGCCGGTCGAGGAGAACGGTGACCACCCGGTGGACGTGCGGCCCGCGCTCGGTGAGCCCGCCGAGGTCGCCAAGACCCTCATCGCCGAGGCCCGCAACGGCCACGACGTGGTGCGCGTGGTCGCGGGCGACCCGCTGACCACCGACTCGGTGATCAACGAGGTCAACGCCGTCACCCGCTCGCACATGGTCTTCGAGGTGCTGCCCGGCCTGCCGACGGGCTCGGCCGTGCCCAGCTACGCCGGAATCGCCCTCGGCTCCGGGCACACCGAGGCCGACGTGCGCGGCGAGGCCGACTGGGCCGCGCTGGCCGCCGCGCCGGGCCCGCTGGTCCTGCACGCGACCTCCGGCCACCTGGCCGAGACCGCGAGCGCCCTGGTGGAGCACGGCATGGCCCCGCAGACGCCCGTCGCGGTGACCGTGCGCGGCACCACCCGTCAGCAGCGCACCATCGAGGCCACCCTGGCGACGCTGAACAACGCCGCCTCCGAGCTGGTCGGCCCGCTGGTCGTCACCGTCGGCAAGGAAGTGGAGAAGCGGTCGAAGATGTCGTGGTGGGAGTCGCGGGCGCTCTACGGCTGGACCGTGCTGGTGCCGCGCACCAAGGACCAGGCCGGGGAGATGAGCGAACGCCTCGTCACCCACGGCGCCATCCCGATGGAGGTGCCGACCATCGCGGTCGAGCCGCCGCGCAGCCCCGCCCAGATGGAGCGGGCGGTCAAGGGCCTGGTGGACGGCCGCTACCAGTGGGTGGTGTTCACCTCGACCAACGCCGTGCGCGCGGTGTGGGAGAAGTTCGCCGAGTTCGGCCTCGACGCGCGCGCCTTCTCGGGCGTGAAGATCGCCTGCGTGGGCGAGGCGACCGCCGACAAGGTGCGCTCCTTCGGGATCAACCCCGAGCTGGTGCCGTCGGGCGAGCAGTCCTCCGAGGGCCTGCTGGCGGACTTCCCGCCCTACGACGACGTGTTCGACCCGGTCAACCGGGTCCTGCTGCCCCGCGCCGACATCGCGACCGAGACCCTCGCCGAGGGCCTGCGCGAACGCGGCTGGGAGATCGACGACGTGACGGCCTACCGCACGGTGCGCGCCTCGCCGCCGCCCGCCGAGACCCGCGAGATGATCAAGACCGGCGGTTTCGACGCGGTCCTGTTCACCTCGTCCTCGACGGTGCGGAACCTGGTCGGCATCGCGGGCAAGCCGCACGCACGCACGATCGTGGCGTGCATCGGCCCCAAGACGGCCGAGACCGCCATCGAGTTCGGCCTGCGCGTCGACGTGCAGCCCGAGGTCGCCCAGGTCGGCCCGCTGGTCGAGGCCCTGGCCGAGCACGCCGCCCGCCTGCGCGCCGAGGGCCTGCTGCCCCCGCCGCGCAAGAAGAGCCGCCGCAGCAGCCGGTAGGTCCGTCACCCCCTGCTGTAGCGCAGCAGGGTGCGGACCAGCCGGCAGGTGGCGTCGGACGGCGGGTGGATGTCGATCTGTTCGGCGGCGTGCCGGATGACGCCGTTGGTGGCCTGGCCGGGCAGGTAGACGCCCGAATCGAGCAGGGCGATGGTCAGCCGCATGGCCTTGAGCCTGCGGTTGTGCATGACGTACCAGGAGCGCGGCCTGCCCGCGGGCAGCCTGCGCTTCTCCAGGGGGCGGTAGGCCTCGGTGATGAGGGGTGCGGTGGCGAGTGCGTGCATCGTGTCCTCCCGTCTCGATGGGAACCGGCGCGACATCCGCCGATCCCTCGAACACGCTTTCGATCATACCGCCGCCCACCGACAGGTTTCGGCGCCGTCGTGACGAAAGCGCCTGCCGGTCAAGGTGGTTCGGGGCGGCGTCGGCGCCCGGAGAATTGGGGGCAACCGGACGACCATGTGGTCGTCTATGGTTGACCTGCCCGCGCGCCCGGAGGGGGAGGCGCGGGCCTCGTCTTCCCCGCCGCGCCGCGGGAGGCGGTCACCGCCGGGTCAGGAATTCCAGCGCCTGTGGGTGGCCCCGATCGGCCGCGCGGCGCAGCCAGTACTCGGACTCCGCGTGCGGCTCGCCCGCCGGGGCCGGGTCGCCGGGGTCGGCGACCTCCGGCCGCGCGGCGCCGAGCCCGCGGCGCAGCAGGACGGCCAGCTGGAACATCGCGTCCGGATCGTCGGCGTCCGCGCCCCGGCGCAGCCAGCGCCGCGCCTCGTCCGGATCGCCCGAGTCGGCGTAGA